>JAZQIV010000149.1:0-31466 GCA_045541305.1 Acutalibacteraceae bacterium | reverse complement strand
CCAGCACGCATTTGCAGGAGTTACACCAGTTGACCGCCATCTCTTTTTTGTATGCCAAGCCGTTTTTGAACAGCTGCAGGAAGATCCACTGCGTCCATTTGTAGTATGCGGGATCGGTGGTATCGATCTCACGCGTCCAGTCAAACGACAGACCGAGTCCCTGCAGCTGGGCTTTAAACCGCGCCACGTTCTTTTCGGTCACCACTTCGGGGTGAATGTGGTTTTTGATCGCAAAGTTTTCGGTAGGCAGACCGAACGCATCCCATCCCATGGGATACAGCACGTTGTAGCCCTGCATGCGGCGTTTGCGCGCCACCACGTCAAGCGCGGTGTACGAACGCGGGTGACCCACGTGCAAGCCCTGACCGGACGGATACGGGAATTCCACCAACGCAAAATATGCCGGTTTATCCGTATCGTAGGAAGCCGCAAAGGTGTTTTCGGTTTGCCATTTGGTTTGCCATTTTTTCTCGATTGCGGCAAAATCGTATTTTCTCATGATTCCTCATCCTCCAAAAACAACGTGTAATCCAACGGGCGGGCATCCTGCCACAGCCGTTCCAAATCGTAAAAATCGCGGGTGGCGTCCAAAAAGACGTGCACCACAACCGTTCCGTAATCCAACAGGATCCATTGTGACGATTGGTACCCTTCGGTACGCAGCGGGTGAATCCCCCGGTTTACCAGATCGGTATCCACATAATCTGTCAGCGCACGCACCTGTGTGGTGCTGGTGCCGCCGGCAATCACAAAATAATCCGCCAAAGACGTGACGCCGCTGACCTCCAGCACACGGATTTCCTGTGCTTTGTGTTTATCCAGCGACTGCACGATGGCTTCTACCAGTTTCTTTGATTCCATACATGCTCTCCGTTATTCGGTTGGTTCATCGGCACCCAGGATGTTTTGCGGGACCGCAATTTGATCCATGGTTTGGAGTTTCGTATCCGCGGTACTGCCTGCCACGATCTCCGACACCAATACATCGGCTTCGGTGATGGCTTCGCCGTACGGGTTAAAGTACGTATTCAGCACCTCGATCAGCTGCTGACGGTAAATGCTGTAATACGCAACGCCCTCCGACTTCGCTTCCGCACCCGGCAGAATCATCGCCGTTACCTTATCCGGCGTAATCTTGCGGAACGCTTCGATGATTGCCAGCATATCGTCGGTCTTGGTGCGGGTACGCAGCGGGGTGGAGCCTTTCATCAAGGGGATCAAGGAATCCTCTGTCAGCTGTTCCTCGGTTTGGGCGCACAAGCGCTGGAACAAGGCAAAGAACACACGACGCTGCCGTTCAATGCGCGAAAGTTCGGCTTTTATAGACGTATCGCCCATGGTGATATATTGCAGCGCACCGGCACCGTCCAGCGTGCGCACGCCGGCGGTGAATTTGATCTCTCCCAGCGTGATGGCACTATCCAGTTTCACATCCAAGCCGCCCAGCAGATCGACCAGCTTCACAAACGCATCCTGCGGGATCATGAAATAGCCATCCACCGGCAAGGCGTACTGTTCATTGAAGATCGCCACCAGGTTGTACGATGCCGAACCGATTTTTTGCGAAACGGTATGGCCCTGCGCTTCACATTCCGGAATTTGTGCTTTGTAAAGCCGTTTGCCCTCAAAATCGCACCAGTCCAGCGGTGCCGGATTGCCCCACACGTTGCCCGCTTTCTTTTCGATCCAGATTTCGCTGTCGCCGAGATAAGTGGATTGCGGAACCTCCAGCACGTTCAACGTTTTAGCTTTCTTATCGTGGCACAGTAAAAACAAGGTCGGAGTCGGCGAGGTTTCGGTTTCGCCGAGCAAGCCCACCACGTAATACGCCACTTTCTTTTGCAACGCAACGGGGGTGGTATCGAAGACGTTGACATCCGATTCCGAGCCGTCTTTTTTATTGTTCGCATTGCGGATCGCGTTGAAAAGCACGATGCCGAACACGATCGCCAGCACACAGCAAGCCACCACGGCAATGAGCATCAGCCGTTTGCCGTTGAGCTTGCCCTTTTGCACGGGTTGACCGGTGGTTTTTTTGCGTCTGTCCTTAGCCATTCGTATCGCCTACCCTTTCTCTGTAGCACGCGAGCGTGTCCGGATGCACCGGGCGCCCTTGCGATTCCAGATCTTCTATCGTATACGCCAATGCGTAGCGCATGGCGGCATCCATGTCCTCTTGTGTGAGTTTGCGCATCACGTCCACGTCGGGATAATCGCGATCGGCAGAGGTGAAATCCGCCAGATACAACACGATTTCCGGCAACGTCATGCCTGCGCGGCCCGTGGTGTGATACCGTACCGCATCCAGAATCTCGCGGTCGGTAATACCGAGAATGTGCTCCAAGAACACCGCGCCGGCACGCGCATGCCACAACTTCGGTGCTTGTTGCTCCACAGCGTCTAACAGTATATCAAAGTCTTTTAAGATTTGCAACTGTGAATCGCTGTCGGTATCCTTTAAAATATCGTGCAACAGCCCCGCCACACGGGCTTTATCGGGGTCGCTGCCATATTTTTTCGCCAAGTATTCCGCCTGCCGTGCCACCGCCAACGAATGTTCAAAACGGCGGGGTGTTAAACGGCCGCGGATGATATCGATATATTGCTCTTCCACGTTGCGGTATTGCTTGTTTTGCGTGTACAGATCGTGCGCGGCAATGTATTCGAGCACCGCTGCGGGAATCCGATCGCTGACGTCCTCACCGCGCAGCAGACGTTCGCGCACGTCGGTGGACGACCATGTCGGCACGGTGAAATCCGCCACCTCACACCGTGCGCCCTGCTGCTGCAACATTTGGGCATGTGCGCGCAGCTGTGCGGCATCTGTCGTATCACGCGGGGCGGCGCAAAGCGTTGCCAAACGCGCAATATCCGCAAAGCGGTACCACGTGCCCAGGGTGAGGAACATATCCGCGCCCGTAAGCAAAAACAATTCGCTGTCCGGGTATTGGCGGTGTAATTGCTCCAGCGTGAGCACCGTAAAGCTGGCGCCGCGCCGATTGATCTCCATATCCGAAACTTCCAGCTCCGCATACGGTGCACACGCCAGCCGACACATGGCCAAGCGATCGATGGCGGGTGCCATCTCGCACCGCAATTTGTGCGGCGGAACAAAGGTGGGCATCACAATCACGCGGTCCAGCGATAAAAGGCGGGCAAACCGCCGCGCCAAATCGATATGTCCGTTATGAATCGGATCAAAGGTGCCGCCGAATAACGCGATCCGTTCGGGCATGGGAATGCCCTCCTTTCGTGTGAGTTTTGTTATTTCTTTGCCGCTTTGGGCAAAACGATCTGCGGGTTTTCGTCGTTGCGTCGATACAGCACGAACACACGGCCGATCACCTGCACCACCTCGGCGTTCACCGCCGCTGCGATGCTTTCCGCCGCTTCGCGCGCCGTTTCGGGCGCGTTTTCCAGCGCTTTACCCTTGATAAGCTCGCGCGCTGTTAAGGCATCGTCCGCTTGCTTGCAGATAGTATCTGACACACCGCCTTTGCCGACGTGCACGATCGCTTCCAGCGGATTTGCCAATCCGCGCAAATACGCGCGTTGTTTACTTGTCATAACTTCAATTCTCCCTTTAATATATCCCGAAATACGCGCAACGCATTGCCGCGATGGCTGATACGGTCCTTTTCCTCCGCTGTCATTTGCGCCACGGTTTTTTCGCCCACCAAAAACAACGGATCGTAGCCAAAGCCGGCTTCTCCGCGTTCGTCAAAGGCGATCACGCCGTGCATTTCCCCCTCCGCCGTGATGGGCTCGCGGCCATCGGGGAACACGCAACAGATCGCACACGCGTAATGGGCGGTGCGTTTTTCGGGCGGTACGCCGTCAAGCTCCGAAAGCAACAAGCGGTTGCGATCCTTGTCATTAAGCCCCTCGCCGCCATAGCGTGCAGAATACACGCCGGGCGCGCCGTTCAAGGCATCAACCACAATGCCGGAATCGTCCGCAATGGCGGGTAGCCCTGTGAATGCGCAGGCCGAAGCGGCTTTCAAATACGCATTTTCCGCAAAGGTCGTGCCGGTTTCGTCCACTTCGGGCAGCTCAAGCCCCAAATCGCGGTCGGTTACCGCCTCAATGCCGAGCGGCTGTAAAATGCGCGACATTTCAATGATTTTATCCTGATTATGCGTTGCCATGATATAGCGCATGATCTTTATCCTCCGAACAAGCCCTCGGTGAAGGCCTTGGCATCAAACGCCTGCAGGTCGTCGATCCCTTCGCCCACACCGATAAATTTTACCGGAATTCCCAATTCCTCGCGGATGGTCAGCACCACGCCACCGCGTGCCGTGCCGTCCAGCTTGGTTAACACAATACCGGTAATGCCCGCCGCTTCGCGGAACTCCCGCGCCTGGTTCACCGCGTTTTGACCCGTGGTAGCATCCAGCACCAGCAGCACCTCACACGCGGCAGCCGGCAGCTCGCGATCGATCACACGGCGAATTTTGCCCAGCTCTTCCATCAAATGCTTTTTGTTGTGCAAACGGCCGGCGGTATCGCAGATCACCACGTCCGCGCCGCGTGCTTTTGCCGCCGAAAGGGTATCGAACACCACTGCGGCGGGATCGGCATTTTGCGCGTGCTTGACGATCGCCGTTCCGGCGCGATCCGCCCAGATTTCCAGCTGCTCGATCGCGGCTGCACGAAACGTATCGGCAGCGCCCAGTATCACCTGCTTGCCCTGCGCTTTCAGCTGCGCGGCAAGCTTGCCGATAGAGGTGGTTTTGCCCACCCCGTTCACACCGATCACCAACACCACCGACGGCTTGGTGGAAAGATCAAGCGAGCTGTCGCCATCCAACATCTCGGCCACAATCTCTTTGAGCAGATCGCGAATGGCGGCAGGGTCCGTCACACCCTGCTCCTTCACACGGGTGCGCAGCTGCTCGCAGATCGCGCCTGCGGTCGCCACGCCGACGTCGCCGGTGATGAGGATCTCTTCCAGCTCTTCAAACAGATCTTCATCGATGCGCGTGAATGAATGCAGCATCGAGTTGACCGTTCCCATAAGCGAATCGCGCGTTTTGCGCAACCCTTCACCGATTTTATTAAACAAACCCATAAACGGTAACCTCTCTTACTGGGCGTCGCCCGTAATACCGAGCTTCGCCTCGACCTCGCTGGCGCGCAATTCAAGCAGCTTGGAAATGCCCTGCTCCTGCATCGTTACGCCGTACAGCACGTCCGCTTCCTCCATCGTACCGCGACGGTGCGTGATGACGATGAACTGCGTTTTGTTGCTCATGCGGCGCAGATACTGGGCATACCGATCCACGTTGACGTCGTCCAGTGCGGCCTCCACCTCGTCCAGCACGCAGAACGGCGACGGGGTAACCTTCAGAATGGCAAACAACAAGGCGGTTGCCACCAGCGATTTTTCGCCGCCGGACAACGCATCCATGTTCAGAATAACCTTTCCGGGCGGCTGGGCGTGCATTTCAATGCCCGAGTGCAGAATATCCTGCGGGTCGGTGAGCACCAGCTCCGCTTTACCGCCGCCAAACAAATCGCTGAACACTGCGCCGAAATGTTCGTTGATCTGGTTAAACCGTTCAATGAACATTTCGCGCATGCGCACGGTCAGATCACCGATCAATTTCAGCAATTCCTCGCGGGAAACCTCCACGTCGTTGACCTGAGCGCTCAAGAACTCATAGCGCTCGCTGACCTCTTTGTATTCCTCCACGGCGTCCACGTTGACGCTGCCGAGGGCGCGGATTTTGTTTTTCAGCTCTGTCAACCGGCGCGTGGCTTCCGTCATATCCTCGATCGGTTTTGCCACCGCTTCCGCTTCGCTGAGCGTCAATTCATATTCTTCGTACAACCGCGTGACAATATCCTCGGTTTCACGCTGTGCCGCGGCACATTTTTCTTCCAAACGCGTCATATCGCGGCCAACACGCTCGCGTTCATCTGCTTTATCGCGGCTGAGCTGGCGCAACTGTGTCTGCTGTGCTTCGCCCTGCATGCGCTGTTCGGCAAGGCCGCTGACGTCCTGAACCGCTTGCTTTGCTTGTTCACGCAATTCTTCGGCGCGTTGCACCAGCAAAAGCGCCTGCGCATCCAATTCCTCGTTGCGGCGCACAAACTCGGCAATCTGCTCCTCCATCACGCGGCGCACATCGCTTTGATCCGCCTGACGGACTTGCAGCTCGGCAATCGCTTCTTCGATACCCTCGATCTCTTTGCGATACCCCACAACCGCCAGCTTCTGATCGCCGATGCGGTTGGACAACTCCTCGCGGTCCTCGGACAATTTTTGGCGCCCGCCGTCCAGCGAAGCCAATTCTTGCTCGATCGCCTCTTTTTTCTCGGCAACCGCCGCGCTTTCCTCTTCGGCGCCGCTCATCACCGCACGGCAGGCTTCGGCACGGCGGTTCAATTCTTCAATCTCACGCGTGCATTCGCGCACGGCATCTGCACAGTTGTTTTCCCATTCGGTCAGGCGGGTACGCTCACCCTCCAGACGGATTTTATCCTCCTGCGCGGTGGACAATTCGCCCTGTGTACCCAGCACCTCCGCCTGCGATGCGGCGGCATCCTGCTGCAGCGTTTTTTGCTGCTCGCGAGCACGCTCGGCTTTCTCTTCCAGCTTTTTCTGTTCCGCCTTCAACCGCTCGATCTCGCTGCGGCGAGATAGTAAACCCGCACCCTTGACGTGCGAACCACCCGTCAGCGAGCCGCCGGCGTTCACGACCTGGCCATCCAGCGTAACAATGCGGAAACGGTATTTGTATTTGCGGGCGATGGATACGGCATAATCCAGATCCTCCACCACCGCAATGTGACCAAGCAGGTTGCGGGCGATCTGCTCGTATGCGGCATCCACCTCAATGAGCGACGATGCCAGACCGATAAAGCCCGCCTCGTCTTCCAGCGACGGCTCGTTGAGCAGCGTGCCCTTGATGGATTGAATCGGCAAAAACGTTGCGCGGCCGCCCTTGGTATCGCGCAGGTACGCAATACCGCGTTTGGCATCCTCTTCGCGATCGCACACGATATTTTGTGCCGCCGCACCCAGCGCGGTTTCCACCGCGAGGGCGTATTTCGATTGCGCGTGGATCAGCCGCGAAACGGGGCCGCGAATACCGCGCAGTTCGCCGCGCTCGGCTTGCTTGATCACACTCTTGACGCTGTGGGAGAAGCCCTCCAGGCTGCGTTCCATTTCTTCCAGCATCCGCACACGGCGCTGGTTTTCTTCTACGTCCAAGGTCAAGCGGTCGGTTTCCTGCTTGGCGGTTTCCAGTTTTGCCAAACGGGAATTATAGCGCATCTCATACCCGCGCAATGCGTTTTGCAGCTCTTCGATTTTTTCGCACAAGTCCTTGAAATCCTGCTCGCAGGCTTCCAGCTCCTTGCGCGCGTCGTCCCGCTGCTCGGTACGCTGCGTGAGCGCCGCTGTGACCTGGGATACCCGTAGGGTGATTTCGGTGAGCGACGATTCGTTGGTCACCGTTTTCACGCGGATATCCGACAGCTGTGCGGCAAATTCCGCGGCTTGGCGGTTGAGCTCCTCGATCTTGCCGGACACCTCTTCGTTGCTGCGCAGCAAGGCGTCCCATTGCTCGGTCAGTTCCAACTGCATGCGTTCCGCTTCGGCGATCTGCGCCTCTTTTTCAGCGATCTCTGCGCGACGCTGTTCGATGGTTTCGTCGATTTTCTTGTTACCCAATTCCGTTTGCTCAATTTCGCCACGGATACGAGTGATATTTTCTTCGTTGTGCGCAATGTCGTTGCGCACCAGGTTGGCGTTGCCCTCGCAACGCACCGCGTCCTCTTCCAGCTGACCGGACTCGGCACGCAGACGCTCCATCTCCGCCGACAACGCGCGACCCGCTTCCGCCAAGGCCTCCAATTGGTTTTCGGCTTCCTCGATCGCCGTGCCTGTTGCCTCATACTGCGTGCGCGCAAGCTCCAGCTTAGCATCCATTTCACGCAAAATCTCGCGCGAGTTCGCCATGGTGTTGAGCCACACGCCGATTTCCAGTTCCTTTTTCTCGGAGGCGTAGGTTAAGTATTTTTTAGCTTTTTCCGATTGAATTTTCAGCGGTCCCACGCGCTCTTCCAGCTCCTGCAGGATATCCCGCAGGCGCAGCAGGTTTTCCTCCGCCGATTTCAAGCGCCGCTCCGCTTCGTTCTTGCGGTAACGGTATTTGGCGATACCGGCCGCTTCTTCAAAGATCTCGCGGCGCTCGTCCGATTTGGACGATACGATCGCATCGATCTTGCCCTGACCGACCATGGAATAGCCGTCACGGCCCAAACCGGTATCCATAAACAACAGCTGAATATCCTTCAGGCGCACGGTGGCGTTGTTCAGCAAATATTCGCTTTCGCCCGAACGATAATACCGCCGCGTGACCTTGACGTCATCGGAATCAAAGTCCAAAATCCGCTGGGTATTATCAATAATCAGCGATACCTCGGCAAAGCCAACCGCTTTTCGCTTGGAGGTACCGTTGAAGATCACGTCTTCCATCTTGGAGCCGCGCAACGTTTTGCTGGATTGTTCGCCCAGCACCCAACGCACCGCGTCGCTGATATTGGATTTACCGCTTCCGTTCGGTCCCACGACCGCCGTGATGCCGGTGCCGAAGGACAGCACCGTCTTATCCGGAAACGATTTGAATCCGTGTATTTCCAAAGCTTTTAAGATCATGTTACGACTTCCCCTCGTTTGATCTCGCCGTATACAACGGCTTCATCTGCCTGAATGGTCACAGTATATCCGTGGTCGCAAAACCACCGAAGATTTTCCCGCCGATGCCCCACCGCGCGGGACACACAGGACGGGTACACGCGCACCGTTAAAGCGGTGGCGTTTTCTTTCGTTAACAATGCCGCGATCTTTTCGCGGAATAAGCGACTTTCGCACAATTCGCGGAACGCCGGGTGTGCGGGACCCGCCAAGCAATGCTCAAACAGCGATTCTTCCGCATGCAATCCCAAACGGATGACGGGAATATGCCGTTCTTCTTCAAAAAAGGTTAATAGCCGCGCGCACAAGCGCACCGCCTGCTCCACCGTTTGCGGTTGATAAGTCCCCGCGCGGTATTCCTCGGCAAGCGGCGTGCCCTCCACCACCAGGGTGGGGTAAATCCGCACCTCGGCGGGCGATAAATCCGCCAACCGCTGCGCGGTGTGCAGCGCCCCCTCATCGGTATCCGACGGCAGGCCCGTCATCATTTGCAGTCCCAGCGACAACCCCGCCTTGCGGATAAGCGCTGCGGCGCGCTCCACGTCTGCGACCGTGTGCCCGCGACGGCAACGGCGCAGCACGGTATCGTCCATGCTTTGGGCACCCAGTTCCACCGTGGTGACGCCGTGTGCTTTGAGCAACGCCAGCCGTTCTTCGTCGATCGCATCCGGGCGGGTGGAAACCCGAATGCCGGAAAAATCGCCCCGTTTCACGTACGGATACGCCGCTGCCAACAGCCGCTGCATTTCGCCGCGATCAATGGCGGTGAAGCTGCCCCCGAAAAATGCGATCTGGGCATCCACGCCCGCGCGGCGTGTGCGCAATGCCTCTTCGCAGGCAACACGCACCATCTCGTCGGTCGGCATCGTTTGCGTGCCGGCAATGTGCCGTTGGTTGCAAAAGCTGCATTGGTGCGGGCAGCCCGCGTGCGGCACAAATAACGCCACGTTTGCGTGCCGTGTTTTATTCATCATAGCCCATCAATTTGAGCGCTTCACGCGCTGCCAGTTGTTCAGCTTCCTTTTTGCTGCGTCCGCGACCCGTGCCGATCACGTTGGAGTTCAGGTGAACCTCCACGGTAAACCGTTTGTTGTGATCGGGACCGGATTCCCCTTTGAGCTCGTATTCCAAGCGTTCTTCGGGATTTTGCTGCACGATCTCCTGCAGCGCCGTTTTGTAATCGCGGAACTGCGGACGGCGTTGGTGGGACAGCTCTTCCTTAAGGAACGGCAGAATAAAGGTTTCCGCCACCTTAAGCCCTCCGTCCAAATATAATGCGGCGATCACCGCTTCAAACGCATCCGCCAAAATAGAGGCCCGCTCGGCACCGCCGCCGCGCTGCTCGCCTTTGCCAAGCAGCAGGCACTCACCGAGCCCCAGCTCACGCGCATACGAGCTGAGCGCTTTTTCGCAAACCAGCGAAGCACGCAGCCGCGTCAGCTCGCCCTCTTGACCGTCGGCGTTTGCAAACAAGTACCCCGCCGTGATGAAGCCGAGCACCGAATCGCCCAAAAACTCCAGACGTTCGTTGCTCCTTAACCCGCGATTGCCCTCGTTGGCATATGAGGAATGCGTTAACGCATTTTCCAGCAATTGCGGATCGCGAAACGTATACCCGATTTTATCCATCATGCGCTTGGTGGTATCTTTCATGTTTCTCACTCCATGTGATCTTCAATATATCCCACAACATCTTCCACGGTGGTGAGCGCAGCCAGTTCCTCCGCGGAAATCTCCACCCCGTACAGATCACCGAACCACACGGCGATCTCCTCGCGGTCGTCATTGTACAAATTCAAATCGTCCAGCGAAGCGGACAGCGTGATGTCCTCTTCAAAACAACCGAACCGATCAATCAGCAGCTTCTGTAGATTTTGCAGCACCATCTGCCGATTTCTCTCCTTTCACAGCCTCGGTAATCTTGCCGATCACATCCGCTTCAGCGAATTCCGCCGCCACGCGGATGGCGTTTTGAATCGCCCGCGCCTTGGCGTTGCCGTGTGCCTTGATAACCGGACGTGCCACACCCAGCAGCGGCGCACCGCCGTGCTCCTCGGTGGACAATTTCTTTTTGAGCCCATTCAGATGCGGCTTGATAACCAACGCCGCCAGCTTGGTACCCAAATTGGTATAAAAAATCTGTTTAATGTACGAAAGCAGCATGCTGACCGTACCCTCCAGCGTTTTGAGCAACACGTTGCCCGAAAAACCATCGGCCACGATCACGTCTGCCGCGCCTGCCGGCACGTCGCGCGCTTCCACATTCCCCACAAATGCCATATCGCTGTCCCGAAGCAGCGCATACGTTTCGTGCTGCAGATCACTGCCCTTGTGTTCTTCGGTGCCCACGTTGAGCAGGCCCACCGTGGCGGGTTCGCCTTTCTTAATCACCAGGCTCATGTACAAGCTGCCCATGCGTGCAAACTGATACAGCATATCAGGGCGGCAATCCAGATTAGCGCCCGAATCCAACAGCATAAACGGTCCGTTATCCGAGGGAATAATGGCGGCCAACGCCGCGCGGGAAATACCCTTGATACGCTTGACCAAAAACGTCGCGCCCATCAGCAGCGCGCCCGTGCTGCCCGCCGAAACGAACGCATCGCCGCCGTTATCCGCCAGCAACCGCAGGCCCACCGCCATGGAGCACTCCTTGTGCTCCCGCAGAATGGTTTTGGGAATATCGTTCATGGAAATCACGTCGGTGGTATGCACGATCTCGATGCCGTCCAACGACAGCTTTTCCTGCTCGGCAGCGCTTCGAATCTCCGCCTCGTTACCCACCAGCACGATGGATACACCATAGGCATCGCGCGCCAAAACAGCACCTTTTACCACTTCCAGCGGCGCATTGTCGCCGCCGTGTGCATCGACGATTACTCTCATAACAGTTCCTCCAATTTTCGGAGCGCGCGCTGTGCCAGCGCGGCATATCGCTCCCGTTTATCCCGAATGTGCTCACAAAGCGGCGGTAACACGCCGAAATTGGCGCCCATCGGTTGGAAATCCGTCACGGACGGATCGCTGACGTGGTGTGCCAGCGCGCCCGCCATGGTTTCACGCGGCAACACAAACGGCGCTTCTCCGCGCACCGTGCGCACCGCGTTGATGCCCGCGAGCAAGCCGGAGCACGCCGATTCCATGTAGCCCTCCACGCCCGTCATCTGACCGGCGAAAAACAAACGCGGTTCTTCCTTGAGTGCAAACGTGGCGGAAAGCAACCGCGGTGCATCCAAAAACGTGTTGCGGTGCATCACACCGTACCGCACGAACTCCGCATTTTTGAGTGCGGGAATCATGGAAAACACGCGTTTTTGTTCCGCAAATTTCAAGTTAGTTTGAAAACCAACCAGGTTATACAGCGTACCGTCGGCGTTTTCCGTACGCAGCTGCAGCACCGCCCACGGACGATGTCCCGTGTGCGGATCGCGCAAGCCCACCGGCTTCATGGGACCGAAACGGATCGCATCCGTGCCGCGACTTGCCAAAATCTCGATCGGCATGCAGCCCTCGTATACCTTGGGTTTATCGAACGCGTGCAACAGCGCCCGCTCAGCAGTGATCAGCTCCGCATGGAACGCTTCATATTCCGCCTTGTTCATCGGGCAGTTGATGTAATCGCCCTCGCCGCTTTCCTCGCGGTCATAGCGCGAAGCGCGAAACGCCGCATGCATATCGATGCTGTCCGCCGTCACGATCGGAGCGGCCGCATCGTAAAAGCTGAGGCCCGCGCCAAATCGTTTGGCAATGGATTCTGCCAGCGCATCGGAGGTCAGCGGTCCCGTTGCCACCACGGCAACCCCCTTGGTGGGCAGCTCGGTTACCTCGCGATTCACCACCGTGATGTTCGGGTGATTGCAAATGCGGGCGGTAACCTCTTGCGAAAACCGCTCACGGTCCACCGCGAGCGCCCCGCCTGCCGGGACGGCACATTCGCGCGCCACCGCCACGCAAACCGAACCCATGCGCGCCATTTCCTCTTTCAGCAATCCGGCGGCGCTTTCAATGCGCGCGGCCTTTAAGGAATTGGAGCACACCAGCTCCGCGAACAACGGGCTGTGGTGCGCGGGGGTATAGTGAGCGGGCTTCATTTCGATCAGCGTGACCGGAATGCCGGCGTTGGCGACAGCGTATGCCGCTTCGCATCCGGCCAAGCCCGCGCCGATCACGGTCACAGTATTATTCATCGGTTTTCTTGCTCTTTCCGATTTTTTCATATCCACAGCCCTCGGTGATGCAGATCACACCGCCGCTGCGGCCCTTGCGGCGGAACAACGTTTTGCCGCATTGCGGGCACAGGTGCGAAGTGGGCTCGTTCCAGGTCACAAAATCGCAGGTTGGATACTGTTCACACCCAAAGAATTTGCGACCGCGTTTGGACTTTTTGGCCACGATCGCGCCGCCGCATTTGGGACAAACACCCACCGTTTTATCCAAAAGCGGTTTGGTGTTTTTGCAGGTGGGATAGCCGGGACACGCCAAGAATTTGCCAAAGCGACCCGATTTGATCACCATGCGGCGACCGCATTTATCACACACCTCGTCGCTTTCCTCTTCCGGCACCTTGATGCGCTCACCGGACAGCGATTCTTCGGCTTTTTTGAGCGTTTCCGCAAAGCCTTTGTAGAAATCGTCCAGCGTTTGCACCCAATCGGTGTCGCCCGATTCCACGTTATCCAGCTGCTGCTCCATGTGCGCGGTGAATTCGGTATCCACCACTTCGGGGAACTGCTCTTTCATCAGCTGCGTGGTCACCTCACCGAGTGCGGTGGGCTTGAGCGACTTGCCGTCGCGTTCGATATATTCCCGCGTTAAAATCGTGCTGATGGTCGGTGCGTAGGTGGACGGACGTCCGATGCCGTTTTCCTCCAGCGTTTTGATGAGCGTCGCTTCGGTGTACCGTGCGGGGGGCTGCGTGAAATGCTGGCTGCTTGTAAGATCGCGCAGCGTCAGCACGTCGCCTTCGTTAAGCGGCGGGAGCGCGCTGTTTTCTTCGCTCTCCTCGTCCTTGCCTTCCACGTACAAAACGGTGTATCCATCAAACCGCACACTGTGGCCCGAGGCCTTGAAGCGATACTCGCCCGCCACGATCTCCGCCTGGCAGGTATCCTGCACGCCGTTTGCCATCAAGCTGGCGATAAAGCGCGACCAAATCAAGGTGTACAGCTTGTATTGGTCACCCGTCAAAAAGCCTTTGACCTGATCCGGCGATAACGACGGTGAGGTCGGACGGATGGCTTCGTGCGCATCCTGCGCGCTCTTTTTTGTTTTGTAATACCGCGGTTTTTCCGGCAGATAATCCGCACCGTACCGCGCGGCAATATAGGCGTTGCCCTCTTTGCGGGCATCCTCCGAAATGCGCAGCGAATCGGTACGCATATAGGTGATCAAACCCATCGACCCTTTGTTACCGAGCTCTACACCTTCGTAAAGCTCCTGCGCCGCTTTCATGGTGCGCTTGGAGGAAAAGCCGAGCTTGCGGCTGGCTTCCTGCTGCATGGTCGAGGTGGTAAACGGCGGCGCGGGCGATACTTTGCGCTCACCACGCTTGACCGATTCCACCGTAAAGGTTTCGGGACGGATGGCCGAAAGAGCCGCCTCCGCCTGTTCACCGTTTGTGAGCTTGATCTTGTTTTTGCCGTGTTTATACAAATGCGCTGTGAACGGCTTGCCTTTGGCACTCGTGGACAGCTTCGCATCAATATTCCAATATTCTTCACTGACAAACGCGCGGATTTCTTCCTCGCGGTCGGCGATAATCCGCACCGCAGCCGATTGCACGCGGCCTGCCGACAAGCCTTTGCGGATCTTTTTCCACAAAAACGGGCTGATCCGATAACCGACCAAGCGATCCAGCGCGCGGCGCGCCTGCTGCGCATTGACCAAATCCATATCCACCGAGCGCGGCGCCGCCATACCCTGCGACACACCGTTTTTGGTGATTTCGGTAAAGGTCACGCGGTTTTTTTCGTTCAGATCCACATTAAGCATCTGTGCCAGATGCCACGAGATCGCTTCACCCTCACGGTCCGGGTCGGTTGCCAGGATCACGCCGTCACTGGCGGCAGCTTTGGCTTTGAGTTCGCGGATCAACGCGGATTTTCCAGCAATGTCCACATACCGCAGCTTGAACCCGTGGTCCACATCCACGCCGAGCAAGCTTTTCGGCAGATCGCGGATGTGACCCATCGAGGCCATGACCTCGTAACCGGCACCCAAATATTTTTGAATGGTTTTGGCTTTTGCGGGAGATTCCACAATAACCAATTTCGACATTTCATTCACCTCTTCACAGGGAATAACGCTTCCCCGGATAACTTCGTATGCAACCCATCAATTCCAATTCCGTTAACGCAGCAAACAAGCGGTTCACCGGCACACCGGTTGCCTCACACAAGGCTTCGGCATCAATCGGTCTTTCGCTGAGTGCCGCAAAGATCTGTTTTGCTTCGTTGCTGGCATATTCCGGGCAGGAAATGGCCAGCGGCGGCGGGTTATCCGCCACCATCAGCGGTTCGTCCCTCATCGGTACAACCCCGCCCTGCGCTTTGAATTGCGCGTACGCTTCCTGGGCGCGGTTGGCTTCTTCCTCCGATAGCGTTCCGCCAAAACAACTTTGGTATTCCCGCAAAATCTCACCGGCGCGGGTCACGAGCGTGGCACCCTCTTTAATCAGTTCGTTGCTGCCGACACTTGTCGGCGAGGTAATATCACCCGGCACCACAAACAAATCGCGATTTTGATCGCGGGTATGCCGTGCTGTGAGCAACGCACCGCTTCGCTGCGGCGCTTCTACCACGCAAACACCCCACGATAAACCGCTGATCAACCGATTGCGTACCACATAATGATTGGCATATCCCGGCACACCCGGTGCATATTCCGTGATCACGGTGCCGCCCTCTTGTGCAACGCGCTCACGCAGTTCGCGGTTGGGCTTCGGATAATTCACGTCTAACCCGCAGGCTTGCACCACCACGGTGCGGCCACCCGCGTACAACGTGCCTTCGTGCGCCGCACGATCGATACCCATGGCACCGCCGCTGACAACCACACACCCGACCGCCGCCAAACCTGCGGCAATCTCGCCCGCCACACGAACACCGTACTTGGTGCATTTGCGCGTGCCGACAATGCCGATCGACGGGATCGTTTGCCGATCAAAGCGCGGCAAGATTCCTTTACCGTACAGCACAAGCGGCGGTGAATAGATGTGGCGAAGCAACTCCGGATAGTCGGCATCCTCGTACGTGATGATCCACCCAAGCTTTTCGCTGCGCTGCGCAATACGCTCAGCACCGAGAAGTGACTTATCACACAGTTTATCCAATGCCTTGCCGAAAACACCTGCCCGTTGCAAAGCGGTGCGGTCGGCGTCGTACACATCTTTGGGCGAGGCAAAGGCATCCAGCAGCCGCGGCACGACCGAGCTGCCCTGCCCCACCGCCTGCTGCATCCAGATCCAGTAAAGCGTGTTTTCCATACCGTTAACCCCGCTTCATTTCCCAAAACACAATGCCGGCAGCCATGGAAGCATTGAGCGATTCCGCACGGCCTGCCATGGGAATGGTGATGGGCATGCTGCACGCGGCGACTGTTTCGGCAGTCAACCCGTTTCCCTCGTTGCCGATCACGCAGATCGACCCCTTGCCGAACGAAACCTGCTGCACCGGCGTGGCAGAAGCATCCACCACACACGCAAACGAACGAAACCCCTGCCCCTGCAACGCGGATAACGTGGCGGCAAGGTCCTCCACGGCAAACAACGGCAACCGGAACACGCCACCCATGCTGCTGCGCAGCACTTTGGGACTGAACGGATCACAGCACCCATTCGACAGCACAATGCCGTTCAAGCCGAACGCTTCCGCCGTGCGGATCATGGTGCCCAGGTTACCCGGATCCTGAATCCGCTCCAACGCGGCGTACACGCCGTCGGGTGTCAACACTCCCTCAAGTGACGGCATACGGCAGATGCAAAACACCCCTTGCGGAGAATCGGTATCGCCAAGATAGCGCGCCAACGCGTCCGAAATATCAAGGCCTTGTACGCAAACGCGCTCGATCGCTTGCACGGTTTCACCGTACTGCTCACGGGCGCGAGCGGAGAACAACGCGGTTTCGATCGCGATGCGGGAACGCACGGCATCCTCACACAAACGCGCACCTTCAATGACGAACAAGCCCGTTTCACGCCGATAAGCGGCGCTGGAAAGCAGGTGCCGATATTCTTTGATGATACGGTTATCGCGGCTTTGGATTTCCATGGTTCCACCTCCTTTTACGGGCAGGAAAATCTCCTCTATTACAAGGAAACAGCGCCCGCTGGCAATGCCTGCGGGCGCAACTACAGCTTAATTTAAGGCGGCTTTTGCCTTCTCTGCCAAACCGGCAAACGCGGCGGCATCGGACACGGCAAGCTCAGCGAGCATCTTACGATTCAAGGTGATGTTTGCCTTTTTCAAGCCGTTCATGAACGTGGAATAGTTCATGCCGTTGATTTTCGCAGCTGCGGAAATACGGGTGATCCACAAACGACGGAAATCTCTTTTGCGTTGTTTACGGCCGATGTAAGCATACTGGCCGGATTTCATGACCGCTTCCTTCGCGGTGCGGAACAACTTGGATTTCGCACCAAAGTAGCCTTTGGCGAGCTTTAATACTTTCTTTCTTCTTTTGCGCGTCATCATTGCGCCTTTAACACGAGCCATGTTTCATATCCTCCGTTTCTGAACTCTCGATTATTTGTAAGGAATCAGGCGTTTGACCTGAGCCACATTGGTCACATCGGCGATCGCAGTTTTGCGAAGATTTCTCTTGCGCTTGGTCGTCTTCTTGTTCAGAATGTGGGATTTGTAGGCGTGTGCGCGCAGCACCTTGCCGGTCTTGGTCAGCTTGAAGCGCTTCTTCGCGCCGCTGTGAGTCTTAATCTTGGGCATGACAATATCCTCCTTAATTGAATCCTTTGACTTATTTCGCAGATTTCGGCGCTAAGAACATCAGCATATTGCGACCTTCCATTTTCGCCGGTTTCTCCACAGAACCGATTTCGGAACAGGTTTCGGCAAACCGATTCATGGTCTCCAGCCCGATTTCGGGATGGCCCATTTCGCGGCCGCGGAAACGAATGGAAACCTTCACCTTGTTGCCTTCTTGTAAGAAGCGCATGGCGTGCTTTGCCTTGGTGTTGAAATCCGCCACGTCGATGTTGAGCGACAGCCGGATTTCTTTGGTTTCAACCAATCTCTGATTTTTCCGTGCTTCTTTTTCTTTTTTCGCTTGTTCAAAGCGATACTTGCCGTAGTCCATGATACGACAGACAGGCGGCGTTGCCGTCGGGGCGATTTTCACTAAATCGTACCCGCGCTCATCTGCGAGCACCTGTGCTTCGGCAGCAGACATTACGCCGAGCTGGGCGCCGTCCTCACCGATCACGCGGACTTCGTTGTCACGGATCTGTTCATTGATCTGCAATTCCTTCGTTGCTATGGGTAAACACCTCCACCGTTTTCTGCGTGAAAAAACGCGGGCAGAAACTCTGCCCGCGTGAATACACACAAATCCCTGAAAAACAGGACTTTTTCGTATCAACCTGTCGAGAACGGAATCTGCAGGTGAGAGCGGGCAAACGCTCTGCTTTGTTTTCTTGCCAGGTGAGTATACCAAATCTTCGGCGTAAAGTCAATACCTTTCGCCAAAAAATTTTTAGATGGAAATTTCGTGCGCCGTGCGGTACAAATCCAAGTCAAACGGCTTCTTCATTTCCAGCGCTTGCTCGATATCAAAATCGGTAATGTGATCGTTTTGGATCGTCACCACACGGTTGCTCTTACCCGCCAGCAACAACTCCACCGCACGGTTCCCCATACGGCTGGCCAGCACGCGGTCGCGCACCGTGGGACTGCCGCCGCGCTGCACGTGACCCAAAATGGTCGCGCGCGTTTCCACGCCGGTCGCCTCTTCGATTTGCTTTGCCAACTTCATAACACCGCCGATCCCCTCGGCAACAATGATGATAAAATGCTTTTTGCCGGTGGAGGACGTTTTCTTCATACGCTCGATAACGTCTTTTTCAAAATCGAACGGCACCTCCGGCACCAGAATGCTAGTTGCGCCAACCGCAATACCCACGTTCAACGCCAGGTAGCCGGCATGGCGACCCATGACCTCGATCACGCTGCAGCGATCGTGCGATTCCGCCGTGTCGCGCAGCTTATCCACCATTTCCATGCAGGTGTTGAGCGCCGTGTCATATCCGATGGTCTGCTCGCAGCAGGCAATGTCGTTATCAATGGTACCCGGCAGGCCGATGCAGGGAATGCCCGCACGCGTTAAATCCTGCGCACCGCGGAACGAACCGTCACCGCCGATTACCACCAAGCCGTCAATGCCCATCTCGCGACATTTGTCTGCCGCTTTTTGTACACCTTCGGGCGTGTTGAATTCGGGACTGCGCGCCGTGAACAAAAACGTGCCGCCGCGGTGGATAATATCCGAAACCGTACGCAGATTCATCGGCTCCACGTCACCGTTGAGCAGACCGTTGTATCCGCGCCGCACACCATACACTTCAATACCGCGGCCCAACGCCGTACGCACAACCGCACGCACCGCCGCGTTCATACCCGGGGCGTCACCGCCGCTGGTCAGGACCGCAATTCGTTTAATCGCCATAATCGTTTTCTCCTTACTTCAGGTGAAATTGTCACCATTATATACGGCGGCGCTTTCAAACGCAAGCCGCGATTTGTTTTTTGTGCGGATTATGCAACAATTTAGCATAATTTTGCAACATTTTCCTCGCCCAAAGCTCGCTTAAGTTCCGCAATCAAAATTGCTTCGGGCGTGACCCACAGGTCCGACGGAACGCGAATAAGCTTGCCGGTATCCGCCACCCGCAGATAAACCGGCACCTGCCCGTCGAACACGCGCAACAATTTTTGCGCACGGGTCCATTCCCGACTGTCCAGCGAGGGGATTTTCAGATATACGCCGGGGTTTGCCACCGTTTTGGGTTTTTGCGGCGCTACCACATCCGGCGGCGGTGCGGGCGATAGTTGCGATACCAGCACCTTCGGCGCTTCGTCCTCACGCGCGTTCAACCGCCCGTGCACGATCACCACCTGCCCGCTTTTTAACAACGAGCGGCACGCTTCCAGCACCCGCGGGAATATCACCAACTCTAAGGCGCCGTATACATCCTCCAGGATCGCGTACGCCATTTGCGCGTTGGTGCGTGTCGATTTGGTCTGCACGCGGTCCAGCATACCGAGCAGCACCACGTCCTGCCCATCGGTAAACGAGGTATCCGCCTCGTCCGCAAAGGTATCCAGAATACGGTCGATCCGGCAAGCCCCCACCTGACGGTGCAGCGCTTCATACGGCTTCATGGGGTTGCCCGTCAAATATAAGCCTGCCACTTCCTTTTCCATCGCAAGCAGCTCCGCATACGGGAATTCCGCTACCTTGGGGAGCGGCGGCTCGCCCACCGTTTCGGTTTCGGGATCGTCAAAAAAGCCGAGCTGACCCGATACGTTGCGGCGGTTTACCTCTTCCAGCTGTTCCAAAATATACGCCGATGCCTCCAGCATCTGGCGACGGTTGGCACCCAAGCCGTCCAATGCGCCGCAGCGAATCAAGCTTTCCAGCGCACGGCGATTGAATTCGCGGTACGGGGACATCCGACGGCAGAATGCATAAAAGCTCACAAACGGACCGTTCTCTTGCCGCTCGCGCACCATTTCCTCGATGAATCCGCGACCGATATTTTTCACCGCCAACAGCCCGAATCGGATATGATCGCCCGCCACCGTAAAATCGGCGCCGCTTTCGTTGACCGAAGGCGGCAACACACGGATGCGCAGGCGCTCGCATTCCGCAATATATGCGGCAACCTTGCCGCTGTCCCACACACTGGTGAGCAGCGCCGCCATATATTCTTTGGGATAGTAAGCCTTCAAATACGCCGTTTGGTACGCCACCAGCGCATACGCGGCGGCATGCGATTTGTTAAACGCGTACGAGGCAAAGGACGCCATCTCATCAAACACCTGCTCGGCGATCGCCTGCGGCACCCCACGGCGCACACAGCCCTCCACCACGCAGGTGCCGTTTTCATCGGTCAAACCGTGAAGGAAGATTTCGCGTTCCTTTTGCATCACGTCGTGCTTTTTCTTGGACATGGCGCGGCGTACCAGATCGGCGCGCCCCAGCGAATACCCCGCCAGATCACGGAAGATCTGCATTACCTGCTCCTGGTACACGATGCAGCCGTAGGTGACCTCCAAAATCGGTTTGAGCCGCGGGTGTGCTACCGTGACCTTTGCAGGATTGTGCCGATTTTCAATGTATCGCGGAATGGAATCCATCGGCCCCGGACGGAACAGCGAAATCACCGCGATCAGATCTTCAAAATGATCGGGGCGCAGCTGTGTCAGCACCCGCTTCATGCCCGCCGATTCAAACTGAAACACGCCGTCACTATTGCCGGCAGACATCATTTTATACACTGCCGGCGCATCCAGCGGAATGGCGTTGATATCAAACGACGGTTCGCGCTTTCGGATCATCCCCTCCGCGTTTGCAATAATCGTTAAGTTGCGCAAGCCAAGAAAATCCATTTTCAGGAGTCCCAGCTCTTCCAGGCGCGTCATGGTATATTGCGTTGCCACCATGTCCCCGTTCAAGCAAAGCGGCACGTATTCCGATACGGGTTGTGCCGTGATCACCACGCCTGCGGCGTGCGTGGAAGCATGGCGCGGCATACCTTCCACCTTGCGCGCCATATCCACCAATCGCCGCACCTGCTCGTCGCTGTCGTACAGCGCTTTGAGTTCTTTGGACTGCGCAAGCGCTTTGTCCAGCGTCATATTCAGCTCCCACGGCACCCGTTTGGCAACGGTATCGCCCACCGCGTACGGCAGACCCATCGCCCGTGCCACGTCGCGGATCGCCGCACGCGCGGCAAGCGTGCCGAACGTAACGATCTGCGCCACGTGATCTTCGCCGTATTTGCGGATCACGTAATCGATCACCTGACCGCGCTTTTCGTTACAAAAATCAATATCAAAGTCCGGCATGCTCACGCGCTCCGGATTCAAAAAGCGTTCGAATAACAGGTTGTATTTGATGGGATCCACACCCGTGATACCGATGCAATAGGCGCACAAGCTGCCCGCACCCGACCCACGGCCGGGCCCCACCGGAATGTCGTGTGATTTTGCATACTGCACAAAATCGTTGACAATCAGATAATAGTCCACGTATCCCATGCGGTGAATGGTATCCAGCTCATATTCCAGACGTTGTACCACATCCGCCGAAGGCTTATCCCCGTACAATCGGTACAACCCCTCGTAGCATTGTTTGCGGAAATACGCATAGCTATCCCCACCGGGCGCCTCAAAATGCGGCAGCTTGGTTTTGCCGAACTCCAACGTGACGTTGCACCGCTCGGCAATGCGTGCCGTGTTGTCAAATGCTTCCTGCAGCGTGGGGAACAACGCCCGCATTTCCTCTTCCGATTTGATATAAAACTCATCCGTCGGGAACGCAATGGGATTGGGCTCGTCCACCGTGGTGTTGGTTTGAATACACAGCAGCACCTTTTGCATCTGCGCATCCTCCCGCGTGAGATAATGCGCATCGTTGGTGCACACCAGCGGAATCCCCGTTTCGCGGGATAGCCGCACCAAATCCCCGTTGATCGCCGCCTGCTCGGCAAGCCCGTGGTCCTGAATTTCCATAAAGAAGTTATCCGCCCCGAAGATCGAGCGGTATTCCAGCGCCACGCGTTTTGCCTGCTCGTAATCACCGCGGCGCAATGCGGACGGAATCTCACCCACCAAGCATGCCGATAACGCGATCAAGCCTTCGTGGTATTTGTTGAGCAATTCACGGTCCACGCGCGGCTTGCCGTAAAACCCTTCGGTCCATGCGGCGGAAATCATGCGAACCAGATTGGCATATCCTGTTTCGTTTTCACACAACAGCACCAAATGATGGTGCTCGTTATCCGCGCCGTGCACTTTATCGCGGCGCGTGCGCGAGGCCACGTACGCCTCACACCCGAGGATCGGCTTGACTCCCTCGCGTTCGGCGGCCTTGTAAAATTCAATCAACCCGTACATGACACCGTGATCCGTTACCGCAACAGCGGTCTGCCCCAACTCTTTCACACGGCGAAGAAGTCCGTTCAGTCGGCATGCGCCGTCTAACAGACTGTATTCACTGTGCACGTGTAAATGCGCAAATGCCAAACCGAACGCCTCCTTTTTACTTCAAATTTTCGGCAATTTTCAAAATGCGCTGCAACCGATGATTCACGCCCGACCGACTGATCGGCGGGTGCAACGCTTCGCCCAGCTCTCGCAACGAGTACTCGGGGTTTTCCACCCGCAAACGGCATAATTCCCGCAGATCCTCCGGCAGTGCATCGAATCCCATTTTTTCTTCGATCCGTTGCACCGCTTCCACCTGCGGCAGCGCCGCCGCCAACGTCTTGTCCAGATTCGCCGTTTCACAGTTGGCGGCGCGGTTGACGTTGTTGCGGATGCTCTTCACCAGTTTAATATTCATGAGCTCCAACGAGGCGTTCATGGCACCGATCCCCGTCAGACAATCCTCAATTTGCTCGCTTTCCTTGAAATACACAATGTAATTGCCTTTGCGGCGCACGGTTTTGGCGGTCAACCCCTGCTCACCCAGCAATGCGGTGAGATCGCGGCTTAAATTGAGATACGGCACGTTGAATTCCAAATGATAATCCACCTGCGGATTGGTCACCGTTCCGCACACCAAAAACACACCGCGCAAAAACGCCGCGACGCATTCTTCACACTCCAGGTTGGCACGGTTCAGCCGCAATGCGACCTCCCGCCCGCCGTGGCCGAACCGCGTAAGCACCCGCTCGCGTTCCGATTCGTCCACCGACACGGTGTAAAGCCCGGTTTTTTCCGCAGGCGGGGCATCCACATGCGGCGTAACGCCGCACACCGCCGTAAGCAGCGTAGCATACCGTTCTGCCACCGCTTGGTTTTCGGTCTGCAGCGATACCGATGCCGCCGAAAAACTGCGCCCATATTCCGCCATGCCGTATGCCTGTGCAATCTCGCAGCAGGCACCGCCCGTCACCGCGGCCAGTTCTGTCTTAATGTCCGATGAAAAAGACATCTCTCTTCACCTCTTACCGTCCGACCAGCTGTACCTCACGTTCCAGTTTCACGCCGAACCTCGCTTCCACTTCCCGTTGCACGTGCTCGCACAACGCCATCACGTCGGCACAGGTTGCACCGCCGCGGTTTATCACAAAGCCCGCGTGCTTTTCGCTCACCTGCGCGCCGCCGACCGCATATCCTTTCAGCCCGCTTTGCTCAATCAACGCGCCCGCAAAATACCCTACGGGACGCTTGAAAAAGCTGCCGCCGCTTGGGTATTCCAACGGTTGCTTTTCCTTGCGCGCCGTTAGGTGCGCTTCCATCGCCTCGCGGATTGCAGCCGAATCGCCGCGCTGTAACTCCAGCTCCACCGACCACACAAACAGATCGTTATCCATCAGCACGCTGTGGCGATATCCAAAATGCATCTCGTCTGCCGAAAGCACCACGGCTTCACCGTCGGGCGTCAGCGCGGTCACGGAGCGTATCGTATCCGATAATTCTCCACCGTAGGCGCCCGCATTCATGTACACACCGCCGCCCACCGTACCGGGAATCCCATAAGCAAATTCCAAGCCGGTCAAGCCGTTCTCGCAGGCCACCGTGCACAGGCGCTTGAGCGAAGCACCCGCCTGCGCCGTGATGCGGCAGCCATCCACCACAAACGGAGTTTCCGCAGCCGCAAAGCGCAACACAACGCCCGCGATGCCGTTATCGCTCACCAGCAGATTAGATCCGTTGCCAATTACCCGCAACGGGATCTGCTCCTGCCGGCAAAAACGCAGCACCGCGCTTGCCTGCTCCCGATCCACAGCGCTGACAAACAGATCTGCCGCACCGCCGATCTTGAACGATGTGTGCGCCGCCATCGGCTCGTGTTCGTTCACCACGCAGCCAAGCGCCCGCAACCGTGTTGCGATTTCCGCTATGCTCATGCCATCTCTCCCAAGCATGCCGCGCCGATCACGCCCGCATCGTTGCCAAGCTGTGCCGCGCAAAGCACGGTTTGTTTTTCGCTGTAACGGCTATACCGCTCCGCTTCCAAAATTTTGCGGATCGGTGCCAGTAACGTTTCGCCTTCCTTGCTCACACCGCCGCCGATGCACACAATCTCCGGCTGGAAAATATTCACCATATTCACCACACCCGCGGCAATGTATTCCAAATACGTCTGCACCACCGCGGCACCTGCTGCGTCACCCGCGCGCATGGCGTCAAACGCCGTCAAGCCGTTGGCATCCTCCAACCGGCGCGCCGTTTTCCACATGTCACTTTCGGGATGCGCTTTCATGGCCTCCCGCGTTTGGCGAATCAGCGCTGTTGCGGAAGCATACGCCTCCCAGCAACCGTGCCGCCCGCACGTGCACGGCTCACCGTCTTTCACGATCACCGTGTGCCCGATCTCACCACCTGCGGAGTTAAAGCCGCCGTAGATCTTGCCATCCAGCACAATACCGCCGCCGACACCCGTGCCCAGCGTCACGCACACACAACTGTCGGCACCCTTGGCAGCGCCCGCCTTCACTTCGCCCCACGCCGCAGCGTTGGCGTCGTTTTCAATATATATGGGTTTCCCCAACCGTTCATTCATCATCGCGCGCAGCGGCAGATGGTCAAACGGCAGATTGTTGGCATATTCGATCGTTCCCTGCTTAGCATTGCACGTGCCGGGCGCACCGATGCCGATATACGAAACATCATCCATGGAAAGCCCTGCCTTAGCAACCGCTTCCCGACACACACGCGCCATATCGTCCACGATCGCCTCCGCGGGACGCTCGGCATGCGTCTTGCATTTGGCGGATGCCACAATCCGATATTGCGCATCCACCACGCCGGCCACAATGTTGGTGCCGCCCAAATCAATTCCGATGGTTACCATATCACAAAAACTCCTTTATTCCTTTTTCATGCAAGAAACTCCACAAGGCTTCTTGACTGTTATTGACAATCAATTCCGTCGGGAAGCCGATTTCCGCAAGCATCGCGATCGACTCCTCGTAGTGCCCGATATGCGTGTGAAAATGCGCATCGGAATTCACCGCGATCCGCACCCCATGTTGCCGGCACAGCTGCGCGATCCGCTTGCAGTTTTCATGCGAATCCCGCCGCACGCGGAACGTGCCCTCGTTGATCTCCACCACTTTACCGTACTGCCCGAAAAGCGGAATCACCGTGTCGTAATCAAACGCAAACCGCGGTGTCCCGCAATGCCCGATGATGTCCACATCAGGATCCTTTGCCACCGCACACCAGGCGGCGGTGATCTCCTCCACCGAGCCCGTCGGCATGGTACCCGCGTGCATGGAGGCGATCACCAGCTCCATCTCGCTGCGCAGCTGCGGTGTCAGGTCCAAAGCACCGCTGTGATCCAGCACGTTGGCTTCAATGCCGTGCAGCACCCGCACATCCTCAATGTACGGCGGCAGGATCCGCATGTTGGTAAAATGCCAATGATGTCCCGTATCCGGCGTTTCGACACCGTGGTCGGTGCATGCCAGCACCGATATTCCCTCATGCGCGGCGGCCGCCGCGTTTTCCGTGATCGTGCTGTAAGCATGCGGCGAAAAAATGGTGTGTGTATGCAAATCCGCAATGGGATGAATCGCTGTGCTCATGTTTTCCCTTTCTTAAAACGCCGTTTGTTCCGTGGGGACGGTATCATCCACCATACCCAGCTTTTGCATCAATTCCTGTGCCGCGTTGTACCCCAGTTTTTTCTGGCGGTTGTTCATGGCGGCAACCTCAATGATAATGGCCAGATTTCGGCCGGGCTTGACCGGGATGGTCAGCATCGGCACCGTGATACCCAAAATATCCATGTACTCGTTTTCCAGGCCCATACGATCGTACACTTTTTCGTTGTTCCATTGCTCCAGCTGAATCACCATATCGATCTTTTCGGTCACCTTAACGGCACCCATACCGAAGATGTGGCGCACGTTCACAATGCCGATACCGCGCAGCTCAATAAAGTGACGAATGTTATCCGGTGCGGAGCCCACCAACGTTTTGGAGGATACGCGGCGAATTTCCACCGCATCATCCGCAATCAAACGGTGGCCGCGCTTGACCAACTCAATCGCGGTTTCACTTTTACCGACACCGCTGTCACCCACCAGCAAAATACCTTCACCGTAGGCTTCCACCAGCACACCGTGCCGCGTGATACGCGGCGCGAGCTGCACGTTCAAAAATGAAATGAGCGCCGCTGTCACGCCTGAGGTGGTATCCGCGCTGTGCAACAGCGGTACCTCATATTTTTCACAAGCGTTCACCAGCTCCGCCGGAATTTCCAGCTTGCGCGCCACCACGATCATCGGCGGCTGCTTGGCAACAAACGCATCGATATGCGTGGCTTTTTCCGCGGCGGTGAGACCTTCCAAAAAGCCGAATTCGCTTTTGCCCAGAATTTGAATCCGCGCATTATCAAAATGCTCAAAATATCCGTTGAGCGCCAAACCGGGACGGTTGATCTCGGCGCTGACGATCAAGCGCTCCGCCCCGTTTTGCGGCATATACACGGTTTCGAGCGACAATTCCTTGACGACCTTTTCGAGCGTTACGGTATATTGTTTTTCCATCGTTTGTCACCTTGCCTTTTATTTTTATATACCCATACATAGTATAGTATATCGCATTTTATTGCCGAAGAAAAGCCTTTTTTGAATTTTTCTGAACACCGCTGCCAAAATCGGGCTCTCGCTTGAATTCTTTCGCCGCATCGTGTATAATGGAAACCACTCAAGGGAGGTCTTTGGTATGCGCAAAATCTCGGTGGGGCTGTTCAACGATTCGTTCCCCCCACTCATTGACGGCGTTTCACAAACCGTGAAAAATTACGCCACTCATCTGCACAATATGGATTGCAACGTCACGGTCGTTACACCGAACTACGAAAACGCGGCGGACGATTACCCGTTCGACGTTTTACGCTACCCGTCCTTTTCTGCCGGCGAAAAAGTCGGATACCGTGTCGGCGTTCCGTTTGACCCGCCCACCCTTGTTCGTCTGCGCGCCAAAAAATTCGATCTGATGCACGTGCACGCGCCGTTTGCCTCTTCGGTGCTGGTCA
The DNA here is from genome assembly GCA_045541305.1 of Acutalibacteraceae bacterium. GTDB lineage: Bacteria > Bacillota > Clostridia > Oscillospirales > Acutalibacteraceae > RGIG3009. Next base: position 3,526 of record JAZQIV010000149.1, on the reverse strand, counting down.
ACAGCGTCAACCACCGCCCGCACGTTCCCGTTGTGCTCACCTATCACACGCGATTCGATCTGGATATTCAAAAGCGCATTCAAAACCCCGCCATGCGCAAGGTCGCCATGGCCTTTTTGCTGGATAACGTCAACTGTGCGGATGAAGTATGGGTCGTCACCTCGGCGTCCGAGCGTTTTCTGCGCGATATTGGGTACGAGGGCGATTGCCGCGTGATGGAAAACGGCACCGATTTTGCCCGCGGCAAATCCGATCCTGCCGCGGTAAAGCAGCTGCGGGAGCAGTATCACATTCCCGAGGACGTCCCCGTTTTGTTGTTTGTCGGCCGCATGATGTGGTACAAAAACACCCGCCTGATTCTGGATGCACTGCGTCTGCTGCACACGGCCGGCGTGCCGTTTCGCTCCTTCTTTATCGGCGAAGGATACGACGCCCCTGCCATGCAGGAATATGCGCTCTCATTAGGGCTCACCGATTGCGTTATTTTCACCGGAGCGATTGCAAACCGCGAGGAGCTGCGCACGTTCTATTCCCTGGCCGATCTGTTCTTATTCCCCTCCACGTACGATACCTGCGGCATCGTGGTCAAGGAAGCCGCCGCGTGCGATTGCCCCTCGGTGCTGCTGCGTGACAGCTGTGCGGCGGAAGGGGTCGTGCACGGCAAAAACGGATACCTGGCAGCGGAAGACCCCGCCTCGTTTGCCGCCACCATTCACGAAGCCTTGTCCGATCGCGCCGCGCGCCTGGCGGCAGGGGCGGATGCCGGCAAAACGTTGTACCTGTCGTGGGAGGCAGCGGTATCCCGCGCCCGCGCCCGTTACGAAGAAATCTTGGATGAATATCAAAATAAATTTGGATAAGCACTTGACAACCGACGGAATTTGCGCTAAGATAAATTCCGTTCGATATGGGCCCGTAGCTCAGCTGGGAGAGCGCACGGTTCGCATCCGTGAGGTTCGAGGGTTCGATCCCCTTCGGGTCCACCAAAAAGAGAAGCACCGCAACAGCGGTGCTTCTCCTTTTTTACCCGAAGGGGATCGAAAGCCCGTTAAGAAAACTCTCCGGTGGAGAGTTTTTAGGGCGTAGCGTTCCACCGCCCTTATTCGCTGTACCGAAACTCGCAAACGAGATCAAGCTTCCGCTTTGTACAAATGACCCTTCGGGTCCACCAAAAGAAACGACCACCTGCAAGGTGGTCGTTTTTCTTTTGCCCCGTCCTTGCAATCTTTTGGGGATTGTGCTATTTTGGATAAGTACCTCGCGAAAAAATAAAGCGTGTTCACACTTTCCTCATATTTTTGGTATATACTGGCGAGGTACTTTGATAAAAGGAAGACCTGTATGGCAAAAAAACGTCCCACAAAACTATACCGCGTTTTAAGATGGCTGCTGTTCACCGTCTATCCCCGCACCCGCGTTTCGGGCGTGGAAAACATTCCGGATGAACCGGTCATTCTCGTTGGCAACCATGCCCAGATGCACGGCCCGATCGTGTGTGAATTCTATTCACCGATGCAGCGGTACACCTGGTGCGCTGCCCAGATGATGCACCTGCGCGAGGTTCCGGCATACGCGTATCAGGATTTCTGGTCGCAAAAGCCGCGGTACAGCCGCTGGTTTTACAAGCTGCTGTCCTATCTCATCGCACCGCTGGCATCCTGCATTTTTCAAAATGCCAACACGATCGGCGTGTATCACGATGCCCGTGTCGTCACCACGTTCAAGCACACCGTCACGCATTTGCAAAACGGGGACAGCGTTGTCATTTTTCCCGAGCACGACGTCCCCTATAACCACATCCTGAGCGATTTCCAGGATCGGTTTATCGACGTTGCCAAGCTGTATTACAAAAAATCCGGCAAAGCGGTCTGCTTTGTGCCGATGTATATCGCCCCATCTTTGAAAACCGTCTATTACGGCAAGCCCATCCGCTTTTGCGCCGAAACCCCGCTCCCCGAAGAGCGCGAGCGCATCCGTCGGTATTTGATGGAAGAGATCACCGCCATCGCCTGCGCGCTGCCGCGGCACAAGGTGGTGCCGTATCGCAATATCGGCAGGCGGCATTATCCGTACAACATCGAAAGCGAGGTGCAGCCGCATGAAACGTCCGGTCGTTGATTACCGCGAACTGCGGCTTTCCAATCTTCGCGAGCCGCGCTTTTCGCATTTGTTTTTGCTGCTGGGCTGGGTGGGTTACTTCGCGCTGTATTTCCTCACCGAAAACCTCATCCCGGCGGAAAGCTGCACCCCCATTTACTCGCCGCTGGATGATCTTGTCCCGTTTTGCGAATGGTTTTTGATCCCGTACGTGGGATGGTACGCTCTCATCGTAGTTTCGCTGGGATATTTTCTGCTTTACGACGTGCACAGCTTCAAAAAACTGCAAACCTATATCATGATTACACAGGCGGTTGCCATGGTTGTGTATATTCTGTTCCCCAGCCGCCAGGATCTGCGCCCGCTCGAATTCCCGCGCGATAATTTCTTGACAGACTGTGTCGGTTTCTTGTATCATTTTGATACCAACACCGGTGTGTGTCCTTCGCTGCATGTGGCGTATTCGCTGGGCATCGCCTCGGTGTGGCTCAAGCAAAAGGATGCCGCGGTTTGGTGGCGCGCATTTGTGGTAGTCGCTGTCGTTTTCATCTGCTTATCCACCGCCTTTTTGAAACAGCATTCCGTGGTGGATATTTTTGCCGCGCTCCCCGTCGGCCTGCTCGCCGAGCTTGTGCTGTACGGCAAGGAATACTGGAAACCTCGATTAAAACGAAATCGCACATAAAAAAGGATGTGTATTGTCATGGCGGAAATCTTAGAAATCATCATGCTCCTGAGCTTTGGCGCCTCATGGCCGCTCAACGTCATCAAATCGTACCGCGCCCGCACCACCAAAGGCAAAAGCCTCCCGTTTTTGTGCTTGATCCTCATCGGTTACGTGGCGGGGATCGCCTCCAAATTCGCAAACGATACCTACATGGCGGCGTTTTCCGAAAAATGGTACGTGCTGTTTTTCTACGTTCTTAACTTCTGCATGGTTTTTGTGGATTTTCTGTTATATTTCCGCAACATGAAACTCGATCGTCAATCCGAAAACCGCTGAGCGATCAGCGGTTTTCTTTTTTTGTTGCTTTTACCCCTCCCATATGCTATACTGTTAAGGATTTTTAAAGCTTTTATTAATGAATAAAAGCAGAACGGAGGAATTATGGATAAGCAAAACGGCTTCAAACCGTATATCCCGGCAGAAAAAGTGACGCCTGAACTCACCGTTACTTCCATCTTGATGGGTATTCTGCTCGCGGTTATTTTCGGTGCAGCCAATGCGTATCTGGGACTTCGCGTCGGTATGACGGTATCGGCATCCATTCCCGCCGCAGTCATCGCCATGGGCGTAATCCGCATTCTCATGCGCAGAAACTCAATTTTGGAAAGCAACCTCGTGCAAACCATCGGCTCGGCAGGTGAATCGCTTGCCGCCGGAGCCATCTTCACATTACCGGCGCTCTTTTTGTGGGCGGCGGAAGAA
>JAZQIV010000148.1:0-11374 GCA_045541305.1 Acutalibacteraceae bacterium | reverse complement strand
TTCGAGGTGGATCCCGTCAAAGCACCTTACGTGGTACAAGCATTTGAAGCATACGCCAACGGCAAAACAATCAAGGAAATCAGGGATATGCTCAACGCCAAAGGGCTGACCACTTCTCTCGGTTCGAAAATCACCATCAATATCGTCACGGATATGTTAAAGAATCGACGGTATATCGGTGAGTACAAGTTTCGAGATATTGTCCAAAAGGACGGCATACCGAGAATCGTACCACAAGCATTATTTGACAAGGTGCAAATTGAGCGTGAGAAGAACAAGAGGGCCACAGCAAGGCATAAAGCCGAGGATGACTACTTACTGACTACCAAGCTGTTTTGCGGTAAATGCGGGCGTTATATGACCGGTGAAAGCGGTACAGGCCGTAGCGGAGCAGTGCATCGATACTACAAATGTAACGGTGCCAAGTACAAACACACCTGCGACAAAAAGACAGTTAAGAAAGACTGGATTGAAAATATCGTTATCAAGTACACACGCGAAATGATGATGAGCGATAATGTACTTGAAGATATCGCCGGCATTGTATTCCGAAACTTTCAAAAAGAGAATCCCGTCATTCAGTTATTAAAGCAAAGGCTCAGCGAAACGGAAACCGCACTGAACAATCTACTCAAAGCAATAGAAGAAGGAATTATCACTTCAACAACGAAACAGAGAATGCTCGAATTGGAGCAGACAAGAGATGAGATAAATTTGAAGCTCATCAAGGAAGAAATGAAGAAGCCCACGATCACAAAAGAGGGCTTAATGCTATGGTTGAAGCAAATTCAGACCATGAGCTTAGAAACGAAGGAACACAAACAAAGACTGATTGACTGCTTTGTAAATGCCGTATATCTCTACGACGACAAGCTGGTCATAACATTCAATTATAAGGAAGCAAGCAAAACCGTCACCTTAAAAGAGGTAAACGGTTCGATTATAGAATGCTCAGGTGCACCATGAAAAGAAACACCTTTTGTCTGTCGGCAAAAGGTGTTTCTTTTCAAAGACGTTTGTCTAAACGGGCAAGTAAAACAGTTTCGCCGTGAAGCATTCATCCATCACGGCGGTATAAATGAAAAAAAGAGCGGGGTAAATAAAATGGACCACCTGATATCTCTCATTTTGTTGGCGGTTATTTGTTTTTTTGCTTTTAAGTTCTTTAGGGCAATTTGGGGGTTTTTACAGGTAGCTTGGAGTTTTTCGGAAATGATACATTCATTCCTGGGCGCCGCGCTGGAGCTGCTGGCCTTTCCCATACCGCTTCTGTGGTCGCATGTTCAAGACTCCCTTGAAGATATCCCCTTTTTCTCCGAAGGTCCAATTGCTCGGTTTTCCGATCGTCATCCAGTGTTTGGCGAGCCGGACGCGATATGTTGTTTCTTAGGTTGTCTAATATTTTCTGTGGTAACCGTTGTGGTCACCGTATTGACCGGAAGCTTTAACGACTTATGTGATGGTACAGTGTTAATGTACCCCTTTTTCTTTTTGGTGTCGTTAATAGTTGAGGGCGCCCCTTCCTTTTCAATTGTATCTCTTTTAAGTGCCGCATTCTCAGGCTTGCTTATCGGTTGGTTTTACGACTTTTGCATGCGTGATTATCTGTATAGAGATTGTTTTTTGGGTTGGGTTGTGGCTTTCGTTTATTATATCGTTACGACCGTCGCCAGTTGCATATTGGGATTTTTTCTAAGCAATGTATGGGATTGGATGGCTGAGACCGGTGTGTCCATATTTGAAAGCCTTCGTAACTTGGTTTCAAACGCCGACCGTTCCTTTTTGGGAATATGTACATTTGTAGGTTTGGGACTTCTCTTGATAGTGATTTCGTACGTAGGAATACTGCTTGTCCTCACAGCGCTAAGAGAGTATCTTGACCTTTTTCGTTTCAGCGCTATAGTGCTTCTGATATTCGCTGTGATCTCGTTAGTTATCCCGCAAAATGCGATCGAAACGCCGCTTTTAACACTCGTGGGTATACTGGCCTTAGTTATCCTTGTTGGAGTGGAGTTTGTACGAGTAAACAGGGACGAAATTTTCATTGGTGGTGACGATTCGTAACACGAAGGTCGAACTCACGAATCGGGAAACTGCGTGAAAGGCGCTAATCTGTGAGATAAATAAAGGATAAGGCGGTTACCATTGGTAACCGCCTTGTTTTATGCCATATTCCGTTTGTCGGTACGATTGAGAATGTAATCCACGGAAACCTTGTGAAAATCCGCCAATTTAATCAGAATCTCGGTGGGAATATCCAAATCACCGCGTTCATAGTTACTGTATACACGTTGACTGCAAGATAGGATTTCCCCCATCTCCCTTTGCGTAAGATCTTTGTCCTCACGAAGATCACGTATTCTACGATACAACATATCCCCACCCCCTTATAAAATAAGTATATCTTAGCGGAATATTCGCTATTGACTTTTAGCGGAAAATCCGCTAAAATTATTTCGCCATACAAAGGAGGGGGTTTCCATGAGAATTCTTTTATTGATCATTAGTTGCCTGTGTATATTATTCACAACCGCTTGTGTAGACGCGAATAGTCAAGCAGACGAGCCCGTGCCGCCCATCGTTACCACCACAACAACCACCAGTCCAAAAAACAACCACCCGTTTTCGGTTCAGGCAGACACCATGAGCCACGGCGATCGTTTAACTCTTCAGCAGACCTATATCAAACGGAACAAAGAGTTCTCTTTTTCCGCAGCCGTTGAAGCGTTCGACACCTTGTATTTTCGTCGCGGTACTACCGGGTACGCAAACGGATATGTCGCTATCGACAACACCAAAATTGAAGTATACGTTTATACCAACACGCCAACACCGGCATATTCCGTTAAGCACGGACTTTCGATTACCGGAACACTTAATGTGACTTTGTCGGTAAATGCTCAAGAATATTTAACTGTTCACGTGCAGAATGAAACCGATTCCTATACAGCAGACGGTATCCCGTGGGTTGCCTGTCGCGGTGAAGTTATAGTGGAAAGCCAAAACAGCACACTCAAAAACATTTCGGCTACCTGGAGCGCTACCGATTTATCGAAAGATATTTGGATATTGGGAGATAGTTATCTAAGCACCTTATCCAATCTCAGCTGGCCGCAACACATTTCATCTGCCGGGTATGATGATTGCTTGTATACGGGATATCCCGGTGCAACATCCGGCGCGATGATAAAAGAATGGAAACTGCTATTGGATTACGAAACCCCGCAATATGCCGTTTGGTGCTTGGGGATGAATGATATGGATCAGATAGATGAGTTCAATATCAATCCTTCTTGGCTCACTTCAGTCAAATCGTTCATTAAGGAATGTGAGGCACGAAATATCACACCGATCCTCACAACGATACCCAACACACCGGATCGTAACAACGTATACAAAAATGAGTATGTGCGAAACAGCGGCTATCGCTATATCGATTTTGCCGCCGCTGTGAATGCCACCGAAAAAGGTAGTCCCTGGACTGCCGGCATGTTGTCCTCGGATCTTGTACATACAACAGAAAAAGGAGCAGCCGCATTAGCCGCGCAATTTCTTGAGGATTTTCCGGAGATAAAACAGTAACTCACAAAAAAGCCCTTGCTTCCACAAGCAAGGGCTTTTTTGCAAACAATAAAATTTTAGATTTAGTATTTAATTTTTGTATCTTTTCTGTTATACTACTGTATATATTGTTTCTTTAGAAAACGGAGGATGTGCCATGTGCGGATTTTGCGGGTTTACGGGGCAGGTTGCAAACCGTGAACAGTTATTACAGCAAATGGCGGATAAAATCACCCATCGCGGCCCCGATTCGCAGGGTGTCTACACAGACGATACGCTTGCCATGGCGTTTCGTCGCCTTTCCATCATCGATTTGGAGGGCGGCAGTCAACCCATCGAGAACGAGGATGGCTCCAAGGTTCTCATGTTCAACGGGGAGATTTATAACTATCGCGATCTGCGCCGCGAGCTGATCGAAGCGGGCCACGTGTTCAAAACCGAAACCGACAGCGAAGTGCTGCTGCATGGATTTGAGGAATGGGATGCCGATCTTCTCTGCCGTCTGCGCGGCATGTTCGCCTTTGCGGTGTGGGACAAGCAAACACACGAGCTGTTTTTGGCGCGCGATTATTTCGGCATCAAGCCGATGCACTACACCCTCCTGCCCGACGGTCGCTTAATCTTCGCCTCGGAGATCAAGTGCATTTTGGAGTACCCCGATTATCAAAAAGAATTCAACGAAGCGGCGCTGGATAACTATTTGTCGTTCCAGTATTCGTTGCCGCGCGAAACCTTTTTCAAGGATATTTATTGCCTGCAGCCCGCGCACTACCTGCGCTATCGCAACGGTGAAGTCACCGAAACGCGGTACTGGGAAGCCACATTTGATCCCGATGAAAACATGACGTTGGACGAAGCGGTGGAGCAGATCGACCGCGTGTTCACCGATTCGGTGGAAGCGCACCGCATCAGCGACGTGGAAGTGGGTTGCTTTTTGTCGGGCGGTGTGGATTCGTGCTTTGTCGCCTCGTATTTCGGCGGTCAAAAGGCGTTCACCGTGGGCTTTGACAACGGTCAGCATTACAACGAAACCAGCTTTGCCGCTGAGCTTGCCGAAGCGGTGGGGATCGAGCATCACAAGCACCTGATCTCGGAAGACGAATACTGGGATTCGCTGCCAAAGGTACAGTACGTGCTGGATCAACCGCTGGCCGACCCCGCCTGCGTAGCATTGTACGCCGTGTCCAAATTGGCGGCACAGCACGTGAAAGTCGTACTTTCGGGCGAGGGCGCGGACGAATTGTTCGGCGGTTACCGCATCTATCACGAGCCGCTGTCGCTTGCGGGTTACCAGCGCTTGCCGCGCGGCTTGCGCCGTGCATTGGCGGCCATCGTGCAGGCGCTCCCGTTTGATTTCAAAGGTAAATCGTTCATCGTGCGCGGCTCCAAAACCGTGGAGGAACGCTTTATCGGCAACGCCTATATGTTCTCGAAGAAAGAAAAACAAGCGCTCTTAAAATCCATTCCCGCCACCGACCCGACCGAGCACACCAAACAATGGTTTGCACGGTGCGAGGGGCAGGATGATGTCACGCGGATGCAATACGTGGATATCAACCGCTGGATGGTGGGCGATATTCTGCTCAAAGCCGACCGCATGAGCATGGCGCATTCGCTGGAGCTGCGCGTGCCGTTTTTGGATCGGCGCGTGTTTGAGGTTGCCTCGCGCATCCCGCAAAAGCACCGAATCGGCGGCGGTACCACCAAATATGCCCTCCGCCTGGCGGCAAAACGCCATATTCCCGAAAAGGATACCGCGCGTGCCAAGCTGGGCTTCCCCGTTCCCGTACGCGTGTGGCTGCGGCAGGAAACGTATTATAATAAAGTCAAGGCCGCGTTCCAAAGCAAGCACGCCGAGCAATTCTTCAACACCGATATTCTGCTGCGTTTTTTGGACGAGCATTATATCGGCAAACGCGACAACAGCCGCAAGATCTGGACGGTGTATATGTTCCTCGTTTGGTACGGTTTGTACTTTGAAAACGAATAATCATTCTGTAAAACGGAATAATATTCTTCGTTTTAACCTATTTTCCGTCACGAGCGACCGCTCCCCCCACGTTTTTTCGTGTGAGGAGCGGTTTTTTTGTGGTAAAAATCTGTGTGGTTGCACAAAAATTATGAAAAAATATCCAGCATTGCTTTGTGCGGGCGGAATCTGCCTTTTTGACGGTTTTTGGCACACCCGCGCGAATGTGAGGAAACAAAACCCGCGAAACGGCGCGGGTTTTTCCGATTATTGCCAAAAAAACACGCTCGACAAGCTCCGTCCGCATTTGGGAGATTACGGCAAAGATTGCCGTTTCGTTTGTAAAAAATGCACAACCCCTCCCCCGATCAAAAGGTTGACAAAGATGCCGTTTGCGGGTATACTGCCAAAAGTCAAAGGAGCCTCGCATATTTTGAAAAAGGCTTTGGAGGATTTATGAAAGATTGGATACGGAATACTGCCGCGTGGATCCGCTGCTTTTTGCAGCGCCATTCCGCCGCTGTGGCCGCCGTTCTTATCAGCCTGATTTCGGTGCTGACCATGACCGGTATGACCATTTTGCTGGAACCGGTCACCATCAATGACGGTGGTCACATACTTTCGATCGCCACGTTCTGCCGCCACAGCGATACAGTTTTGGCAAAGGCCGGCATATCGTTACAACCGAAAGACGTGGTTACCGCCGAGCTGGACGGCGAACAACCGCATATCACCATCGCGCGCTCGTTTGAGGTGCCGATCACGGTCAACGGCGAAGTCGCGTACACGGTGCGCATGCTGAGCGGAACGGTGGCGGATGCTTTGGCCGAAGCAGGCTTGCTGGCTAACACGTACGATCTCATCGGCAGTCAGCCCACCGATACGCTCACACCCGAAACGGTGATTGCCATTCAGCCGTATGAAAACCGCCTGCGCACCGAGATCGAAGTGATCGAGCACGACGAGCGCCTCACCTACACCGACGATCTGCCCGCCGGTTCGCGCAAAGTCGAGCGCGCGGGAGTGGATGGAAAAACCGAGCGCGTGCTGCGCGAATATTTCAAAGACGGCGTGCTCATGGCAAGCGAAACCGTCAGCGAAACGGTGACCGAACCGATCACCGAGCTGGCGACCATCGGTAACGGCGCGCTGTCCATCTCCCCCATTCCGCTGGAGCTGGACGAGAACGGACGGCCTCTTGAGTACAAATCGGTGCTCACGGGCGATGCTTGCGCATATTATTTCAAAAAAGGCACCAAAACCGCAACCGGTACGTATTGCAAAAACGGTGTGGTGGCGGTGAATCCCGAAATCATCCCCTACGGCACCAAAATGTTCATCATTGCGGATGACGGCTACGTGTACGGCTACGCCGAAGCACGCGACACCGGCATCGCGGTGCGCGAAAACATTATCATTGCCGATCTGTTCATGGAATCGTATCGGCAAACCTGTCAATTCGGCAGGCGCCACGTTTCCATTTATATTCTGGAATAATAAAAACGCTTCTCATGCATGGTGAGAAGCGTTTTTTTGCGGTTTTACGCGCAATTCGCGAATACCGATATACAGCAACAAAACGCCGAACAAACGGCGCAACAGATCGGTGTGGATCACACCGGATAAAAACGCCGACAGCGCGCAGGTGACCACACCCGTGAGCGTGCACCACAGCACGGCTTTCCATTCTACCCGGCGGTTTTTAATGTGGGAAACCAGCGCCACGGGCGCGCAGCACAAAAAATACAGCAAATTGATCCCGCCCGCCGTGTACTGATCCACCGCGGCAAACGCGGTTAGATATACGATCAGCAGCGAACCGCCGCCGATGCCAAACCCGCTGATGATTCCCGTGGCCAACCCCACCGCGATCGCGAGGGCAATCCTCATAACAGCAACACCGCCCTGATCCCGCCGTAAAGCAGCAGCAGCCCAAACAAGCGGTGCAAAAACGTGACCGAGGCTTTTTGAAATAACACGCCCGACAACACCCCGCCTGCCGCGCCACCGATCAAATACGGCCATGCGGTGACAAGGTCCAACCCGCCGCGAAACGCCACCACTGCCAGCGATACGGCGGATAGCGGGACGATGATCGCCACCGAGGTGGCAAACGCATGCTTTTGCGGCATGCCGGTCCACCCGATCAGCAGCGGAACCAAAAACAACCCGCCGCCCGAACCGAACAACCCGTTTGCCAGTCCCGCCAGCGCACCGATCGTTGCATATTTTGCTGCCGGCTTCATTGTCCCGCCCCCTTTTTTGGGTAGTGTACCCGCCAATCCCTCGGTTTATGCGTCTTTGACATTTACCGCGATGGCGTGAAGCCCACCAAACGTTACGGGGTGCCGTATTGACACCCTTGCAAACAATCGCGTCGTACAATCCAAGCGAAACAAAAACCCACGGAGCGATACACGCTCCGTGGGCCGTGTATTTTTGTTGGTTATGAAAAGGTTACTCTATCTGAATATCGGATTCTTTTGATCGCCTACACGAATGGTTCTCCTCAGTACATGGGACTATCCCCTTCTTAAATAATTTTCAGGAAACCTCGCATTTGAATCATTTGAATCACCTATTACTTTCAAATTTTACGATTGAGTTCAAAAACTAACTAAACCTTTGGACTCACCTCTTTCAGTGTATTTCCGAGGGTGACTGCTTAACCCACGGGACTCAACTCCTTACTTTGTAATCTCGTTATTGTTTGTTTCTCCTCTTGTCACCTATACTATACCACGCGTTTTAGTAAATGTCAATAGTTTTTTTAAACTTTTTATAAATTTTTTATTCAACATTTTTCGCACTTGACGAACGGGACGAGATGCGGTAAGATGGAATCACACAGAAAACGGCAGGAGCCGAAGAACGGAGAATGGTATATGTCTGAAGAATACGGAAATGATATTGTCACCGTCGTGGATGACGAGGGCAATCAACATGAATTTGAAATCCTGGATATGATCGAAACCGACGAGGGTCGTTATGTGGCGCTGTTGCCGATCTATCACGATCCGAATGAGATGCTGCAGGATGACGGCGAGCTGGTCATTTTAACGGTGAAAACCGAAAACGGCGAGGATCTGCTGCTCCCCATTGAGGATGACGATGAGTTCGACGAGATCGCCGAGATCTTTGAAGAACGGTTGGCGGAATTGTACGAAGTGGAAGAGCTGGAAGCACCGGCCGACAACTAAGGTGACGCGACCCACTCGAATCTGCCGCAAAGCGGCTAATTTCGGGTCTTTTCACCCCATTCAATCTCGCAAGGCAGTCGCATTGGCAAGTATTTTAACGAAGAGTGAGCGAAAATCAACCTTTTTAAAACAAGGTTCGAATGAGTCGCGTCACCTTATGTCCCCTGCTCTGTGCGTGGACCGATCCCCTTTTAACCCTACTACACTGTGAAATCGGGAGCCTTGCTCCATGAGCGGATTGCAGACCTCCCGCCTTTGGGCGGAAGAAGGGAGCGCGAACCTCACGGGCGGCGACCCACCTGCTCGTTATAGTAGCAGGTTATACGGGGGACATTACGGCAGGGCGGGGTTTTATTTCGATTTTTCTCTGCGACGTGTTTTGTGAACGGGTGGGCAATACGCCCACCCGTAACTTTGAGAAAGTGGCTCGCCTTAACGGCAAAATATGTTTGTACACAAATTCGGGGGCGCAATATGCGCCCCCCGTTTCTTTTATAAGCCGTAGGGGCGGCAACCTGCCGCCCGCGCATCGCATCCCGTAATTTTGGATATCACGCGGTCACAACACCAAATTGCCGTTTTTCAAAGGATTATTCGGCAGCCGCTCCGCATGATAGGACAAATATAACAGCTTGATAATCAGCTCCGCCATTTCGTCCTCGTCCCGCAGCCCGCAATACCAAAACGTACGGTACAGGTTGGTTTGCGGCGACAATAAGCACGGATCTCCCAACAGTCTTTCCTTCCATTCCGGCGGTATGGGATCGGTATAATTCCGCTTGAACAACTCCTTTGTCGCTTCCTCACCCATACACCCGCATAACGAAAGCCCACACGTTTGAATTTGAAAGAAAAAATCGTCACCAAACATCTCAGCTCACCTCTTATACTACCTTATACTACTTTAAGCGACTTGTCAATATTATATAATAGTTTGTCGTATTATATAATACGAGGTGATGGTTGTGAAACCGTTGAAAGAAAAAGTGAGTATTACACTCGACGGGGACGTTATCCAGCAAATCAAAGCATTATCGGAAGAACAAGATCGCTCTTTCTCCCAATATATCAATTTGGTTTTGAAAGGGCATTTGAAACGGTTAGAAGAAAAAGGCGTAAAAAAATAAATCCCCTGAATATAAAAAGCGCGGAGGAATTGTTCCATCCGCGCTTTTTGCTTTATTGGTCCAGGGGAATTAAAGGAACGTAATCGATCGCCTCGGCAACCGGTTCGCGCATCCACAAGGACGGGGACACACGCAGCGTGAACCCGCAACCGGGGTCACACCCCCAAGCAGAGGCATCCGCTTGCGGCAAGGCATACGCTGCCATAATCATCATAATCACACCGCCGTGGGTGCAAATGACGGCATCGCCGTCCCCTTTTTTCATCACGTCTTCCACAATGCTTTCAAACGCCGCCATCACGCGCGCCTGAAACGCCGCCGCATCTTCGCCGCCCGGGATCGCGCTCAATTCCCCGCAAATCCAGCGCCCAAACTCCTCGTCCAGCTGTAGCTCGGCGGCGCTTTTACCGTCCCAAATGCCGAAATCGCATTCCGCCAGCTGGTCCACTACCTCCGCCTGCGCTTCGGGATACAAAACGGTAAGCGTCTGCTTGCACCGCATGAGAGGACTTCTGTAAAAATACTTGGCAGGCGGATACTCCGCCTCTTCTTTTTTGGTGATGAGATCGGCAAGACCGCCCGGCGACAACGGCAGATCGGTCTTGCCGAGGTACAAGCCTTTTTCGTTTGCCTCGGTCAAGCCATGCCGAATCAGATGAATTTTGTAACTTTTCACAGAAAAAACCTCCCAAAGTCAGCAGAACTGACAATTTACAAAGCGTATTATGTGCGTTATAATTGAAAACCCACCGTATAATTTTGGTGGATTTTGTAGGTTAGGAGTGTGCCGAATATGGCCACAGTTTTTGCGCGAACTTTAACGCTGTTGCGGAAAGAACGCGGACTCAGTCAAAAAAAGGCGGCAGCGGATCTGGATATTTCGCAAGCCTTGTTATCACACTACGAAAAGGGCATTCGTGAATGCCGCTTGGAATTCGTGGTGCGCGCCGCCGATTATTATAACGTATCGTGCGATTATTTGCTGGGGCGCACGCCCGATAAATCGGGTGCCATGCTCACGGTGGACGATCTGCCCGAAGGGGATGCCACCACCGGCGAGGGTACCGATAACATGTTGCCGGTTCTGAACAAGAAGCTGGCGCTCAACGCCGTCAGCGTGTTGTTTGATCTGCTCAAGCGGTGCAAGCACAAGGAGCTGACCGCCGAGGTTTCGCAATATTTAAACCTCGCCGTGTACACGGTGTTCCGCAGCTTATACAGCGCGAATTCCAAAAACTCAAGCGCCTTGTTTGCGTTGCCGGATGCCTATTGGCAGCCCACCGTGAACGGCGAAATGGGTGTCGGCGCGGCGCATATCCGCAAAGTGGCAAGGGAAGCGTTTGCGGAAACCAAGCCACCCTCTATGTCACCCGATGGCTTGTCCAAGGCGTATCCCCTGCTCGCCTCCTCGCTGATGAACGTCATCAAGCGCGCCGAAGAAAATTTAGAATAATGAGGAGGGAGACCAACGGCAAGTTCGGCCGCCTTTTTTTATTGTTTGATAACCCAGCCCCGCT
>JAZQIV010000147.1:0-3652 GCA_045541305.1 Acutalibacteraceae bacterium | reverse complement strand
GCCTTCTTTGCACGGATACTGACCGCGTGATCGATTACCATCTGATCGCGTTCCGTAAAGAACACGCGCAGGTCTTCCAGGCAATCTTTATCAGAACACGAGTCGTAAACGCGTCCGGCATCCACACAGACCGCTTCTTTACATCCGGGGTTTTGCATGTACTTGTTGTCTGCCATTAAAAATCCTCCTATGTCTATGATGATAGGGGATGCCATTGGTGAAAATGGTAACCCTTCATTGCCATCATATGACATGGGAGGTTTTTGGTGCCAAAAAGGCGTTAGGATTCTTCTCTGTTATCGTCAATTCCCAGCAAGCGATCCACAAATACCTGCGCATCCGGATTGTGACGATATGCCTCGATCAGCTGCAACTCTTTTTTGCTCAACGGCTCAGGAAAGTCAAACGGCACAAATTGGTTGTCGTTTAACACAAAGTTTTTTTGCTGAGCAGCAGCTTCTTCCATAAGCTCTGCCAAGGGTGTTTTGGTGCGACCTAATAAGGAGTCCACCGTTACACCGAAATAATCGGCGATTTTTTGCGCGGTATTCAGATCGGGCTTGGCATCCGCACCTTCCTTATAACGTTTCCGCCAATAAGAAACCGATCCTTTGCTGATTCCGATCTCTGCGCTCGCGCGGGTGGGGGTGATCCCCTTTTGTGCACATAAATCCTCAAAAACTTTAAAAAACATTTTTTTCTCCTAAAATTTTCCAAAATCTCTTGACAAGAGCAAATTATTGCTCTATAATACAGAAAAGAGCGAATTATTGAACTGCTAACAATTATAAAACAGATACAATACTATGATAGCACGAAATATGCGATCTTTCAACCATCTTTTTTGACAAGTGAGGGGGAGCCTTGGCATGCGGTACGAAGTGTTTTGTGAAACTCTCTTTCAAGAGGAGGTTGGGTATTATCAAACCTATGGTATACGCCTGGTGGATGCAAACGGCAAGGTGAAAGCGCAGACTTCGGATGTATCCACCGATAAAAAATTTGTGGAAACGCTGGCACAGCGGTGCACAAAAGGCGGTCTTGCAGCGGAGCATCTGCGCGATGTGATTGAGGATTCGCTGACATAAAGAAAAAACGGATTCTGCAAAATGCAGAAGCCGTTTTTTATAATCGGGTTAGTTTGGCAAAGGTTGCCATCACTTTCTTTTGACCCACTTTATCGAACGTGATGGTGAGCAGTGTATCGTTGCCCATTGGTTGTACGGCTTGGATCACACCGCTGCCAAAGGCCTTGTGGCTCACGGTATCGCCCGGCTTCCACTGCTCGGTAGTCGTTTTGGGCGTGGCAGGCCGTGCTGCCGAGATACCGCCGCCATTGTGCGAGGTAGGCGCAGGTGTGGAGGCAGAGACCGAAAACGGTGTGCTGTACGTCGTTTTCGTGTACGACGGGGAGTGGGAAGCAGGGGACGAATACGAAGAGAATGACCGCGAGCGGAAAACGGGCGCGTGCCGATCCAGCAGATCTTCGGGAATGTCCTGCAAGAAGCGAGAGGGGCGATTCCGTGTTGTGGAGCCATACAGCAAGCGACTTTGCGCTGTTGTGATATACAATTCCTCTTTGGCACGTGTTAACGCCACGTAGCAAAGGCGGCGATCCTCCTCCACTTCTTCGGGTATAAACATGGTTTGCATGCCGGGAAAGATACCGTCCTCAAAGCCGGGGAGAAATACCACCGGGAATTCCAGTCCTTTAGCGGCGTGCATGGTCATGAGCACCATAGCGTCGGCACCGGCATCGTAGTTATCAATATCCGTCATCAACGCGTTTTCCTCCAAGAATCCGGCCAACGTGGCTTCGGCCTCTTCGCAGGATTTCTCATAGGATTGAATGGAGGAGGCAAGTTCGTTTAAGTTATCCACGCGGTCGGATTCCGCATCACCGGCGGCCTGCCACATGGCAAGGTAACCGGAGCGTTCCAACACATCGGTGTACAGCTGATGCAGAGATATCTCGCCGCTTTCCGCTTCATCACGCAACGCGTTTATCATTTGAATAAAGGGGAGAATCTTGTTTGCCGCGCGGCTGAGATCGGCATAAGTATCTGCTGCAGCCAACACTTCGTACAAGGAGATGCCCTGCTGATCGGCAATGACCGTTGCACGATCGATGGTGGTATCACCGATACCACGCTTGGGTTCATTGATAATGCGCTTTAGGCTGACGCGGTCGGTCGGGTTGTTGATCACGCGCAAATAGGCAATCATATCCCGCACTTCTTTGGTATCGTTAAAGCGATGTCCGCCAATGATGCGGTAGGGAATGCCGCTTTTCACCAAAGCGCGTTCAATGGCGTTGGACTGGGCATTGGCGCGGTATAGCACCGCCATGTCGCGGTATCGGTATTCGTTGGTGGCAACCTTATCAAATACGGTTTGGGCAATGAAACGTCCTTCGTCGTCTTCGTTTTCCAATGTGTGCATTTGCAGGCGCTCGCCTTTGCCGTTTTGGGTCCATAAGGTTTTGCCTTTGCGGTTGACGTTTTTGGCAATTACCGCATTGGCTGCATCTAAAATATTCTGCGTGGAACGGTAGTTTTGCTCCAAGCGGATCACGGTACAATGGGGGAATTGATCTTCAAATTCCAGAATGTTTTTCACGGTAGCACCGCGGAATTTGTAAATACTTTGGTCATCATCACCGACCACACACAGATTTTGACTTTTTTCCGCCAGCAAGCTGACAAAGCGATACTGTGCGTGGTTGGTATCTTGATATTCGTCGATCATAATATACCGAAAACGGTTTTGGTATTTTTCCAGAACGGTCGGATTGGTTTCGAACAGCTCCACCGTTTTGCAAAGCAAATCATCGAAATCCAGCGCATCGGCTTCCTGCAACCGTTGCTGATACAAGGCGTAACAGTCGGCAACTTTTTTCAACCGAAAATCGTTGCCGGCCGAAGCGGCAAAATCTTTGGACGAAATGAGTGCATCCTTGGCGCGGCTGATCTCGCCCAACACCTGCTTGTGACCGATCACGCGCTCTTCGATGTTCAGCGATTTCATGCATTCCTTCATCAAACGGCGGCTGTCATCGGTATCATAGATGGTGAAATGCGAGGAATATCCCAGCGATTCGCCATCCATGCGCAGTACACGTGCACAAAACGAGTGAAACGTACCTGCCATCACTTGTCCGCCCTCGTCGTCACCCAACATGCGGGATAAGCGTTCCTTCAGTTCACCGGCTGCCTTGTTGGTAAAGGTAATGGCCAGTATCCTAAAAGCAGGGCAGGGGTCAACCGCACACAACCGAATCACTTGTGCATTGATTGGTTCTGTGCCCTCGGCACACCGCTGTAGCAGTGCTTCATCCGCAGCGGAAAGCAGCGGCATTTCTTGACTGTGATACGCTTGACCATAGCGCACCAGATTGGCAATGCGGTTTACCAGCACCGTGGTTTTTCCGCTTCCGGCACCGGCCAGGATGAGAAGCGGTCCGTCGGTGTGGAAGACCGCTTGCCGTTGCGGTGCGTTCATGCGGGAGAACTCTCGCTCTAAAATGCGGCGGCGCAGCGCCGAATACGTTTGTGCATCCATTGTGTATTCGTCCTTCTTTGGAGAAATAAAGGCGGGGAAGCGTTTCCCCGCCTTTTGTGATTTACCATTAACCGAAAAGTGTGAGCAACAC
>JAZQIV010000146.1:0-2502 GCA_045541305.1 Acutalibacteraceae bacterium | reverse complement strand
ACCACCGGCACGGCCGGTGGTTATGATTTGGTTAATAGGGAGATGGCATACCGTGCGCAGTCCGAAAGCGGTTGCCCGCGCCGTGTCACCACCGCCGATTGACGGTAATACGCATTGCCTTGAATGGTAAACAATGTGACGTGTTGTTCAAAAATCAACTCTTTCAAAAACGGGAGTGGTAACAAGGCAGCACCCACGCCGGCAGTTGCCATTTGCAGTGCCGCAGACAAACTGACCACGCGTGCCGCAATGGTGGGGTGCACGTCGTTAGCAGCGCAGATTTTATCAAACAATTGCCGCATTTCCTGTCCCTCGGCAACCGTCACAAACGGCAGGTTCCGGCAATCCGAAAAGGCTACCGCAGGATACGGCTCGGCAGGGGAGGCGGGCAGCGTTTTGGCAAGCTCGTTCGGCACCACCAGCACCAGCGATTCGGTTTCGATCGGGATCGCTTCCAGCACCGATTCCTCCACCGGCAGGTTCAGGATGGCTAAATCGAATTTGCCGTCCATGGCGTCATGCCGCAGCTGCGCGCTGGGCGCTTCGTGCAGCACCACCTCTACCTGCGGGAATTTTTCGCGCACCGCTTTCACAATGCGCGGCATTAACGATATACACCGAAACGGCGAAACACCAATGGTGAGCCGCCCCGCTTCGCCGCTTTTGAATTGCTCCATGGTGCGCCGCAGCTGATCCTCCGCGAACACCAGGCGTTTGGCTTCTTCCGTAAAATACGCACCCGCAGGCGTGAGCGACAACGGCGTTGTGCCACGATCAAACAATTTCACGCCCAGCTCCTGCTCCAACGCACCGATCTGTTTGCTCAGCGCGGGCTGCGAAATGCCAAGCTCGCTGCTCAAAGCGGAAAAACTCCGCACCTCGGCAAGCCGCACGGCATATTCTAATTGACGACGGTTCATACCATCACCTCTGTGTTTCATCATATCCGTTTTCGCTCAAAAAAGCAAGATATTTATTGACTTTTGCGCGGCGGTATTTTACCATAGAAGTATCTTACGATAAGGAGTTCATCACCATGCAATTTCCCGGTATTACCGCAAGCGATATTTTGTTGCCGAAGGTCGGCACCGACCTTCACAAATGGGCGGTGGTCGCGTGCGATCAGTTCACGTCCCAGCCCGATTACTGGCACGCCGTGGAGCGCACGGTGGGGGATGCCCCTTCCACGCTGCGGCTCATGCAGCCCGAAGTGTTTTTGGAGCAGGGCGATCACACCGCCGAGGTCAACGCCACCATGCAGCAGTATCTGGATGACGGCACGTTACAGGTGGCGGTCCATAATGGCTTCGTGATCGTGGAACGCACAACCGAAGCGGGCAAGCGCCTGGGACTCATGGCGGCGCTGGATCTGGAATGCTACGATTTCACCACCGGCACGCTGCTCACCCGTGCCACCGAAGGCACGGTGCAGGATCGCTTGCCGCCGCGCGTGAAAATTCGGCAAAACGCGCCCATCGAAATGCCGCATGTGCTGGTGCTCATCGACGACCCCGATCGCACCGTGATCGAGCCGTTATATGAACAAAAAGTCAACACCACCCCGCTTTACGACGTGGAGCTCATGCAAAACGGCGGGCATCTGCGCGGCTTTGCGGTGGAAAGCGAAGCCGACAAGCAGGCGCTTTCCAAAGCACTTTTCGCTTTGTGCGAAAAAGCCGACGGATTTTTGTATGCGGTGGGGGATGGCAACCACTCACTTGCTACCGCCAAGATTTGTTGGGAGAACGTGAAAGCCACGTTGTCCCCGGCAGAACAGCAACATCATCCCGCGCGGTATGCGCTCATTGAACTGGAAAACCTGCACGACAGTGCCATTTTGTTCGAGCCCATTCATCGCGTGGTGTTCCACGTGGATGCCGCGGATTTGATGCAGGCATTCACCGCCTATGTGGCGGCGCAGGGTATGTCGCTCATTGAGGGTGACGAGATCGTGTTTGTGGGGCACCGTGGTGTGGCACTCGCGAACGCGGGCGGCATGCTGCCGATTGCCGTGCTGCAGAATTTCCTGGATGAATACGTGCCGGCACACGGCGCAACGGTGGATTATATCCACGGGGAAGAGGCGGTGCGCGAACTCAGCGCACCCGCCGATGCACTGGGCATCCTGCTCAAGGGGATTCCCAAGGACGGGTTCTTCGACGGCATCCGCGCCGGCGGACATTTTCCGCGCAAAACGTTTTCCATGGGCGAAGCACACGAAAAACGCTATTACATGGAAACCCGTCTTTTAACGTCGATCTGACAGTACAACGCAATGATTGTTAGGGGTGGCAATACGCCACCCCGCAACCTTGGGTGGGTACCACGCCTTCACGGCAAAATCAAATTGTGCGTTTGGGGGCGCAATACGCGCCCCCGTTTCTTTTTATATGTGCCACGCCCCCACGGCAAGGCAAGACCGTACGCAAAGCCTTCCTCCGGGAGGGGGAAAGCGTCAATCAAGAACAGCACTCACCTCGTAGGGGCGGCAACCTGCCGCCC
>JAZQIV010000145.1:0-2358 GCA_045541305.1 Acutalibacteraceae bacterium | reverse complement strand
GCTTGGCCTCCGACTTGAGGATATTCACGTTACGTACGGCGAGGCCAAGCGGTATATTGAGCAATATTTAGCGCATTACAGCGCGGTCGCGGGGTATATGGATCGCTTGATCGAACAAGCGCGTGAAACCGGCTATGCCGTCACGCTCTTTAACCGCCGCCGCCCGTTGCCGGAACTGCGTGTTTCGAATCACATGACACGCGCATTCGGCGAACGCGTGGCACGCAATATGCCGATTCAGGGTACGGCGGCCGATATCATCAAGCTTGCCATGATTCGCGTGCATGAACGCTTGCAGCGCGAAGCGGTTGATGCTCGATTGATTTTGCAGGTGCACGATGAACTTATCGTGGAAGCGGCGAAATCCGAAGCCGATCGCGTGGCTGAAATCCTGCGTGAGGAAATGGAAAACGCTGTCTCACTTTCGGTTCGAATGCGTGCGGATGTGCACGTCGGCAAAACATGGTACGAGGCAAAAGAGTAAAATTTTGATAATCCTGTAAGTTTTTCTTCCTTTCACCCAAAAAGTGTGGTAGGATATACAAAGAGAGGTGAGTCGCTTTGACGATGACAACCTGCAGCGAAGAACAAACGCAAGCCCTGGGTGAACGCCTGGCGACTCAATGCACCGCCGGCACGGTGGTGGCGCTTTTCGGTGGCCTCGGCATGGGGAAGACGGCGTTTGTGCGCGGTATGGCGCGCACACTTTCACCGGACGCGCATGTGTCCAGTCCCACGTTCGCGCTTGTTAATGATTACGGAGGCAATCCTCCGTTGGTCCATTTTGATATGTATCGCATCACCGGTTGGGAGGATTTGGAAACCACCGGCTACTACGATTATCAGGATCAGGGTGCCGTTTTGGCGGTGGAATGGAGCGAAAATATTGAAGCGGCATTGCCGCCGGATGCCATTCGTGTTACGTTCCGTCGCGTGTCCGACACCGAACGCGAGATCACAATCGAGGGGGTTACGGTATGACGGTGCAACAACCGATCACGCTGCTTGCCGTGGAATCGTCTGCCGGTCCGGCTTCGTGCGCGGTCGTGCGGTATGAAAACGGCAAAGAAACCGTGCTGTGCTCGGCGTGTGTCAACAATCGTTTAACTCACAGTCAAACGCTCATGCCGATGATTCACGATATGCTCAAAAATGCGGCGTTAACGCTGGCGGATATTTCAGCATTGGCGGTGGCGGTCGGTCCGGGCTCTTTCACCGGAGTACGCATCGGCGTGGCGGCGGTCAAAGGCTTGGCGTTTGCCAACGAATTGCCGTGTGCGCCGGTTTCCACCCTGGCTGGTATGGCGAGCCGCTTTGCGGGCATACCCTACACAGGCTTGATTCTCACCACCATGGACGCCCGATGTCAGCAGATCTATACCGCCCTTTTCTCGTGCGAAAACGGTGTGATCACACGGCTAACACCGGATGAAGCACTCCCGATTGCGGAGGTTACCGCGCGCTTGCAGGGAGAAACGCGCCCGCTGATGATCGTCGGTGACGGAACCGAAGTGTGTCTGGAAGCTGTTCGGACCGTTGTGCCAACCGCTGTTGCCGCTCCCACTGGCTTGCGGTATCAGCATGCGATTGGCATCGCCCGCGAAGCGGCTGCGATGGCGGAAAGTGATGTCTGGATTAGTGGGGACGAGCTGTTGCCGTCGTATCTGCGGCTTCCGCAAGCCGAACGCGAATTGCGCGCCAAACGGGAACAAGCATCAAAGCAATGATGTGAAAATATGGAGGGATTTGTATGTTAAAACCATTTATTGCGGATCATCCGTTGATCCAACACAAAGTGACCTTATTGCGTGACAGAAACACCAGCTCCAAACAATTCCGCGAATTGATTCGCGAGATCACCGGACTCATGTGTTACGAGGCAACGCGCGATCTGCCGACCTGCGAAGTCACCGTCGAAACGCCCCTCATGAAAACCAAATCTCTCAAGATTGCGGGTCGTAAATTGGCGTTTGTGCCGATCCTGCGTGCAGGTCTCGGCATGGTAGACGGCGCGGTGGAATTGGTTCCGTCTGCTCGCATCGGCCATATTGGCTTGTACCGTGACGAAACCACCATGAAACCGGTGGAATACTATTGCAAACTGCCCGGTGATATCGGTGAGCGCGATGTTATCGTGCTGGACCCCATGCTCGCGACCGGCGGCTCGGCCATCGATGCGATCGGTCAGATCAAACAGCGTGGTCCGCGCAGCATCAAATTCATGTGCATCATCGCTGCACCCGAAGGCCTCAAAGCCTTGAGTGAAGCACATCCCGACGTGCAGATCTATTGTGCATCGTTGGATGAGTGCCTCAACGAGAATTGCTACATCTTGCCTGGTCTGGGCGATGCGGGCGA
>JAZQIV010000144.1:0-2797 GCA_045541305.1 Acutalibacteraceae bacterium | reverse complement strand
CGCTTTCCATGTCGTTTCGTCATTACGGCAACGTGTTGTCCGGTACCGTCATTTCGGTGCTGCTCGGTACGGCGCTCAGCGGGTTATCGTCGACGCTGCTCGGGTGGTTGCCGGGATTTCTGGCGGATATCCCGTTTTTGCAGATCGGTATTCCCGCGGTGTTGTCAATTTACTTTGACGTGTTCAGCGGATGTCTACAGGCGTTCATTTTCGCCATGTTAACCATGATGTACGTCGCCGGCGGGTTCCCTGCGGACGAGTACGAAAAACGAAAAGCCAAAAAAGCCGCCAAAAAAGCGGCTTCGAAATAAGAGTCAAAACGGAGGAATTGTTATGGAAATCGCAATTGGTATCATTTTGGGATGTTGTGCGCTGGGCGCAGGTACGGCAATGATCGCCGGTATCGGCCCCGGTATCGGTGAGGGTAACGCCGTTGCCAGCGCGTGTGAAGCCATCGCGCGTCAGCCGGAAAGCAAGGGCTCGGTCACGACCACCATGCTGATGGGTTGTGCCATCGCGGAAACCACCGGTCTGTACGCATTGGTTATCGCCATTCTGCTCATTTTCGTTGCTCCGAATATGCTGGTAAACATTTTGCTCAAAGCCATGGCGGCTCTGTAATTTACTTGAGAAGAGAGATACAATTATGCCAACGCAGACTTTGGATATCATTTCCATTAACTTGTGGCAGATGTTGGTGTCGCTTGCCAACCTGGTGCTGTTGTTTCTGCTGATTAAAAAATTTTTGTATAAGCCGGTTAAAAAGATGCTTGAGTCGCGGCAAAAGGCCATCGAGGAGGATTACGATGCCGCCCGCGAGGCAAAGGAGCAGGCTTTGGCAGATAAGCAGGCTTACGAGGAGCAGCTGCAGGGCGCCAAGCAGGAAGCCGATCGCGTGATCCAAAACGCGGTGGAGCTGGCGACCGACCGCGAGCGGGAGATTCTGGCCGAAGCCAAACACAAGGCAGAGGGGATCGTCCGCCAAGCGGAAAACGATGCCGCGCTGGAACGCAAAAAAGCCGAGGACGGTATTCGGCAGGAGATTGTAGAGGTTTCTTCACTGCTGACCGAAAAGCTGCTGGAGCGCGAATTGTCCGAGATAGACCACCGTCGTTTTGTGGATTCCTTTGTGGAAAGCATGGGTGACAGCGATGACAGGTCCTGATAAAGAATACGCTGCCGCGCTGTTTCAGCTGGCGGTGGAGGAATCCTGCGTGGAATCGTATGCAGCAGCGCTGAAAACGGTGGGTGAAGCGGTGACGCAAGCACCGGCGTATCCGGAATTTTTGTCGTCACCTGCTGTTCCGTTATCCGAACGGTTATCCGCCGTCGACGAAGCGTTCGGTACGCTGCCCACGCATGTGGTATCGTTTTTGAAGCTGCTGTGCGAGCACGGGCATGCGCGCCTGCTGCCCGCCTGTCTTGCCGCGTTTGAGCAACTGGTGCAGGAGCAGTCCGGACGTGTCACGGCGGTGATCACCTCGGCCGTTGCGCTGGATGCCGCGCAAAAACAAGCGGTTTGCCGCAAATTGGAACAGATGACCGGTAAAGGGATCGATCCGCAGTACGTGGTGGATGCTTCCTTGATCGGTGGCTTGGTTGTTACGGTGGAGGGTACCACCTACGACGGTAGTCTTCGCCACCGTTTGCACGATGTAAAGGATGTGATGAGCCGATGAAGAGACCGGAAGAGATCAGTAACATCATCAAAACACAAATCAAACATTACGAATCCCGTATCGATATGACCGAAACCGGCAAGGTAATCTTGGTTGGTGACGGTATCGCGCGGGTATATGGGCTGCGCAACTGCATGGCAAACGAGCTGCTGGAATTTGAAGGCGGCAGCTTCGGCGTTGCACAGAACCTGGAGGACGAAACGGTATCGGTTGCCGTTTTGTCGGATAAAAACGATATCCGCGAGGGCACCACGGTGCACCGCACGGGCAAGGTGTTGTCCGTGCCGGTGGGCGAGGCGTTTTTGGGTCGCGTGGTCAATGCACTGGGCGAGCCGATCGACGGCAAGGGCCCCATTGCACACGCCGGTACCCGTCCCTTGGAATCCGATGCTCCCGGCATCATCGAGCGGCAAAGCGTGAGCGTGCCGCTGCAAACGGGTATCAAGGCGATCGACAGTATGATCCCGATCGGTCGCGGTCAGCGCGAACTCATCATCGGTGACCGTCAGACGGGTAAAACCGAGATCGCGATCGATACCATCATGAACCAAAAGGATACCGGTGTCATTTGTATTTACGTGGCGATCGGTCAAAAGAGCACGTCGGTAGCGCAGCTGGCGGGCGAACTGACGCGCGCGGGTGCCATGCCGTATACCATCATCGTGTCGGCAACCGCGGCGGAAAGCGCGCCGCTTCAGTATATCGCACCGTACAGTGGCTGTGCCATGGCGGAATATTTCCGTGAGCAGGGCAAGGACGTGCTGATTATTTATGACGACTTGAGCAAGCATGCGGTGGCATACCGTGCGCTGTCGTTGCTCATTCGCCGTCCGCCCGGCCGTGAAGCGTATCCCGGCGACGTGTTTTATCTGCACTCCCGTCTGTTGGAGCGTGCGGCGTGTGTCGCGCCCGAATTCGGCGGCGGCTCCATCACGGCGTTGCCCATCATCGAAACGCAGGCGGGCGACGTATCGGCGTATATTCCCACCAACGTGATCCCCATCACCGATGGGCAGATCTTCTTAGAAACCGAGCTGTTCCCTCCCGCCATCATCCCGGCCATTAACCCCGGCCTTCCGGTCAGCCGTGTCGGCGGTTCGGCGCAGCTCAAGGCCATG
>JAZQIV010000143.1:0-19467 GCA_045541305.1 Acutalibacteraceae bacterium | reverse complement strand
CCCGCAACCGAGATTCCCGTGGGGGCTAACTCGGCCGGGTTGGGAAAAATCGGCACTGCTTCCCAACCAAAATCCTCCAGCGTGTTGGTCAACCCATAACAGGCAAGTGATAAGAACTCGTCTTCCAACCAATTTTTCCCGAAGAGATTATAATCTGCAAAATTGGTTCCTTCTTCCACACCACGTAGTGAGCCACGGCAAATACGTTTTCCGATCAGGATAACGGTTTTCCCCTCCGGAAAAATTGAAAAAGGATTGACTTCGTGCTTTAAGCCATCAAAGCGAGATTTTGGGGCAAAACCGATTAAATCGATCCCCTCTCGTTTCACGGTTTCTTTTATAGCAGCGAGTAAGTGTTTCATAAGTTTCTCCTCCTTATACTTTCTAACGCCAGTATACAGTCACCTTATATCCGCCGCAATAAGAAAACGAAATCGATTTTAGAATTTCGAAACTTGTTTTTTGATTAAAAGCATGATATTCTAAGAAAAAAGAAGGTGTTACGAGAAATGATATTTGAGAAAAACGAAATTATCACCTCGCTCTGGGTTGGGAGTGTGCATTTTCGAGAAACCAAACCCCAATTTGTTTCCGGACGTTCCTTTCACTCGTTATCTTTTCGTCTGAGTGGCGAGGTGACCTTCGAGGTTAACGGCGAAAGCTACTCTTCTACAAAAAACGGAATCACGTTCATGCCGGCCGGGGTTGACTATACCACGCAAATTAAGCAGGGCGGCGATATGTTGATTATACATTTCAATACCCAAAATGATTTAACCGCAAGGAAACCGGTGTTTATTAACGATCGAACCGATTTAAAAAGTCTTTTCGAAGAGCTATGCAAACAACCGCATTTGATAGGTGAAAACACCTATTCCTGTATGTCGCGTTTTTATGCCATTCTGCACACTTTGTCGAAACCGCAGCACATCATACCCCGACGCATTCGTCTTGCAAAACACCGGATCGATACCATGTTTTCTCAGGAAATTAGCATTGCAGAGCTTGCCAAGGAAGCAGGCGTCAGCGAAGTTCATCTTCGAAATCAATTCAAACAATGCTTCGGTATCTCCCCTTTGACATATCTTAAACAGGTACGTATTGAGAACGCAAAACAGCTATTGCGTTCCGGGTATTATTCGGTAACCGATGCGGCTCTGGAGTGCGGCTATGAAAACGTCAGTTATTTTTCGTATGATTTTAAGAGAATGACCGGCATGTCACCAAAAAGATTTATCAACGATCAATAAGATACCACAACAGAATTATCCCCAACACCACTGCTTGTCGTTAAAAATCCCAGTTGATTGTGATACACTATCTAAAGCAAGGGAGGCATAAATTTTGGCTAAAGATATTTTTATTTCCTATCGAAACGATGGTTGCAGCAATCAGTTTGCTCGCCGATTGGCAAGCGATCTGTTGCGCTTGGGCTATAGCGTGTATTTCAATCCGAACGAGCAACACAGCGACTGTTTTCCTGATCGACTTAAAAACGCCGTAAAAGAGTGTAAAGACTTTGTTTTGGTGCTATCTCCTGCATGCATTGCACGTCTGCAGCAGAACGATGAGTTGATTGGGTGCGCGAAGAGATGTGGTGTTTAACACCTTCCAAATGGAACATTCTCATACGCCTTCTGTGCTGTTTTTGTCGTATTCCCTTTCTTGGTTCATAACATATTTGATGCAATCCGCACTTTTTGTATATTTTTACAAGAAGTAAAAGCGAGCGATACAAAATACACCATCGGCACACTAAAATGCCTATTGTCTTTTATGAGAAAATATGGCATAATGTGTGTATCGGAATCAAAGGAGTGTACTCACATGGAACAAAAAAGAAGCGGCTTTTCCGGCAAACTCGGTTTTGTCCTCGCAGCGGCCGGATCAGCTGTCGGTTTGGGAAATATTTGGCGTTTCCCGTACCTTGCGGCAAAATACGGCGGCGGCATTTTCTTGCTGGTTTATATTGTGCTGGCGGTAACTTTCGGCTTTACGCTGATGGTCGCAGAAATCGCACTTGGGCGCAAATCCCAATTGAGCGCGGTATCGGCTTTTCAAAAATTCAATAAGAAATTCTCTTTTTTGGGATATCTGGCGTCAATCGTACCGATCATCATTCTCCCCTATTATTCGGTAATCGGCGGCTGGGTCACCAAATATTTGGTTGCTTTCTGCACCGGCGGTATGGGAGCAACTGCCGGTGACGGGTATTTTAACAGCTTTATCTCTTCCAACACCGAACCCATTGTGTTCTTCTGCCTTTTCATCGGCTTAACGGCGTTGATTGTGCTGTGCGGTGTGGAAAAAGGCATTGAACAGGTCAGCAAAATAATGATGCCTGTTTTGGTTGTTTTGTCTGTTGGAATCGCGATCTACTCCATGTGCCTTCCCGGCGCGATGGACGGCGTGATTTACTATTTGAAACCCGATTTTACCCACTTTTCCGTGAAGACAGTGTTGGCAGCCATGGGACAGTTGTTTTACTCCATGTCGCTTGCCATGGGCATTATGATTACCTACGGATCCTACATGAAAAAAGATGTGAACATCGAAAGTGCTACGCGTCAGATCAGTTTATTTGACACCGGCATTGCCTTTTTTGCAGGTTTGATGATCATTCCGGCTGTGTTCGCTTTTTCGGGCGGTGATGAAAGTGCGTTGGGTCAAGGCCCCGGCCTCATGTTCGTCACTCTTCCGAAAGTATTCGAAAGCATTCCCGGCGGCGCAATCCTCGGTGCTATTTTCTTCATTCTGGTCTTACTGGCAGCGCTGACCTCTTCCATCTCCCTAATGGAAACCGTGGTTTCGATCTTCATTGATAAGTTTGGTTGGAAGCGCAAACCCACCTGCTTCATTGTGCTTATTGGCAGCATTCTGTTAGGCTTGTTGTCCACGTTGGGCTATGGCGTTCTTTCAAACGTCACTATTATCGGCATGCAGTTCCTGGATTTCTTTGATTTTATCAGCAACAGCGTGATTATGCCGATCGTTGCACTGATCACGTGTATCTTTGTGGGTTATGTTATCAAACCAAAAACGTTGATCGAAGAAGTGGAAAACCAAGATGCAAAATTCAAAAGCAAAAAGCTGTTTGTGGTTATGATCAAATACATTGCCCCGATCTGTATTGTTTTGATTTTGATTTCCTCCATACTCAGTGCATTTGGTATTGTAAATATCTAAAGCAAAATCCCCCGCGATGCGGGGGATTTTTTGTTGAAAAAGTACTCCCTATGTGGTATAATATCTTTGTTGAATATTCTCAGCACTAACCTTATTGTATGGAAAGAGGCGACTATCTTGAAGGTCATGTCTTTTAACACGCAGCATTGCCTGAATTATCGCACACAAACAATCGATTTTCAAGTCATGGCAGATGCCATATTACAATGTGATGTCGATATCATTGGACTGAATGAAATGCGTGATCTTGGCATCGATCCCACAGAATATGATAAACAAACGACTTATCTTTCGGAGTTAACCGGTATTCCGCACTACTACTTTGCCAAAGCAATTGACACACCTTTGGGGCCGTACGGCAATGCTTTTCTTTCCAAGCTGCCAATCATCAGCGCCGAAACCATCCCGGTCCCCGATCCGATTCCGGATCCCGTTTTAACCGCAAATCCGGACCCAAAAACCGGATTGGGTTACTACGAATCTCGTTGCTTGTTAAAAGCGAAATTGGAAGGCGGATGGACAGTGTTGGTCATTCATTTCGGGTTGAATCCGGGCGAGCAGGAAAACGCTGTTAAAACTATTTTAGAGCACCTGGAAGACACGAAGTGCATCTTGATGGGCGATTTCAATCTCACCCCGGATAACGCTATTTTACATCCAATTCGTGACCGCATGATCGATACCGCCGCGTTATTCGCAGAACCGTTGCTCAGTTTCCCGTCGGATCATCCCACGCGAAAGATCGATTACGTGTTTGTTTCGCCCGATGTAGAGATTCTCTCCGCCGATATTCCGGCAATCGTCGCATCGGATCACCGTCCTCATCTGGCAGAAATTCAATAATATAATTTTAACAAGGGAGTTGTTTTTATGATCGTCATTGTAGCCATTGTTGTACTCGTTATTTTGCTTATTAGCTTGCGTGTTGTACAGCAGCAAACAGAGTTCGTGATCGAGCGTTTGGGTAAATACAAGCATACCTGGAGTGCCGGTTTGCACGTTCTGGTTCCGATTTTGGATCGTATTGCGAAAAAGGTTACGTTAAAAGAGCAAGTGCTCGATTCCCCTCCCCAACCGGTTATTACAAAAGATAACGTTACCATGCAGATCGATACCGTGGTGTATTTCAAAGTGTTCGATGCAAAGCTGTTCACTTACGGCGCGGTAAATCCCATCAGCGCATTGTCCAATCTGACCGCCACCACGTTGCGTAATATTGTTGGTGAACTGGAGCTGGACGATACGCTGACATCGCGCGATACCATCAACGGTAAAATGACCGATATTTTGGATTCCGCCACCGACCAATGGGGTATCAAGGTAAATCGCGTGGAACTGAAGAACATCATTCCCCCTTCCGAAATTCAAAACGCGATGGAAAAGCAAATGAAAGCAGAACGTGATCGCCGTGAAACTTTGTTGGAAGCAGAGGGTCATAAAGCTGCCGTCATCACGCGTGCCGAAGGTGACAAGCAAGCCATGATCCTGGCTGCCGAAGGTGAGCGGGATGCACGCATTGCGCGTGCGGAGGGTGAAGCCAAGGCTATCCTGCTTGCGAAACAAGCCGAAGCGGACGGTTTGGCTGCCTTGAAGGCTGCCGGCGTGGACGCCGCTGTTCTGGAACTCAAAAAATATGAGGCTCTCATCCAGATGTCGGACGGCAAGGCTTCCAAGATCATTGTGCCGACCGATGCGGTGGATATGACCAAAGCGAACGTGATGTTCACGGAAACCACCGGTATTGGCGACGTAACGCCCGCCGCTCAACCGACACAGCCGAAAGCAAAAACTGACCCCTGCTGCGACTAATTGATTATCCAACAGGCACCCGACACTTTCCCGGTGTCGGGTGCCTTTCTAAAGGAAGTGTTTTTGTATGTGGTCTTTCACGGATCTGTTGCACAATTTCTTCACACATAAGGATTTTCTGCCCTCCGCAAATAATATCCCCGGCACCATGTTCACACCGTTACATTTTGTTTTTTCCGGTTTTTGTATCCTGCTGGTAATTTTGTGTTGCCGCGCCGTTTCAAAGAAAAGCGAAACAACCATACGAACGGTATTTGCCGTCCTTTGGGCCTTGTTGCTCGTGCTGGAAGCCATCAAAATTCTGTGGGAAACGTATTCCGGAAAAACCGTCAACGTGGAATGGACCGGTGTGCTACCGCTATATCCTTGCAGCATTTTTCTGTATGCCATGCCATTTGCGGTTTGGGGACGCGGCTACGTTCGGCAAGCCGCTTGCGGGTATGTGTGTTCATTGGGCCTGTTGGGTGGAGCCATTAACTTTGTGTATCCTGCCACCATACTCGGCAGTTATTCCTGCCTTTCGTTTGCGGGGTTTCACACGTTTTTATACCACGGCACCATCGTATTTTGTGCCGCTACCATGTTGATCAATCGATACCATTCCTATACGTTTGTGAAAAAGACTTGGGAGTTACTGATCCCATCCATTCCCTTTTTGATTGTGTCCGTTGCAGCTAATCTTGTGAATTTCTCAGCGATACGATCCGATTACATGTTCTTTATGCACCAATCGGTGCTGTAACCGCCGATTGGGTATCGGTAATACTCGTATATATCGCTTACATTTTGATTCACATGCTCCCCTATCTTCCGGCCTATATTCAAAAGCAAAAACAAGCTGCTTAATCACATTCTGAATGGCAGATACCGTGCGTTACGGTATCTGCCATTTTTCGTTTTGCGCAAGAAATCATGCACCTTTTTATCGCCTCTTGCATGAAATGGAGTGAGGGTCGATATCAAAAAAGAGGTGAATCCCATGGATATGTTGTGTGTTAAAAACGCCGGATTTAGCTATCAAGCGGACAATGGCGAGGTTGAGGCGTTTCAGTCCATAAACTTCTCTGTACCGCGTGGGACGTTCATCAGTATTGTGGGACCGAGTGGATGCGGAAAAAGCACCCTCCTTTCCTGGATCGCAGGGTTACTGCCGCGCACTTGCGGAACCGTTACCATCAACGGAGAACCTACCCAAGGAATCTCTCCGCACATTGGTTATATGCTGCAACGCGATAACCTACTGGAATGGCGAACGATTTGGGACAACGTGTTGTTTGGTTTGGAAATTCGCCGCGCCATTTCACCGCAAACCGAAGAACGAGCAGCTCGTCTTTTGAAAACTTACGATCTGTACGATTTTCGTGATAAATATCCGCGTCAGTTATCAGGAGGCATGCGACAACGCGTTTCCTTGATCCGAACATTAGCGGCAGGACCGGACATTTTATTGTTAGATGAAGCGTTCAGCGCATTGGATTTTCAGACACGGTTATCGGTCACCGATGACGTATACCGCATCCTAAAAGCTGAAAAGGTCACCATGTTGATGGTTACACACGATATACCGGAAGCAGTCGCAATGGGCGATGCGGTTTTGATATTGTCCAAGCGTCCGGCAACCATCAAGGAGATCTACCCGATTGATTTTGGCAAAGATCGATCACCACTCTCCTGTCGGAGTGACCCTCGCTTTTCACAATATTTCAGTCACATTTGGGAGGAGTTGCGTGAAGATGAAAACGAAGCATCTTGAAACCAATGTTTCACCGGAACGCAAACGATGGTTACTTCACCGCAAGCGATACGATCGAGCGGTAAAGCTGTGGCAATGGGGCCTTTTGATCGGACTCGTTTCCCTATGGGAAATCGCAGCGCAATTCGGCTGGATCGATGCATTTTTAGTCAGTCAACCCAGTCGCATCGCGCAAACACTCTTAAACACCTCAAAAAACGGTTTATTGATGCATGTTGGCGTTACGATATACGAAACGTTGACCGGCTTCTTTTTGGGCGTTTTATTGGGGTTGTTTATCAGTGTGATGTGTTGGTGGAGCTCGTTTATTTCTCAAATTGCCGAGCCGTATTTGGTGGTATTAAACAGCTTGCCGAAAATCGCACTTGGTCCTGTTATCATTCTGTTGGTAGGTGCCGGTACGAAAGCAATTATTTTTATGGCACTCGCCATCTCGTTAATCGTAACGATTTTGGAAATGTTATCGGGGTTTCACCACACCGATACCGAGATTGTGAAAATGGCAAAAACATTCGGTGCCACTCGTAAACAGATTCTGATAAAAGTCGTATTGCCATCCAATCTTCCCACGTTATTTAATTCTTTAAAAATCAACATTGGTTTGTCGCTGGTTGGCGTGATTGCCGGTGAATTTTTGGTGAGTAAAGCCGGTTTAGGGTATTTGATCGTGTATGGCGGTCAAGTGTTCCAGATGGATCTTGTTATGGCGAGTGTTTTGATTCTGGCGGTGGTTGCCGCTTTAATGTATCGTGCAGTTTCCCTTTGTCAACAATTGGTTAATAAACGATTTGGAACGAAACAAGGAGAGTGATCCATCTTGCAAAAACGAGTTTTTGCTTGTGTATTAGTTGTGTTATTGATTTTGACAATCGGGTTTACCGGTTGCCGCAAACAGCCGGAAACCTCAGTCACAAAAGTCCGCCTGTGCGAAGTCACGCACAGCATATTCTACGCGCCGCAATACGTTGCAATAGCCAAGGGCTTTTTTGAAGAGGAAAACATAACAATCGAGCTTAGCAACGGTGGCGGTGCCGATAAAGTGATGAGTGCCGTTATCAGCGATAGCGTGGATATTGGTTTAGCAGGTCCCGAAGCCAGCGTTTACGTGTACAATTCCGGCAGCGAGGATTATCCGGAAGTATTTGCACAACTAACCGCCTGCGACGGAAGCTTTTTGGTCGGTCGAGAAGCGGATGAGGATTTTACCTGGAACGATCTTGCGGGTAAGCATATTTTGCCGGGCCGTAAAGGCGGAATGCCTTACATGGCTTTTCGATATGCTATGAAAAAGAATGGGCTCGATCCTGATACCGATGCTCAAATGGACAATACCATTCAATTTGATATGATGACAGGAGCTTTCTTGGGTGGTACCGGCGATTACGTCACCATGTTTGAACCCGTTGCCTCCAGCATTCAATTGGAAGGGAAAGGATATATTGTGGCTAGTGTAGGCGCTGCGGCAGGCGAAATGCCTTACACCGCCTATTTTGCGAAGAAGAGCTATATTGCCAACAACGCCGATTTGATTCAGCGGTTTACCAACGCCGTTGCCAAAGGTCAACAATGGGTGAAAGAGCACACGCCGGAGGAAATCGCGGAATGTGTCAGCTCGTTCTTTGCAGACACGGACGTTACACTGCTGGCAAGCGCTGTCAAGAGTTATCAAGATATCGGCGCTTTTGCACAAACGCCTGTCATGACAGAAGATGGCTTTAATCGCTTGCAAGAAGTGATTGAAGATGCCGGCGAACTGGAAAAACGCGCTCCTTTTGATAAACTGATCAATAATACCTTTGCCGAAAAGGCCATGCAGAACTAAGAAAAACACCGGAAGCATATGCTTCCGGTGTTTTGTTTTTACTTATAAAACTTTGGATAAAAATTCTTTGGTACGCGGGTGCTGCGGATTGCCGAATACCTCTTCGGGGGTTCCCTGCTCGGCAATAACACCGCCATCCATAAACAAAATACGATCGGCCACTTCACGTGCAAAACCCATTTCATGTGTTACTACGACCATGGTCATACCTTCGGCAGCCAATTGTTTCATAACATCCAGTACTTCACCAACCATTTCGGGATCCAAAGCGGAAGTCGGCTCATCAAACAAAATCACCTTGGGATTCATGGCAAGTGCACGCACAATGGCGACGCGCTGTTTTTGACCGCCGGATAAGGTGGAGGGATATACGTCTGCCTTATCCTCCAAGCCGACCCGTTTGAGCAGCTCAATGCCTTTTTCGCGGGCTTCCTCGGCCGTCATTTTCTTCAAATGAACCGGCGCTAACGTGATATTTTCCAGAACTGTTTTGTTATTAAACAGATTAAACTGCTGAAATACCATACCGATTTTTTGACGATGCTTGTTGATATCTACACGCATATCCGCCAAATCTTCACCTTCAAAGATAATGGAACCGGAGGTGGGATCTTCCATACAGTTCAAGCAGCGCAAAAACGTACTTTTACCGCTACCGGACGGTCCGATCACCACAACCCTTTCCCCTTCATGAATAGTTTCGGTGATATGGTTCAGAACCTGAAGATTGCCAAAACTTTTACACAAATCAATTACTTCTATCACTTTTCCTCAAGCTCCTTTCCATAGCCTTAACGCCAAGCGTAATCAACAGCACCAGCACGATGTACACAACCGCCATGGCAAGATACGGCATAAAGTATTCATACCGCACGTTACCGATCTCAGTAAAGGTTTTGGTGAGATCAACAGCCGCAATAAAGCTAACAACTGATGTATCCTTCACCAAAGCAATGAACTCATTGCCCAACGTCGGTAAAATGTTTTTAACAGCTTGCGGAATCACGATTTTCATCATGGTTGTACCATAACTCAAGCCCAAAGCGCGGCCCGCTTCCATCTGACCGGAATCCACCGACAACAAGCCACCGCGCATAATTTCCGAAACATATGCCGCACTGTTCAAGCCAAATACAATGATACTGGTATTCAGCGAGGTGATGGTAATGCCGAATAAAGGCCACAAAACGTAATAGGTAATGAGCAGCTGCACGACCAACGGCGTTCCGCGGAAAAAGCCAACGTAAACCGTGCAGATCTTATCCAAAATCCGCGGCAGCAATTTATACTTTGGCATAACCTTCACGGCAGCGATCAACGTGCCAAGTACGATGCCGATCAGCAAACCGAGCACGGCAATCAACAAGGTGTTGACCAAGCCGACTTTCAGGACACGCTCCCAACCGCCACGCTCGATAAACAATTCCCAAAAAACATCAAATTTCCCCGAAAAATTCATGGTTAACCCCTTTCGGCCCTAAAAACTCCAAAGAGCCTCTGCAGAGTGCAGCTCTGCAGAGGCCGATGGTTTTTATTGGTCGTAGACTAATTATTGAGCGTTCAGCTTTTCGGTGATCGCTTTTGCAGGACCGTTATCCGCGATAACATAGCTCACTTGACCCTGCTGCATAGCCGTGATAGCCAGAGCAACATATTTGTAGGATGCCGCTTCCGCTTTCAAGCCGTCGAACTCATAATCCGCGTCGCCTTTAATGTACAACTCCCCGGTCGTACCCGTCTGGCAACCGATTTTCTTATCCTCGCCAAGTGCAGCAAGGATAGCAGCAACATCTTCACCGGTCTTGCACGCATCAAAAGTCGTGTCATCTTCCATGGTGATCACAACCTGCGAAGCGTTGTAGTAAGAGTCGGAGAAGGTGACGACCTTCTGGCGATCCGGAGTCACGGACAAACCGGCCATACCGATATCAGTCTTCCCGGACTGAACCGAGTTCACAACCGCCTCGAAATCCATATCCTGAATAACGAGTTCCTGACCGAGCTCTTTTGCCAGATAGTAAGCGATCTCCAGATCCACGCCGGAGTACTTACCGTTGCTATCAACCATTTCGAAAGGCTCGAAACCGGTACTGGTTGCGACGACCAGCTGATCTTTACTCTCGTCAAGAACAGCACTTTCAATAGCAAGCGGCGTCCCGTTGCCGAAATAGTTGTCGCAAATCTTATCGAACGTACCGTCACCCTTGATCTTCGTCAAGAACGCGTTTACCTTGCCCAGAAACTCCGTGTTTTCTTGCGCAACAGCAAAGGCATACTCTTCCGAACTCAACGGCAGGTCAATAACTTTCACTTTGGTGGATTTGACAGAACCGCACGCCGCACAGCAGGTAACGATCATTGCCAACGCCATAAGCAGAGCCAAAACCTTGGAAATCTTTTTCATAATGAAAACCCTCTTCCTTTTGATATCGGAGTCTTGCTCCGTTTGAACAAGACCATTATATGACTGTTTGAATAAAAAATCAATAGTTTTTCATAAATTTTCATCAAATTCGGTGTTTTAAACAACTCGCATCGATAATTATCCATCTTCATTTGGCGATTGTGAATAATTTTTTCGCGTTTTCATGATTTTTTCATGCGATTTTGAATGAATATTCATTCAAGCATATGCCGTGCAGCAACCACCACACGGCCGATGTTTGAAAAATCATGATAGATACGGGTATATACGAATCCGGAATTTTCAAAAAGTGAGGCAACCGTTTCGGCTTGGCCGATGCCAACCTCAACTGCCGCAAAACCGTTGGGCGACAGTTTGGGAAGCCAATGCTCGGCAATCACACGATAAAAGCGATAACCATCTTCCCCGTCCAATGCCATACGCGGTTCGTATTGTACCTCGCGTTGCAACGTTTCCAAATCCGTAGTAGGAATATACGGTGGATTGGAAACGATCGCATCGACAGGATCTGTGAAACGATCGTAGTCACATAGCACATCAGCGCGAACAGCTTTGACGTTGCTGTAGGGATATCGATTGATATTTTCTTGTAAATAGGGAAACGCTTGCTCGGATAGCTCAAGGGCTGTAATGTAAGCATCCGGTTCCAATGCGGCAATCCCTAGGCCAATGCAACCGCTACCGGCACAAAGATCCCAAACATTCTTACGCGGCATAGCGTGCAGATATTCCGCCGCGACCTCGCAAAGCAGTTCCGTTTCCGGCCGCGGAATCAGAACGCCTTCGCCCACCGAAAGCGTCAAATTCAAAAAATCCCAGGTGCCCAGAATATACTGCAAAGGTTCGCCGGCGGCGCGTCGATCGGCGGCATCCAAAACGGTTTGAATCTGCATTTCCGACACAGGGTTGTTCCATACTGCACGTACCATTCCCCTGCCGATCCCGCCGATATCCTCCAGCAAGCATACGGCATCAAAGGCGGGGGTCTCGCAACCGCCCGCCTCTAATATACCGACTACCTGATTGTGTAACTCGCGTACAGTCATCACCATTGATCCTCGTCTGTATTCTCCGGCACAACTGCTTTGAAGGCTGTTATGGCACATTCGATCATCCCATCATCCGGCTCTTTGGTGGTTAACCGTTGTATCCACAAGCCGGGGGCTGAAATAAATCGTGTAAAGGCATTATCCTTGCGACCTGCCAACTTGATCAGTTCATAGCCGATCCCCACCGTCAGCGGCAACAAAGCCAGTTTGATCAAAACACGCAGCCAAACGGTTTGAACGCGAATACAGATGGAAATAATAATCCCCACCAGCAGCGTCAAAATTAAAAAGGACGTGCCGCAGCGCGGGTGGAAACGGCTCTGCTTTTTCACGTTTTCAACCGTCAATTCTTCACCGCGTTCGTAGCAAAAAATTGTTTTATGTTCGGCACCGTGATACATGAACACACGCCGAATATCTTTCATGAGCGTAATGAGAATAATGTATACAAGGAACAATACCAAGCGCAGAACGCCTTCAAAAACACCGCGCAGCACGGCGTTATTCATCCAAAAATCGCTACCGTTGATGCCATCAATCCATCCGGCAAGCACCTTGTACAAAAAAGACGGCAGATACATAAACAATCCAAAAGCCAGCACAACGCCAAGCAGGGTGCTGATCACCATCATAACGCTCATCAATACTTTTTGTGCACCGGTCTGCGGTTCCTCGGTTTCGTCCTCCAAACCGGCCAGTTCGGCCGAACGCATTAAGCATTTATAGCCAAAGCGAAGCGAATCCACCAAGCCGTATAATCCGCGCAGCAGCGGCAATTTCCAAATTTTGGGACGATCCGACAAATCCAAATCCCATTCCTCGGTAACAATCGAGCCGGAGGTATGGCGAACCGCCATCGCTGTTTTCTTGGGACCGCGCATCATAACACCCTCAATAAGGGCCTGACCACCAATTGACGTTTTCTTTTGTTCAGGCATTTTGCTTACATCTCCTTGGGCAAAGTAATCGTTACAACTGTTCCTTGATCGAGTTCGCTCTCGATCATCAGCGTTCCGCCATGCGCTGTTATGATTTCATTGGCTACCGCCAGCCCGATACCGGAACCGGGCATGGCGTTGGAAGCGCGATAAAACCGTTCCTTTACGTATGGTAAATCGTCCGCCGAAATACCGATTCCATCATCACTGATAACAATTTGGATTCCGGCAGG
Organism: Acutalibacteraceae bacterium; assembly: GCA_045541305.1. Classification (GTDB taxonomy): domain Bacteria; phylum Bacillota; class Clostridia; order Oscillospirales; family Acutalibacteraceae; genus RGIG3009. Next base: position 6,252 of record JAZQIV010000143.1, on the reverse strand, counting down.
CACAGTAGCAGCATCAACGTGAATACTGCCGTTTGGTTTGGAATACTTGATCGCGTTATCCAACAAATTCACAAAAACTTGGCGCAACCGCGCTCCGTTACCAATAATGGTTGGCAGCGGCTCTTGCGAAACGCACGAAAGATGCAAGCCACACTTTTCGGCACGGTCTTTCATGAAGAATACCGCTTCCTCCATTTCAGCATACACATCAATCGGCTCACGGATATCGCTGTGCTTAGTTTTTTGCATACGGGCAAAATCCAGTAGCTCTTCCACCATGCTGGATAAACGATCGGTTTCGTGACCGATCACTGTTAATCCGCGATTCAGCAGTTCTTCATCGGCAGGCTCGCTTTCGCGCAGGGTTTCGCTCCATCCTTTGATTGCCGTTAAAGGTGTGCGAAGCTCATGCGAAATTGACGAGATAAATTCCGTCTGCAAAGCATCCGCCGTTTCAAGCTGCGAAGCCATGTCGTTGATGCGTTCGCACAAATCTCCGATTTCATCATCAAACTCTTTGGGTATGCGGTGCGTGAAATCGCCTTTTGACACCTTTTCGGCCGCGATACTGATGGCTGTTAACGGACGAAGTAAGTTATTAACGAAATACGAACTTGTCAACAACACAAAGAACAGCACCGCAATCCCGAGTGCGATCATCGCCGAGGTGATAAGCGTGATTTGCTTATCCACATTATCCAACGCCACCACATATCGAATAGCGCCGCACACCGTATTGTCCGAGCGCGTAATCAGCATTGTAAGAGCCAGCACGTTTTGTCCGACGGCATTCTTTCCTGTCCAGGCAGACCAAACGTTTTTTTTATTTTCGGCAAAAGCCTGCGTTGCCAGTTGAAAATCCGGAATCGTTTCCGCGTGTGGCAAAAAGCCGGTAGAGCTTGCCAAAACCGTGCCGTCAGATGATAACGACTGAAACTCCATTTTGTGGCGTTCTTCAAAGTTTTCCACATATCGTTTACCGGCGTTTTCAAACTTGAAGGAAAGATCTTCAACATACAGATCGATCACATCCGACAACGAAACCGCACGGGTGTACAGGCTGTTTTGCACCTGTTGATAGTAGTAGGAACGGACCAAAAATGCCGCCGCGATTTCTACCACAACCAACAGCGCCACCACCACGCCAAGACCGTTCACCAGCCAACGACGTGTCAGTTTTTTAAACATCATGATCCGCTCACCCCTTTCAAGCTGTTATTCGTACCAGCAGTATCCTTTCCCCCATACCGTGACAATGTACCGCGGTTCGGATGGGTTGCTTTCAATTTTCAAGCGCAATCGCCGAATATTGACATCCACGATCTTATCATCACCATAATCCACCGCACCCCACACGCGCGCCAAAATGTCCTTTCGCGAAATCGGTGAACCGATATTCTCCAAAAAACATTGCATCAATTGAAATTCAACCTGCGTGAGTTCAATTGGATTCCCGGCTTGCTTGAGCGTATGCGAACGCAGATCCAGCACAAAATCACCGGAAATTAACTGCCCGTTATCCGAACGGTTCAGCCGCCGTTCCAATGCCTCTAACCTGGCAATCAATTCAGACGTACCGAACGGTTTGGTAACATAGTCATCGGCGCCCAAACGGAAAGCTTGCACTTTTTCGGATTCTTGTGTGCGCGCCGTCAACATAACGATACCGATATCATTGCTTCGTTTGCGCAATTCCCGGCAAACGGTGAATCCGTCCATTTGCGGCAGCATCACATCCAACACCGCAATATCCAAACTGGGGGTATTATCAAAAATACGAAGTGCTTCCTCACCGGATGCCGCTTCAAAAACCACAAAGCCACGTCGCACCAAATTGATTGAAAGCACTTCACGGATTGAATGTTCATCTTCGCATATTAAAACTCGTTTCATACCCATTCTTATCCTTACAATTCAATAAATAAATACTGTGCTTCTTCCAGCGTAACGATATTAGGATCCACGCGAACGGCGTGCCGTACATCTTTCTTTTCGGTAATATAACGATACCCGCTCGGTAAGTCGATCTTTTGCCCGGAGGTTACCGTCATGATTTCCAAAAAGCAATGTTCTTCTTGATCCATGAAGCACAGCACTTGTTCATCCGTTTTATATTCAATCGTTACGTTATCTTGGTTCGACCACTCCGGGCGTAAACGAACCAAATACTTGTTCCGTGCATTAACAACACTGCTGAATTTTGTCAGGCACGCACCCGAACGAAGATCATACGACATCCAATCGGTCAACCCGTCCTCGCGCGATACGGGCCATTCGGCTGCACCATCGCCATCCACATCCCTTGAAAATAGTTCACCTTTGCGCACCGTCTGCACGTTGACCTGCGTATCGTCGTTACTCAGCGGTGACTCCAAGGATGTGCCGTTCCAATACACCAGTTCGGTAACCATGGTGTCGGCATCCTTTTTACAGTCCAAATATAGCCCGTTAACCGTGGGTGATAACGGTGCAAGTATGTAGTGAAATACTTGGTGAACACCTTTATCCAAGGTTGTGGTTCCGCGCCAACGAAGATCGCGGTCATGAAGCGTAAATAAATCGGCTTTCACCGGCGCACCTGCACCGCCCACATTCATCAGCACCAAATCTTCAGCGTTATCTCCGGTTAAATCGCCCGCCATTAAGGATACATACGTCAAATTAAACGTAACGGTTTCCAATTGACGATCCAAACGATAAATAGTCAACCGTTTTTCGGAAGTGCCATAGAGCGCCCAACCCAGCAAAAGCTCCGGGAATCCATCGCCGGTAAGATCTGCAAAATTCACATCCGCTATCTCGGCTCCGATCCCTTCTACGTCTGCGACTGTATTCCACACCTTTTTCTCATCTTTTTTCATAAGATGAATCCGTGTTTTGGAATTACCAACCGTATACCGATAAAAAACAAGCCCCCAACCATCCAACAGATCAGATGTTGCAGAATCTGAATCGATAACATCATTCTTTTTAATTTGATTCAGCACCACAAACGGCGTGCGGTATTCTCCGCCCGTAGGATAGGTCAGCACAAAATTTTGCGTTTGCAGCTGCATGTTTAATGCGGTTTGCATCGCGTTCTGTTCCACATCGTTTTGCGGGGGGATCAATTGATTTTCAACATCGGCGCCGACCATGCTGCAACCGCTGCATAACATGCATATTGTCAAAGCGACAGCAATGAACACACAGCATTTACGGTTTTTCACGACATTCTCCCCCCTATAAACTATATAAATGTATTGTATGGCAAATCGACAATAAAGTCAATAGAAAAGGCGCGGTGAGCAACCGCGCCTTTTGGTTAAGATTTTTGCAAACGTAAGAGCAAGTGATATAACGGTTTATACAATACCAATGCGGTGATAAAGTTACCGCCGGCGTGCAACAAGTCAAACGGAATACCGGATATCCAGTATGCAATCGCTGTGGACAGACCGCCCATAAACAAATACGCAACCGCACACAGCGCACCAAACAAGAAACCGAAAGCTGTATTAATCAGCACCCAAACTGCCGACATCTCGACACATCGAAATATCCGGACCACCAGAACCAACAGTGCCCAAATGTACAAGTAATGAATAAACCAAGTAGTAATACCGTAGAAAAAGCCTTCCAGTGCCACAAACAGATACACCGGATACAAGGCTTTCCAGCCATACACACGCGTGTACACAATCACCAGCAACGATACCAACTCAATGTTTGGTAAAAAGCCCAGGATCACCTGCACCACAAACAACAACGCTCCCAGCAAACTGAGCGTTACCAGTTCTCGAAGCGATAATTTAGAAGTCATAGCCGGTCTTGAGGGTGATCTCAAACGTTTCACCATCCGCAATCGGGGTGGTATCCACACCGGTCATCACCGTTTCGCCGCCTTTGGTAAAGCACCACCACTCTTGTTTGGCGTCATCCGCAGTACGACCGTCGACAATCTTCACGAACAATCCGTATTCCGATTCATCGCCGGAAATCAGGTTCTTCTCCTCCAGCGCTGCACGCAGATACTCGGCGTTCGTGTCAATTTCGACCGATTTTTGGACGTCATCGTAGGCAATCTGGACGATGATATTCTTATCGCCCACCGAAGGTTCCGGTCGCGTCCTCACATACACGACAACGGCTGCGGCAACCAGCAATGCCAGCACCACAAAACCCACAACAATACCCAGCCACTTTTTCTTCATAAAAAACATCCTTTCTTTTCGAATCGCGGTAGGCGATGCCGACAGAAGGATGCATTTCATCAAAAGAAGCCGAAAGAAAGCGACTTTAACTTGTGCCCTTACCAATCCTCGTGGTTTTCTGCACGGCTACGTTAGGCAAGTCTTCTGGCTTATGGTCGCGCCGCTTTCCCTTCCCGATTGCTCAGTGGGTAATATAAAGCGACAGTCACCAAATACAGCGACGGGTTCGCGGGGGATTCACACCCCTCTTCCTTGTTAGGTCGCATTGTTGCAACACCTAACGGCCTCCGTTATTCGTTTGTCGTGTTACAGTATACCACAAACCACGGTTTTGTCAACAAAAAGACAAGATTTCCTTGACTTTTTTTCTTAGTTAGTGTACCATAAAGGATGTTAAAGTGATGACGGGACAGACGTATGCATCCTGTTGCTTAGCAGAGAACATCCGGCAGCTGAGAAGGATGGAAGCAACCGCACACGTCCACCACCCCTGAGCGCGTTCGGGAAAGAAATGGAAAGAACGACGGATCGCCCCGTTACAGGCGTCAATGAGTGCGGGTGTTATATCCGTGAATCAGGGTGGAACCGCGAGGCAATTATGCCCCGCCCCTCGTTTGCAGGGGCGGGGCTTTGTTTTTGAAAGGAGTTTTGTTATGCTGAAAATCACACTCAAAGGCGGCGACGTGCGTGAGGTAGCCGAAAATACTACCTTGGATGCACTTTGCCGTGATATTTCGATGGGCTTATACCGTGCCACGTGTGCAGCGCGTGTGGACGGCGAAGTGGTTGATCTGCGCACCGCGCTCACCGCGGATTGCACCGTTGAATATTTAACGTTTGACGATCCCGATGGTAGAAAAGCATATTGGCACACCACGTCGCACGTCATGGCGCAGGCAATCAAACGCCTGTTTCCCGATGTCAAGCTGGCGATTGGCCCATCCATTGATTCCGGCTTTTATTACGACTTTGACCACGTGGGCGGTTTCTCCCCCGAGGATCTGACGGCGATCGAAGGCGAAATGAAAGCGATCATCAAAGAAGCGCTCCCGATCGAGCGTTTCACCTTGCCGCGGGCTGAAGCGCTGAAGCTCATGGAGAACGAGCCGTACAAGGTGGAATTGATCGAAGCCTTGCCCGATGAAAGCGAGATTTCGTTCTATCGTCAAGGCGATTTCACCGATCTGTGTGCCGGTCCTCATCTGCCGGATACCGGTCGTTTGAAAGCGGTTAAATTGTTGAGTGCTACCGGTGCTTATTGGCGCGGGGATTCCAAGAACAAAATGCTGCAGCGTATTTACGGCATTTCATTCCCGAAAGCCGCCGAGCTGGAGGAACACCTCACCCGTTTGGAGGAAGCCAGAAAACGTGATCACAACAAACTTGGACGCGAGTTGGAGCTGTTCACCACGGTGGACGTGATCGGTCAAGGCTTGCCGATTTTGTTGCCGAAAGGCGCACGTGTTGTGCAATTGCTGCAGCGTTGGATCGAGGACGAGGAACAAAAGCGCGGCTATCTGCTCACCAAAACACCACTGATGGCAAAAAGTGATTTATACAAAATCTCCGGCCACTGGGATCATTACCTGGACGGCATGTTTGTGTTGGGTGATCCAAAAGACGAATCAAAAGAGTGTCTGGCCATGCGCCCGATGACCTGCCCGTTCCAATACCAGGTCTTTTTAAACCGTGCTCGTTCGTATCGTGATCTTCCGATGCGACTTGGCGAAACCTCCACACTGTTTCGCAACGAAGATAGCGGCGAGATGCACGGCTTGATCCGTGTGCGTCAGTTCACCATTTCCGAAGGTCACTTAATTCTCCGCCCCGACCAGTTGGAAAAGGAATTCAAGGGCTGCTTGGAGCTTGCCAAACACGTGCTGGATACGGTTGGCATGTGGGAGGACTGCACCTTCCGTTTCTCGCAATGGGATCCCAACAACAAGGAAAAATATATTGGCACGCCCGAACAATGGGAGGAAGCCCAAAGCATCATGGGTAAAATTTTGGATGATTTGGGACTTGACTATTCCATCGGTATTGACGAGGCTGCCTTCTA
>JAZQIV010000142.1:0-24893 GCA_045541305.1 Acutalibacteraceae bacterium | reverse complement strand
ATCATGGCTTGGGCTGACCAGTATCGCACCCTGAAGGTTCGCACCAACGCCGACTCTCCCCGTGACGCCATCAAGGCTCGTCAGCTGGGCGCTGAGGGTATCGGCCTGTGCCGTACCGAGCACATGTTCTTCGAAGCCGATCGTATCGCGGCGTTCCGCGAAATGATCTGCGCGGATACCGTTGAAGAGCGTGAAGCCGCTCTCGCGAAGATCCTCCCCTATCAACAAGGCGACTTCGAGAAACTGTACGAAGCACTCGAAGGCAACCCCGTTTGCATCCGTTTCCTGGATCCTCCGCTGCACGAGTTCGTGCCCACCGAAGAAGCCGACATTGCGGCGCTCGCCAAGGCTCAGGGCAAGACCGTTGCCGATATCAAGAACATCATCGCTTCGCTGCATGAGTTCAACCCGATGATGGGTCACCGTGGCTGCCGTCTGGCTGTCACCTACCCCGAAATCGCGAAGATGCAGACCACTGCGGTTATCCGCGCTGCCATCAACGTGCAGTAAGCGCATCCGGAATGGAACATGGTTCCCGAAATCATGATCCCGCTGACCGGTGAAGTGAAAGAAATGAAGTTCGTCAAAGACGTCGTTGTGGCGACTGCCGATGCGGAAATCGCTGCTGCCGGCGTGGAGCTGAAGTACGAAGTGGGTACTATGATGGAAATCCCGCGTGCTTGCCTCACTGCTGACGAGATCGCGAAAGAGGCGGAGTTCTTCTGCTTCGGTACCAACGATCTGACGCAGATGACCTTCGGCTTCAGCCGTGACGATGCCGGTAAGTTCCTGAACGCGTACTATGACACCAAGATCTACGAGAGCGATCCGTTCGCAAAACTCGACCAGACCGGTGTCGGTTCGCTCATGAAGATGGCTGTTAAGATGGGTAAAGAAGCCCGTCAGAGCCTGCACTGCGGTATCTGCGGTGAGCACGGCGGCGATCCGTCGTCCGTCGAGTTCTGCCACACCATCGGCCTGGATTATGTGTCCTGCTCGCCGTTCCGTGTGCCGATCGCTCGCTTGGCTGCTGCTCAGGCTGCAATTAAGGAAAGCAAGTAATTGCTGACTTAATAAAACAAGATTATCCCTCTGCTGAGAAATCGGCAGAGGGATTTTTATTGTAAAACAAATGGTAATCTGTTATAATTGACTATGTTCAAAATGATGTTTTATATAGGTGATAAAAATGAAGGTTGTTATAGCAATAGATTCTTTTAAGGGTAGCTTGTCTTCTTTACAAGCAGGTAATGCCGTTAAAGAAGCTATCTGCCGATTAGACGGCAATGCAGAGGTTTTGGTAAAGCCTTTGGCGGACGGTGGCGAGGGTACTGTTGAAGCTTTAGCAGAAACCTCGAATGCTGAAATGGTGGAGATACAGGTTAACGGTCCTTTAATGAAGCCCGTAATAGCGAAATATTGCATTTTTAAGGATACGAATACTGCGGTTATAGAAATGGCAGCCGCCTCTGGAATAACCCTTATATCTGACGAAGACAGAAATCCTTTAGAAACTACGACTTTTGGTGTTGGTGAACTTATTAAAGATGCCATAAATAGAGGCTGCAGACGATTTATTGTAGGTATTGGTGGCAGTGCGACAAATGATGGCGGTACAGGTATGCTTACCGCTTTGGGATATGAATTTTTAGATATACATGATAAACCTATTATGCTTGGTGCAAAAGGTTTGGCAAGCTTACATAGTATAAAAGCCGACAACGTTATGCCCGAGCTAAAGGATTGCGAGTTTAATATCGCTTGCGACGTTACAAATCCACTTTGCGGGGAAAAGGGCTGTAGTGCCGTATATGGTCCGCAAAAGGGTGCAACCCCTGAAATGATTCAAGATATGGACTATTGGCTTGATAGATATGCCGCATTGGCAAAAAAGGTTTCAAGCAAGGCAGACAAGGACTGTGCAGGCGCTGGTGCGGCAGGCGGATTAGGTTTTGCATTTTTGTCCTTTACGAATGCTACGCTTAAATCAGGAATCCAAATTATTTTGGATGAAATAAATATCGAAGCCGACATAGAAACTGCTGACATAGTTGTAACAGGAGAGGGCCGTCTCGATTCTCAAACCGTCCAAGGAAAAGCCCCCATAGGCGTGGCAAAACTTGCTAAAAAATACGGCAAAAAAGTAATTGCTTTTTCGGGTTGTGTAACGGATGATGCCGTGGTATGCAACGAACACGGAATAGACGCGTTTTTCCCTGTTGTTAGAGGCGTTACAACCTTAGAGGAAGCACTTAATACCGACAATGCATATAAGAACCTATCCGCTACAGCATATCAAGTGTTTAGATTGTTAATTTAAGAATATGGTTTCCCATTTTTGCTGATAGCAGCACAGGCTGCAATTAAGGAATCTAAATAATTAGGTTTATAAAGCAAAACTATCCGCCCGAGGACACTCGGGCGGATTTTCTGTATCTCAAATAACAAGTTTGACTTATGAAAATATATTTGCTATAATAAGCCAAATTTATAATGAGTTTGTGCAAAATCCAATCCGTAACAGGAGGCCTTTATGGTTAAAAAACAAACGCTGTTACTTATTGCAGGAATCGTTTGGGCATTAGCCGGACTGAACATTATGCGTATTGGTATTGTTTCTTGTTTTCAAACCTCCCTCAGGTTGGTTAGCGCGCTCGTTCTTGTATTGGTCTTTATATTTTTTTCTACCATGTTTTTCTGCATTGTAAAAAAGCACACGAAGAGGATTCTTGGCTATTCCGAAAAATCACAGCATTTTTTAAAGTTTTTTAATATCCCCTCCTATATTTTAATGCTGTTTATGATGGGTTTGGGAATAGGGCTTAGACAGTTTGCAAATCTGCCCACAATATTCTTCTCGGTATTCTATACCGGGCTTGGTACAGCACTGTTTTTAGCGGGTGTTCTGTTTGTTGTTGAGTGGCTGAAAACAAAAATAAAGGAATGAAAGGTTAAGGCACAATGAAATATATTACAGGACTTATAATTGGAGCAATAGCATTTATTATGATTGGGGTTTGGCACCCTATCGTGATAAAGGGCGAATACCATTTAGGTAAGAAAAAATGTGTTGTTTTGTTTGCGGTGTGTGGGATAATAGCATCTGTGGCATCTGTGTTGCTATATAACTTTCTTATAATCAGTTTTGGATGCGGTATCTTTGCTTTTTCAGCTTTTTGGGGAATACACGAGGTAATACAGCAGGAAAAGCGCGTTGCCAGAGGATGGTTTCCATCAAATCCTAAAAAAGAAACAAAGACGGAGGTTCCCTCGTCATCCAAAGAATAAGTCGCGACTGCGCTACAGGCTGCAATTAAAGAGATGTACTTCTCTGCCTAAACAAAAACAGATCCCCTCGGAGTAATCCGAGGGGATTTTTCTTGCCCTTGTCAGGTTTTGTCGAATATGGTATAATCAAAGGCAAAGAGGGTGGAGGCTGGAAATGCTGGAGTTTTTACGTTACTTTTTCGGAAAAGGCGAGAGTGCGGAATTCGCCAATTTTACAATTGCTCATTTTTTGCCGATCCTACTGGTTGTCGGTATTATATTTTTGATCTACCGTTTCCGTGAAAATATTCGGAACATGAAAAACGAAAGGGCATTTCGTTACCTAATTGCGTTTACTTTAATCATCAGCGAAATGTCCTATTATTGGCGGCTGGTTGCCATGCCGTCGCTGGGCCCGAACCCGGTGGATCATCTTCCGATTTCGGTGTGCGGATGGGTGGCGATTTTTGCAAGCTATATGATGATTGGCAAATCGCAAACATTGTTTGATCTTTCGTATTTTTAGGCGCTTACCGGCTCGGTGTTTGCTCTGATTACGCCAACGGTCATTACCTTTACCGGTCCCACACGGTTCCGTTATTATCAGTTTTGGACCGAGCATTTGGTGATCTATATTGCCATATTCTATATGATCTTTGTGCACAAGATGCGACCGAACAAAAAATCGTTTTTGAAGGCATATATCGGGATGGTTTTGCTGGCGATCGTTGCCTATTTTGCAAACCGCTTGATTGGGCCGGGTGCGAATTATCTGTTTATGGCACGACCGGAGGATACGCCGTCCATTTTGGATATTTTGCCGCCGAATTTTGCGTTGCGTCTTTTTGTGATGGTGGCGGTCATTACGCTGCTTTTCGTTTTGGTTTATCTGCCGTGGTATCGGAAAGATAAAAAAGCCAAGAAAAAAGCGGAGTGTGTTTTGCCAAATTAGGCGGTGATACGTTTACAAAACGAAAGCCCCTCGGAGAAATCCGAGGGGCTTTGTGGCGTTAGGCCGATTGGTTTTCGCTTTGGGACCGCTCCTGCAGCGCTTTGGCCAACGCGTGGTCCAGCACGTGTTGGTAGATGCCGGTGAACTGCGCGTGCGCAGCTTCAAAGGCCTCGTCTGAAAGCGTACCTTTCAGGTAGCGCTCGCACAGAGCTTTTGCCCGTTTTTCCCGCTTGGAAAACTCGCGGTTGATGCTTCCCAGCGCCTGCGAGGCGGTGGGGTCGGAATAGTAACCCATAATTCGTTCCTCCTTAACAAGATGTTGTCAGGAAGGCAATAAAAAAAGCCTATCCTGCAAATGGCAGAATTCCCCCTTTGGGAATTCGATCCATTTTGCAAAATAAGCTGCATTTGTCTGTGCACGTATGGTAACACAAAGTAAAGAAGTTGTCAATAGTCTTTATCGAAAAATTTTTCTTAAAAGCGGCGGAAGGGGACGAGCAGTACGAGGTGCTTGATTTTTTGACCAAAATGTGGTATAATATAAACACGTCGTTTTCGGGGCATTTTGTGTTGGAAACGGCGTTAACTTATCCCCCATTACAAAATTTGTGCAGGAGGAATATTTGTATGACAAAGTTGACTTTTGCGAACAAGAACGTGATTGTGGTGGAGGGTTACAAAATCGGTGACGCTCTACTCGCCAAGGCACCAAGCTTAAAGCAAGCGGCGCAGATTGCCGTGGAGGAGATCCGCAAGGGTGTTACCCCCGACTCCGTTGTTTTGGATGTGACGGTGGAGGGGGACTTGCAATGGGTGTCGTTCCAAAACGGGGCGTTGCTGACCATCCCTGCCGATTACGACGTGAGCGGTTACAAGCAGGCGCTGGAAATTGTGGTGCGGGAGATATAAGCGTGATACAACAAATCCCCTCGGAATCTTCCGAGGGGATGTTTTATTGGTTGCAAAGCGTTGTCGGATTGCGGGTGATTGCCGAAATATGCGGTGTTTTGGTTGCAAGCGGGGGTTTTGTGTGGTATACTGGTGAAAATAAAAGATTGAGGAGTGTTCAAACATGGAAGCCATTCAAAACTTGAAACAGTATTTCCCCATTATGTCCAAGAAAAACGACGTGATGTCGCTGGTGATCGCGATTGTGGTATACGTAGCGGTCGGTGCGGTGATCGGCGCGGTTGTCGGTTTGTTGAGCTGGATCCCGGTGGTTGGCTTGATTCTGCGTATCGTGACCATCTTGGTGGACGTCTATTGCTTGGCAGGCATCATTTTGGCGGTGCTGGCGTATATCGGAACGATTGAATAAACGCACATTTGGATATACGAGGAGGCGGGGTTTTTATGATCTATACAGAGGCGACGAAGAAAGCGCTTAAGCTTTGCTTTGAGGCGCATAAGGATCAAAAGGACAAAAGCGGGCTCCCGTATGTGTTTCACCCATTTCATCTGGCAGAGCAAATGACGGATGAGGTAACCACGATCGTGGCGTTGCTGCACGACATGGTGGAGGATACGCCCTACACGCTGTACGATTTGGAAAACGAGGGGTTTGGGAAAGACGTGATCGATGCGATCGCTTTGCTGACGCACGAGAAGGGCGTTCCGTACCCGAAATACGTGGAACAGATTAAGCAAAACCCGATTGCCAAGGCGGTAAAGGAAGCGGATTTGAAGCACAATTCCGATATTACGCGCTTGGACGTGGTGGACGATGAGGCGTTGGAACGGCGGCAGCGCTATCTGGATGCGCTGGAACAGTTACACAAATAAAAAGAGCGTGTTTGCGAAGCTTCGCAGACACGCTCTTTTTTTATTTTGCGGAGAAGGAACGCAGGAAGGATTCGCATTCCTCAAGCGGCAGCACGCGGGAATAGTGCCAGCCCTGAATGAAATCGCAGGCGGAAGCGGAAACCAGCGCGTTTTGTTCCGGGGTTTCCACGCCCTCGCAGATGACCTTGACGTTCAGGCTGTGTGCCAACGCGATGATGCCGGTGAACAGGTCTTTGCCTTTTTGAGTTTCGGTTTTTAAGAGAATGTCGCGGTCGATCTTGACCACGTCGATGGGATAATCGCACAGATTGGCAAGGGTGGTATATCCGCTGCCCAGATCGTCCAAATACACCCGAAAACCGAGCGCTTTGCATTGCCGGAGGTTTTCCTTGACGATGGCTTGATCTTTTTCCATGGCGTCCTCTGTGATCTCGATGGCGAGCAACGAGCGATCGAACGAATAGCTGTTGGCGATCATACGGAGCTTATCCACAAAATTCTTTTCCGAAAGGGTGATGCGGGTGAAGTTGCAGGAAAGGGCGATGTGAGAAAATTCCGTTCCCTGCCATTGCGCCAGCTGACGGCAGACGAGTTCGAACATATAAAAATCGTGCATGCCGATCAGGCCTGCCGATTCCATGTTTTCAATGTAGCGGCCGGGGCCGAGCAGTCCCTCCTCGCGGCTTTCCCAACGGGAAAGCGCTTCGGCGGAAACGACCTGCTTGGTTTTGTTATCCACGATGAATTGCAGAAACATTTTAAATTCGTTGTTTTCAAATCCGCTCAGAATGTTTTCGGTGATCTTTTTTTCTTCTTGAATTCTATTCATGGAGTGGATATCGCAATAAATGATCTGCTGCTCGGTGCCGAAAATGCGGTTGCAGTTTTTGCGCAGGTTAAACAGCAGGATTTCGGCGTTTTTGTCCGAATGGCTGAGCGCATACGTGGCGGCGTGGAATACGAGCTTGTTGCTGCGTTCTTTGACGTCTTCAAAATCGTTGAGCTTGGTAAGGACTTCTTCCAGCCGCCGGCGTGCATCCTCTTCGTTGTCGGACTGGAACGCCAATGCAAAGCCGTTTTCCGTGATGCGGGCGGCGAATTCGCGGTCGGCGGTGTAATCCGACAGTACCGAGGCGGTGTATTGCAGAACCTCATCGAAAGAGCTGTCGCCGTGATACGAACGCAGGTAGCTGCTGTCCAACACGATATACGCGACGTGGTACAAGCTTCGGGCCATGTCGCTGATGGTGAATTTGAAGTGGTATTTGAAAAACTGCAGGTTGCCCATGCCGGTTTCCATATCGGTCATTTTATCGGTGGCGTTTTTCTCGCGGATGCGACGAATGCGCCACACCAGCCACACCACGGCGGCCGCAAGCAACAAAAAGACAGCGCCTGCGGCGATCCACAGCAGGAAATCCCGATGGGGGCTTTCCACCGCGTAAGCGAGGAAAATACCGTTTTTCTCATCGGCAGATACCGCGGCGGCCGCGGTTTTGACGGCGGCGATCAAGGCGTCGTCCGCCAGGGTGGTGAACACAAGACCCGCTTTTTGGGTTTGGCCGTCTTTGACAAAGGATACCAGCTCCACATAGTCCTTGCGATAGGAAGCGGGGGTATCTTCGGTTGCCGAAACGATTTCCACCTGCTGATTTTCGCCCAGGGTGACGGGATCGGTTCCGTTGCCGTTAATATACACAAAATCTACGCCGGAGCGGCGGGAAATGGCAGCCAGCAGATCCGGAAGGATGCCGCAGAAGGCTTGCGTGTCTTTGTTGTAATATTCCAGCGGATACGCATCCGTGTTGCCGGCGACGTAAACGCAATCGCCGAAGCCTTCGGTTTTTTCGACGGTGTGCACCGCGGCAAGCGCCGATTGCGACAGGCAAACGACGAGTATCGCCGTAAGGCACCATGTGAGGATACGTTTTTTCATGTTCGAGTCACCTCGTTTGCGATTAGATGTTCATTTTTTTGCGTTCGATACGACCCCAATCCAGCTTTTTCTTCTTATAGCCCTTAAACGCGGTCAGCCGCACAAAGGCCATAATGAAGCGGAGCGTTGTTACCTCGAAGAAGCAGAGCATAATGGCTTTGAGAAAATCGCGGAAGGTAACGGTGAGGTCGATGGTTTGGATGCGGGAAAAGAATGCGGTGAGTGTGAGAATGGAGTTATAGCATGCGTAGATTCCCATGAATAGCAGCATGAACGGCAGGTTCAACAGATCCAAGAAAAACGCTGCGATCATGGTGAATACGCCAAACACCTCGATAAACGGGGAGAGCAGTTCGTACAGCAAAAAGTAGATGTATGAAATGGAGCCTACCACACCGAAATGGGGGTTTGCCATCATTTGCCGATGCTTCCACATGGTTTGGAAAAGCCCGAGGTGCCAACGCTTTCGCTGCTTTTTCAGATCGCCGAGTTTTTCGGGGACCTGTGTCCAGCAAACCGCGTCGGTTGCGTATTTGATGGAATACGGCAGCTGATTGGTGAGGCAATAGGAATGCAGTTTGACAACCAGCTCCATATCCTCACCCATGGTGCCGTGGTCATAGCCGCCGGCGGCTATGACCGTTTCTTTTTTGAACAAGCCGAACGCGCCCGAAATGATAAGCGAGCCGTTGAAATGATCGAACAGAATACGGGATGCCAAAAACGAACGGTCGTATTCCAGCAGCTGCATGCAGGCTAAGATATTTTTGGGCAGTTGGTAGTGGATGACCTTGCCGTCTTTTAACGTGACGTCGTTGCACGGGCGGACCGTACCGCCGACCGCTACCACGTTATCCTCCTCCAATGCGGGGATGACGATCTTGCGCAGCGAATCGTATTGCAGCACCGAATCGGCATCCATGCAAATGAAATAGGGGTATTTGGCGGCGTTGATGCCCATATTGAGAGCATCGGCTTTGCCGCCGTTTTTCTTGCGGATGAGGGTGAGCGGCACTTTGAATTCGTGGGATTCGCAAATAAATTCCTCGGGTTGACATTCGATGCTGCGATGCAGCGGCCGACGGACGGGGTGCATGTTGTAGGCATCGATCATCACACGGGAGGTTTCGTCCTTGGAGCTGTCGTCCACCACGATGATTTCATACAGCGAGTAGTCCAGCGACAGCAAGGATTTGACCGTTTGTACCACGGTTACTTCTTCATTATATGCCGGAACGACAATGGTGACCGGCACAAAATAATTATCGCGGAACTTGTTCATCAAACGGTTCTGCGTTTTCTTTTTGTACAGCGTGGAAGCACCCACAACCACGGATAAAAACAAAAAGGTGGAATAGCCGATGAGGTACACGATGAAGCACACGCCGATGATATCAAAAATATTTTTGATGGTTTCCATTATGCTTTCACCGCCTCTTCCGCTTTGCGTTTATCCAGGTGATAGCGCATGATTTCGCGGGCGTACCGATCGTTACCGTCGAACACGCTGATTAAGTCGTGATAGTTATAGCCCAGCTTTTCCAGGCTGATGGCGCTGTTTTGACGCACGTTCCAGTTGGAATGCGACAAATTTTTTACGAGAATACGGAACGTGACGTCGCCGGGATAGGATTTGAGTGCCGAGGAAGCGATGGCGGGATATTCCCATGCGCGGCCTTCCAGGTTTTCGGCAAGCAGATGGATGACTGATGTTGCCTCTTCACACGGATATTTTTCGAAATACCGCAGGATGGAAAAGCGAATTTCGCGATCGGTTTCTTCGTCCTGCAGCAGTGCGAGCATCTCATTGTCGCAACGGATGCCGCCCAAACGAAAATAGTTCAGCACGTTGAGCTGCATGGTGTCCGAAAAATCCTCGCGGTCTTCAAAAAACGCCGCTTTGAGGGCATCGGTATTGCCGTTGTAGGTCAAAAGGCCGTCGCAGATGAGTTTGGGATGATGGAAGGACAGGTTTTTATCGATAATTTTGAGCGCGGTCAGCACAAGCGTGGGATTTTGCGTGCTGTAAATCGCGCGCAGTGCGTTTTCGCGGCAGTACACGTTTACCGAACGCAGCAAAGTAAGCACCATATCGATGAGGTCGCCCTCGTCATCGAGCTGCAGGATGTTGTATTTTTGCAATATGTAGGGGAAGTAGGCGATTTTGACGGTATCCTTGCTGAGATATTCCTCGGTGAGATATTCAAACACGGGATAGGTTTGCAGAAGATACGTTTCGCATAGCGCCGGCTGCGTTTGAAAGACGTTTTCCAGCGCTTTATCAAACGCGGTGATCTGTGCGGTGCGTTCCAGCGATCGTTTCAAAAAGGTTTTGTGCTTTTCCGAAACGCCTTCGCCGTTTTGGATGCGTTCCAGTTCGCGATAAATCGCTTCTTCCAGCTTTGCGGAACCCGAAATCAACGCTTTTTCACGATGCCGCAGCACAAACACATAGACAATGTTGAACGCAATCATGCTGACGCAGATGGCGATATACACGTAGATCATGAGTTCGATCTTCACGGCGTTGCACCGCCTTTCCACAGATCCTGCAGGATATAATACGAGCTTTTGAGACGCTCGTGATACGTCACCTTGTTTTCCCAACCGCGCAGCGGAACGGCGCTGAGTGCAATGCGTTCTTTACCGGTGCCGAGACCTATAAACATTTCGCGGATGCCGATATATTCAATG
Source organism: Acutalibacteraceae bacterium (assembly GCA_045541305.1). Lineage (GTDB taxonomy): Bacteria > Bacillota > Clostridia > Oscillospirales > Acutalibacteraceae > RGIG3009. Next base: position 14,262 of record JAZQIV010000142.1, on the reverse strand, counting down.
CCGTAGTTTCCGTCGTAGTAGTCATCGTGAATCTGCATTTTGGAGGGGTCGGCGAAGTTTAACAGCTGCCACGGCAGCTTGATTTCGATATAATCGCCGCCTGCGCAAAAATCCGCCAGCGAATTGAAATCGGCGCTTTTCGGATTGGCGTTTCCGTAAAGCAATTTACCGGTTTCGTATGCTTCGGCCGCCGTTTCTTTGTTTTCGGGGGTAAGGGCGGTGGCGGTGCGCAGAATGAGATCGATGTTGACAAATTTCGGCGAGTTTTTTTCGGGGATGTTTTCTTTAAAATAGGTATTAAATTTGTAAATATCCTCCGCATAGGTGGAGCGCAGGGCCTCGTACCGCTCCTGCACCATCAAACGGGAGTTATCTTTGCCGTTGAGCACCAGCAAAAAGTCGGCTTCGCGATCGAATTTTACCTGATGGGTTTCGCTGTAGTTACTGCCGCTTTTTGGGGTGATGTCAAACGGGATATAGAGCGTGTTGTTTTCCAGATCCAGCGCCGGCTGTTTTACGAGGAAATATAAAAATTTCTCATCGTATTTGACCGACAGCTCACGGTCACCGCGGATGATTTTATCCGATTCGGTCCATTCCGATACGTTGCCGTCCACGTAGCAGACGGATTGTTCGTTGCCGGGATCGAAGGACAGCAAGCCGAAATATTGCTCGTTGGTTTGATAATCGGACCAATAGGCGGTGCGGGTGAGATCGACAGCATGCATGGTGTTCCAGGTGCGTTTGAACCATTCGTCCTGCCACGTGAACACGCAGCCGCCGTTGCAGCCCGCCGCTTTGATGTCGTTCCAACAATCCACCAGGGCCTTACCTTGCTTTTGTTCGGACGTGTTGCCCTGGTTACGGCCGGTATCTTTATCCACCTGCGCCATGCCGCGACCGGTGGATACGCCGAATTCTGAAATAACGACCGGTATGGTGTGGTGGTTGGTGAGCATTTGCAGATACGCGCGGTAGGCGTTCAGCTGCCCGTTTTCATCGCGGAAAGACTCCTTGGAGCCCAAGCCAAACACAGACCAATCCTCGGCGAAGCTTAGGTAATACGGATAATAGGGATACACGTGATAGGACGCAAACTGACCGGGGAGAAAGCGGTCGGTGGCTTGGATGTGCTCCACGTCCACATAGGAGCATTTCATAAAAAAGTTTTTGATGAGTTCGGGATATTCGAACGGGTCGGTGGTGGGCCAGTTGGAAAAGGCAAGCAGGCGTTGTTCACCGTAACGCTCGGTTTCGTATTCGATCACTTGATCGCCCACCATGGTCAGCATGGTTTCAAACGGGGAGGCTTCGGGGGCGGTGCCCAGATATTTTCCCTGATAGGAGGAATACCCTTCCTTGCCCTTGTACAGATCGTCGGTGTAGGCAACGGTGAGGTCATCCCATTCCACACCCAGAATGTAGCCGATCACCCAATCGGAGATGTCTTTTTGGTAGGTACCGTGTCCCGCGCTTGCCACGCGGCCGAGGTTCAGCTTGCGTTTGCCGTGGATAACGTCCACCATGATTTTGCAGTTATCCACAAACGTATCGTAAAACTCTTCGCTGTACGCATCGCGGTGGGAGTTTTGAACGTAATCGTTCACCCAAACGCCGTGCAGCAAAAAGAGCGGGTTTTCGTTGTTAACGTTATATTCGTAAAATGCGTTGTAAAAGGTGTCGCTTTGAATGGTGTATACGCGGATGGTGTTGGCGCCCATTTCCTGAATGTACGAAAACCAGCGTTTGTAGGTGTCTTTATCAATGGCGAAGGTGGTGGCCCACTCACCGGGTAGACCGGAGCCCATGTTGACACCCTTGATTTCGAACGGTTGGTAGGTGCCGTTTTGGTTCATGAAAATGGTTTCGTTTTCGGTTTTCATGAAATAGGTGGGTTCGGCTTTTTGACCGAAATTCAGGTATACGCCCTGATGGAAGTACAGCCAGTCACCGCAAAGGAGTACAAGTATGATGACGGAAACAACGATGATAAACTTTTTCAAAACCTGTACCTCCTTTTTTGTTAATCGGAAACTTCGTTGTATTTTTTTACTTTGGATTCCGCGCTGTTTTGACGAAGCGCTTCGATGTTTTCATCCATGAAAGCCAGCCGTTTTGTGAGAAAGTCCTTGAGTTGCTGCACGGCACTTTCGTAATTGCGGGGGTTTCGTTCCGTGGGACGTAACAGATCATGCTCTTGCTCGAACGAATAGCCCCATTTTTCGTAATTGCGCTCCACCGCGTCGCCCAGGTACGCGATGGTGTTATCGATATAACCAAAGATATGCGCTTCACTGAACGTGGTTTTGCGCAGCTCCCGATACCGATCGATGACGCGGTCGGTGAAATCGCTGTCCATGAACAGCATTTGATACCACAACACGTTGTCCAGGCGGAAATCATCCAAGGGCATGGCGCTTTCCTGGTACGCATCGCAGGCGGAGTTGAAATCCCACACGCACATTTTGTATTTGCCGTCAATGTCTTTGTAGATATACGTGGACAGCGAGCCGGCATCGTAGTTGCAGCTGAGTTCGTTGATTAAGAAATAATCCACGAACGAATCGATGTCGATATAGTGCTGATAGCCGAAATCCTTGTTGTTATAATCGTAGGAATACAGTGTTTTTTCAAACAAGGAAAATTCGTTTTTGATAGCCTCTTTGAGCGTGGGGGTGGAGTTTTTTATGCCGGGGAACACCAGCTCGTGCTGGGTTTTGGCGCGTAGGGTATAGTTGGTGAACGGGTACAACAGGTTTTCTGGCTTGGAATCGCCCCAGTCCAAACGCATGGCATATCCCGAAAACGTGTTATCCTTTTTGTTGACCTCCAGTTGCAGGCGGGCGCCCTCCTTGCCGGAGGAAACCAGTTCGGTTGCCAAATACAGCCCTTGATATTCGCCGTTGAGGATCAGTTCGCAAAAGCGGACGTTCGGGCTGTATTCCATGAGCTCGCCCGAAAGGTTGTACCACATGTAATTGCGGATCAGCGTTTTGTCCAAAAACGGTCCGTGCAGTGCCCATTCGTGGTGGGCGTCCATGCCGAGAAAGGTTTGCGGGTGGTTGGTGCCGTCCGCGTTGATAAAGCGCACAAAGTAATTGAATTTATCGAACCGACGGGAGGAATGCCCGCGCACGCGAACGAGAATGTTGCCGTGATCCTGCTCTTTGTCGCTAAGATGATTGTTTTGCCCTTGGTTGTCCACCACGGCCAGCTGCCCTTTCACGGTGGTGGTGCCGTCGGCGGCAAGCGTGTATTCCGTGACGGCGCCCGTTTCGTCTAAAATGGGTTTGCCGGGGATTTCCACTTGGTTGGTGTCCACCTTCACGATGGGAAGATGGGTGCACAACGATTCTTCGGTATGGGTGCCGCAGGTGGCTTTTTGCGGGGCATCCCGATGCTCGATATAGCGCATGCCGTGATGATCGGCCGAGAGAAAACTGATGACCAGCACGGCAACCAGCACCAAGGCTGTAGCAGACAAACCGATGACTTTGTATTTCAACCTTGGCACCTCCTTGTGGTTTTGTTAGTTGGAAACCTCGTCGTTTTGCATGACGGTGTTGACGTATTCGATATCGCCGAGTTTATACAGCTCATCGCAGATACCGATGTTGTTTTTCTGTTCCGCCTGGGTTAACAATTTGGCGGTGATTTCATAAATAAATTCGATGGATTCATCGGTGGAGTTTTTAACGCGCATGACGGCCTTTGCACCGAAAAATTTGTACATGATTGCTTGAATATCGGACTCGCGGGTGCGGGCGCCGCGGACGATCACGAGCATGCGGTTGCTGTTTTTTATGGAGCCGAGGAGCAGCAACAGCAAGAAAACAACGCCGCTGCCAACGCCGGCCACAATAAAGTCGCCCACGCCGCAGCAAATGCCGACGATGATCGTCCAGAAGATGTAAACGGTATCGCGCGAATCTTTGATGGCGGTACGGAAACGCACAATAGACAACGCACCGACCATACCGAGGGAGAGCGCCACGTTGTTGCCGATTACCGTCATGACGGTGGCGGTGAGCGTAGTTAAAACCACGAGGGATACGTTGAATTTTTTACTGTAGATGGTGCCGCGGTGGGTGATGAGGTACGAGGTGAAGATCAAAAAGCCCAACACGGCGGCTGCCACGATGTTTGCGACGATTTGTTCCCACGAAAGAGAGGTTTGGTCCTTGATGAGGTTTAAAAGTTCGCTTTTCATGTTTTGTGCTCCTTTGCTTATATTTCGCGGTAGCTTTGCTGGCGGGCCAGCGCATATTTGCTGACCGACAGCTCGCTTTTGTTAATGCTGTTGATAAACTGCCGAATGTAATCCAACAAAAAACCATTGAATTTGACCTCTAACACCACGTTGAATTTATCCAGCACCGGATACATGACAAGATTTTCCGAAAACAGATCCATGTTGCTTTCGGTGGCGACAATGTTGTTATCGAACGTGATGCGGATTTTGTTTTCCTTGGCGATATAGGCCTTGCGGTTGTATTGCACGATGGTTTTGGGCCGATAGCATTGGTAATGCATCAGCCCGTAGCATTCTTTGGCAAAATCCTCCTCGTATTTCAGCAGGACCTCATAATGCCCTTGAATGAGCGCTTGGGCATCCGCCTTTGTCATGCGTAGCGAGCGCTTTTTTTGTGACATGCCTTGTTTTTGCTTCATTTCCAGCATGGCGTAATCCAATTTGGGATCGTATATCCGCAGACGTATTTTTCGGCGGGTTTCCACGCCGTCGAGCTTTTCAAAATAATCGCCGTCGTAAACAGTGTCAAAATATAAGGAGCGAATGATATAGCCATCGGTTCCGTTGTGCTTGTCCTGCAGCATCAATCGGTCCAAATAATGCGATTTGTTTCGGAATTCGTCCAGGTTGATCAGGAATTTTTTCTCTTCCCGCATGACCACATTCATAACCCAAAACCTCCCATAAACGAAAAAAGCTGCAACAAAACAAAGCCTTCGAAAGACTTTGTGTTATTGCAGCTGGACTGGCATAGTGTGAAAACCTTAGCCTCTTTGCTTTGCGTCGCCGGCTTTCACCGGTTTTGCCAAACTATTGAATTTTCGCCATTATAGCACATTAAATTTGTTTTGTCAAAGGCGAACGTCAGTCTTTTGCAAAAACCCAAAGTGTGTTGTCGACTGTGCCGGCGGGGTCGTTCAATGCGTACACGCTCAAAATGACCGTATCGCCGTTGATCTTTTTGTAAGTGATTTTCGGTGTTTTTCCATCGAGTAATTGCCGCTTGAGGGTATCGTAATTCAAAAAGCTGGTCAAAGCGCGGTGGAAATCCGGGTTCGCCATTTCGGCTACATATTTGCTGAAAACTGCCGAGAAATGCTCTTCGTTTTCATGAAAGTTGAGGTATGCGGGCATTAAAATGCGGCGGGCTTTATCGGTTTCCAGCGACACGCGATAAATACCGTTGTAGTGGTCGTGCATGACGGCGAGCATGGCATCGATCTCCGGAATACCGGTTTTGATTTGCACAAAGTTGATTTCTTCGGATTGGGAAAGGGCTTTTTGCTCCTTATCCTGATAATATAATGCTTTGGCATCCGACATGCGGGCTTCGGCTTCTTTTATCATGTCCTCCGTGTTGGTGTTTTGTGTGCGGTACGACATTCCCACCGAAACGCTGTAATTCACCAGAGCGAGCTGCTCGTTCAATTCGGCAATGCCTTCTTTGACGATGGCCGGGTCGGTGTTTTTGGCAAACACCAAAAATTCGTCGCCGCCGATGCGGTAGATCAAATGACCGTAAAAGACTTCCTTTAACGTGTTGGCGACGTATACGAGCATATCGTCGCCGGCATCGTGTCCGTAACGGTTGTTCAGATTGTGCAGCTCGTTAACGTCAATATAGAGGCAGGAAAACTCCTGCGGTTTTTCTTCGTTAAAGCGAAGAATGTCTTTTTGGTACGGGACACGGTTGAGCACGCCGGTGAGCGAGTCGGTGGTGGCGGCAAGCTCGGTGCGGTTGAGGTGCTTTTTGTTGAACAGCGCGATGGAGAAGCACACAGCCACTTTTTCGGCAAGATTGCGTGCAGCTTTGCTGCGACGCGGATTGACAGCCCCCAAAACCGTGATGTGGTTGTTTTTGTTAAACACCGCCACAAATGAGATTTCCTTTATCTCGTGTTTCGTGAGGAAACGGTAAAAGGCTTCGTTCTTTTTTTGCAGGTGCTTGTTGGGCTTGACACACATAACGACCAGGGAGGACTGCTTGATCTTGTGCAGCTCGGCGGCATAGCGGAACAATTCCCCCATGAGGTACTTGCGGTCCTCACCCAGCAGGAGGGCTTCTTCGTGTTGCGGCCGGATATAGCAAAAATCTTCGCCGTCGGTATCGAAAAAAACCGCGGAGCGTGCTTTGACAAACAGGCAAACCTGTTTGATCGCTGCAGCAATATTATTTTCTTGCTGGCTGGTTTCCAAAAGGGTGCGTCGGATTTCGGCAGCACTTTTGGTGACGTCGCCGAGCTCTCGCTCATTGGCGAGGAGCACGATCATGTACAAGAACATGATGGTGATAAGCACAAAGAACGAAACGAACAATACACGGGAGATGACCTGCGTTTTGGCAAATACCTGTGATTCGTACCGCGCAAGCGTGATGGTCCAACCAAGGTCCTCCAACTTGGAGTAGTGTACGTACAGATCCTCGCCGGTATAGGCGGACACAAACGAGGCGAAGCCGGAATTGCTGTTCATCATCTCTTCATACGAATACTGCTCGTTGTATTCGCGGTCCTTCAAAAACGAAATGTTACCCAGTGTATCGTGCAGGGTATCGATAACCAGGTTACCGCCGGCGGTTTCGTGCACAAACAACTGGGCATCCAGCTCGTTTGCCATTTTACCGTATTTCTTGTCCAGCGTATCCAACTTGATAACCCCGTACAAAATACCCACCGTATCGCCGTTGGCCCGAATGGGCGCAGCGCTGCGAATAATTTCGTAGTTGTCTTTTGTTAAATCCGGAACGCGACCGCTGATGTAATTACCCCGTTCTTTTTCGGCATCAAACGAAATTTTGCCGCTAAGGTTGATGGTGCCCGCTTTGGTGACAAAGGTGTTATCCGGATTCAGAATACCGATGTTTTCAATCAAACCGATGGGCTTGAACGAGTTGAACATGATCTCGTAGCTTTCGCCGTCGGTGTGCAGTTTGGCGGCGAAGTTTGCCATGGTTTCCAGATTTTCGTGGTCGGAATGAAGCTGCAGGGACAAATCGTCCTTGATCTGCTTAGTTTGCATGTGCAGGTCATCGTATGCTTCCTCGATCGCGTTGTTATAAAAATAATCCACAACCGCCAGAAAAACCGCACACAACAGCAGCACGGTAATGACCGTGTATAAAATGTTGTTATGGGCGTGCCTTTTCTTGCTGTATTTTACTGCCATTCCGATTCCTTCTATCTATCCTTAATATCATACATAAAAAGAGTATAGCACACGTATTCCGTTTTCGCAATACCTGTACATAAGAAGGCCCCGCCGAAAATCGGCGGGGTTGCAAGGCTTTATTCCCAATTGCTTTCGCTTTCGCACAATGCGGCGATTTCGGCGGCTGCCTGTTCCGAAGAAAGCGCTTGATAATCGCAATCCAGTTCCAAAATGACGGCGCGTAACAGCTTTTCTCCGTTGATGGTGGTGCTGCGAAATTCCACCGTGTAATCCTGCTCGTTTGCGATGCTTTGAAAAACGACACGGTCCCCCTCTTGATAGCGGGCGCCGCCCGCAACGGTTTCATAAAGGCGCTCCAATAACGGATAGTGATACGGCGTATCGCTGAGCTTGTAAAGCGCTTCCACATCGGGATGATCGAATTTCATGGGCAGGCCAAACGTACGTGCAACCTGCTTGCGGATGCGCGGATCGTATTCGTCAATAATTGCTTCGGGCGTACAAGAAACGATGGCGGGGCCGGTGCCCTTGACGCGGGAGCGACGTGTGTGTTCACTCATGGTGCGTTTCCTCCTTTACGGCGCTAAAAAACACTTGTATTATAGCAAACAGGTGAGGGGGTTGTCAATCGGCTGCTCGCTCGGGCAGGGCGTGACCGCTGTGAAAAACTTGGCGATTCTTTCGGGGTGCCGTGACCCGCTGTATTTTTCCACGGTTTTTAAATAAAAAGCAGGGTTTACACCAACGGCATATCTTCGAAAAGGTGTGTAGGCAGGCAGATTTTGAAAAATTGCTCGTTTTATCCGTCTTTACGCGTAATGTGACGGTTTCGTACAATGACGGAGCTGTTTTTTGCGTGATATACTTACCTTACATGACGGACAAAGGGGACGATTTTACATGAAACGAGTCGGTATTATCGGTTACGGTTGGGTGGCGGGCGCCAACCATAAAATGTCGTATGCCATTGCAGAGGACGTGCGCATCGCGGCGGTTTGTGATCTGAAGCCCGAAAGATTGCAGGTTGCCAAAGAAGAGTACGGATTGACGGACGATTGCTTGTTCACCGATTACAAAGCGCTGATCGACAGCGGCAAGGTGGACATGGTGGATATCTGCACGCCGAACAACCTGCACTGCCCCATTGCCAAATACGCACTGAATGCCGGTTTGCCGGTCAGCATTGAAAAACCGGTTGGCATGAACGCGAAAGAGGTTGCCGAGGTGCAAGCCCTTGCGAAGGAGAAAAATCTGCCCGTGTTTATTTGCCTGACCTGGCGCCACATGCCCACCACCCGCTTTTTCAAGGATGTGGTGGACAGCGGTATCATCGGCAAGGTGTACCATTGCTATATCAAATGTATCAAGGAAAGCGGCTTGTGGGACGGTCGCCGTTTGGAATGGCGTTTCGATGCCGAGCAGGCCGGCAGCGGTGTGCTGGGCGATCTTGGCTCGCACATGTTTGACTTCCTCAACTGGATGAACGAGGAAATTGTGGGGCTTTCCGCGAACTCCGCCATCTTTGTGAAAGAGCGTCAGAAAGTGGATTCCGACGAGATCGCGCCGGTTACCACGGATGACAGCACCAGCATCATCGCAAACCTGAAAAGCGGTGCAACGGCGAACATTGAATTGTCGCGTTGCGCCAAAGGCTTGGAGCAGCTGGTGGAATTTGTGATCTTCGGCGAAAAGGGCAGCATCACGTTCAGCAACGAAGTCGGCGAGGGGCTGGAGCTTAATATCACGGGCGATGAAAAGGGACGTCACCGTGTACCCACGCCGGAAGAATACGGCAAGCAGGGTTCCATTTTCCAGTCGCAGTCCTTCCTCAACATGACCGACGGCAAAACCGATCGCTACACCTCCACGCTGGATGGCGGTTTGAAAGCGCAGTACATCATTGATGCGGCAATGCGCTCTGCCAAAGAGGGACGTTACGTCACCATTGAAGAGATCAAAAACGAGATCCAATAAGCGGCAAAGTAAACCCGCCCGTGTTTTTTTAAAAAGCACGGGCGGGTTTTTGTTGCTTTAAACGGCGCGTTCGTCGCTTGGCACAAGGCGGCGGGAACGGGCGGCGGGTTGTCGCCCCTACACGATTTAGGGCTCATCGTCCGAGTCGTCAAACGAATACTCGTTTAATTCTTCAAAATCCAAAAACTCTGCTAACGTCATGTTAAAAGCGTGGGCTAGTTTGTGCAAGGTTTTGACACCCGGATTTTTTGTGATCCCACGCACGATATTATCCAGAGTGGATTGCTTTACATCACTCATTGTAGCAAGTTTGTTAATGGCAATGCCGCGTTTTTTGCAAAGGGATCGGATTCGGTTAACATACAGATTAGAGTATTCCATAAAACGCACCACCTTGTTAGCGTTACCCGTTTAAGGGTTATTACTATCATAAGTGGCAAAAAAGCCGAAATTACCCGAATACGGGTTGACTTGTGTACAAAAAATCTGTTAAGATAGAAATAACCCGTTTATGGGTAAAGAGGGGGCGGCGTTGTATGGGATCGTGCACATTCTTCGGACACAGAGATTTACATACGGATATCCGTGTGTTGTTGCGACGGGTTTTGCTCGATTTGGTTGAAACAAAAGGCGTGAATGTGTTTTATGTTGGAAATCAAGGCAATTTCGATTATATAACGCAAAAGATGCTATCGGAGTTAGCGGGCCAATATCCCATTCGTTATTATATTGTGTTAGCATATATGCCGTTGATGCAGATGGAAAATACTTTATTGCCTGATGGGATAGAAAACGTACCCAAGCGGTTCGCCATTGATTGGCGTAACCGATGGATGTTGAAACGAAGTGAGATCGTTGTCACGTATGTTCGGCATGCAGGGGGCGGTGCGGCAAAATTTAAGGAGATTGCAGAAAAGCAACATAAGGAGGTTATCAACTTGGCAGAATTGTAATAGATTAGCGTTGCATTCGTGCATAAACTGTGTTAAAATATATTTGCTGGCTCGGAGGGCAACGTATTCAAAAGAAATACTTTTGCCGGATAAGGCTCAGGCTGAAATGCCTGTTTCTTATCCGGCGTTTTTTTGTGAGGAACAGTATGCGTATTCAATTATCCGATCATTTTACATACGGGAAACTGTTGCGGTTCACGTTACCGTCGATCATCATGATGATTTTCACTTCGATCTACGGTGTGGTGGACGGATATTTTGTGTCCAATTTTGTGGGCAAGACACCCTTTGCCGCGGTAAATTTCATCTTCCCGACCTTGATGGTGCTGGGTGCCGTGGGTTCCATGCTGGGCTCCGGCGGCAGCGCCTTGGTGGCGAAAACGCTGGGCGAGGGGGATATTCCCAAAGCGAAGCGCCTTTTTTCGCTGTTTGTGTACTTGACGGTGGGAATCGGTACGGTTCTGGCGGTGTTTGGAATTGTATTTTTGCGGCCGATTGCTGCTTGGCTTGGGGCAACCGAAGCGATGCTGGACGATTGCGTGCTGTACGGGCGGATCATTTTGTGCGCGATGCCGTTTCAGATGCTGCAATTTGAATTTCAAAGCTTTTTTGTAACGGCGGAAAAGCCGCAGCTGGGATTGTACGTGACGTTGGGCGCGGGTGTGACCAACATGGTGTTGGACGCGTTGCTGGTGGCGGTGCTTCCGCTGGGATTGGTGGGGGCTGCCTTGGCGACGGCGCTCAGCCAACTGGTGGGCGGCGCGGTGCCGATTTTGTACTTTGCACGGCGCAACGACAGCCTGTTGCAGCTGTGTGCCACGCGGTACGACGGCAAAGCTGTGTGGCAGGCGGCTTCCAACGGGTCCTCGGAGTTTTTATCCAATGTTTCCATGTCGATGGTGAGCATGCTGTACAATGCACAGCTGATTGCCTATGCGGGTGAAAACGGTGTGGCGGCATACGGCACCATGATGTACGTGAGCTTTGTGTTTGTGGCGATCTTCATTGGGTATTCCGTTGGCACGGCACCGGTGATCGGGTATCATTACGGGGCACAAAACCACGGGGAACTGAAAAGCATTTTGAAAAAGAGCTTGGTGATTATGGGGATCGCTTCGGTTGTGATGCTGGTTGCCTCGGAAATGCTGGCGATGCCGTTGTCGCGGTTGTTTGTGGGGTATGATCGCGAGCTGTATGACCTGACGCTGCGCGGGTTTATCATTTTCTCGTTTTCCTTTGTGTTTTCGGGGTTGCCGATCTTTGGTTCCTCCTTTTTTACGGCGCTGAACAACGGGCCGGTTTCGGCACTCATTTCGTTTTTGCGCACCGTGGTGTTTCAGGTGGTGGCGGTGCTTTTATTGCCGCTTGTGTGGGGGATCGACGGCGTGTGGATTTCCATTGTGGTGGCCGAAGCGGCGGCCGCGGTGATTGCGGTCATCTGCCTGTTTGCCAACAAGCGAAAATATCGGTATTAACCCCCCGGTCTTGGCGCGAAACCTGAACCATCGTATGGTTTTCGTTTGAAAAAAGCGGCACTTGCATTTGCAAGTGCCGCTTTTGCGTTATGTGGTGGTTTTTTCGCGTGCGACCGCCAGTTGATATAGGCGTTCGGTGGCGAAAGCGAGCTTCGTGACCACGTTTTCCTTGGTGGGGTAGCAATAGAATGAATCGTTTTCGGCGGAAATATCCACACAATCAAACGGTTTGATATAACAATAATCGTATTCGATATGCAGGCTGTTGGTCAACACGGGGGTGCGCTGAATGCGATACGGTTTGCCGTTGTACAGCCCCGTGAGCACAAACCCGTTTTCGGGATCGTGCTTTAGGGTGGCCTTGCCAAGCTCCATGAACCGCCAGCAGCGCGGCATGGAATAGACCTCCACCTCGTCCTCAAAGGAATATTCGCCCGCATCGATCTGGCGGTGCACCTGCTCGCGTTCCCAAGCGAACCAATCGGGCACGTGGGAGAACTCGGTTTCGCCTTCCAACGCGGATAAGGTGCCGTCCTCGTTCAAATTCCAACGCTTGCCGCACGCGGTGCAGAAGATCTCGGTGCCTTCGGACGACATTTGCGATTCCGTCATGCAATGGGGGCATTGGTACAGCACCTTGTGCAGCCCCTCGGCACGAAACGGTTCCGTGATGAGGATATTGTTTTCCTTTTGATAGCGATAATCGTCATACGCAAGTGCGGTACGCACCACTTCGTTGATCTGTTCCACCGTCATGGTTTTGACCTGCTCGGCGGTGAGGATCTGGGTCATGGTGGTGTGCAGCGGCACCTTGCGTTTTTTGCGGAAATTCCAAAACGGCGAATGCAGGTGGTTGCCGTGATGCACCACCGCCACCACGGGCACTTTGTTCATACGGATCAGCTTGCCCAGCGATTCCGGCATGTACGATAACGTGCCGCAGGGGGAGTACCTCGCTTCGGGGTACATGGACAGGATATCGCCGCGTTTGAGCACGCGGTTGATGGATTTGATAAGGTGCAGGTCCATGGTGAATTTGCGGGTGCAGATGGCACCGATGAGCTCCATCAGCCACGGACGGCGATAATATCCGTCGATGCTGACAACGTTGTTGACTCGATGCGGCAGCGTGCCCATGGCCGCCAGTTCAAAATCGATGAAATACATGTGATTGCTGAGCATCATGTACGGCGGTTTTAACCCGTCCATGTTGATCTTTTCCACTTTGTATTGTTGGCCGATCAACATGATGCGGGATAACAGCCAGATCAGATACACAATGATTTTGGGTTGCCGAATGGGGTATTTGGCGGTGTTATACCGCTTTTTGTTTTTGTAATTTACCTCGATATTCATAAAACCCTCCTTAATCCCTCTTCGTTCAGTTTACTGGAAAGTACGACAAAAAGCAAGGAAAATCGCGCGCCAAATTCTTGCAATGGGTGGGGTGCGGTGCTACAATAACAAAAAGAGGTGACCGTATTATGGTTGTTTTGGGAATCGCTTTGTTACCGGCGTTGTTCTTTCTGATCACGTTTTGTTGTTTTTACATGGCGTTTTACGCACCGAAGAAAAAAGTGCCAAAAGAGGAATACCATATTCCGCCGGGGCGGGTGTACGAGCCGTACCGTGACACGATGGTGGAATGGATGAAAGAGGCGCGCGCGTTGCCGCACGAAGAGGTGAGCATCACCTCGTTTGACGGGCTGACGCTTTACGGCAAGTTTTATGAATACGCGCCACACGCGCCGATCGAACTCATGATGCACGGATACCGCGGCGAAGCGGAACGCGATTTGTGCGGCGGGGTGCAGCGTGCCTTTGCGCTGGGGCGCAGCGTGCTGATTGTGGATCAGCGTGCCTGCGGTAAAAGCGATGGGCGCGTGATCACGTTTGGTATTCGCGAGCGGTTCGACTGCGTGGCGTGGGCGAAATATTTGTATGAACGGTTCGGTAATGAGCGAAAAATCATTTTAACGGGGATCTCGATGGGCGCCGCCACCGTGATGCTGGCGGCGGGCTTGCCGTTACCGCCGAACGTGGTGGGAGTGTTGGCGGATTGCGGATACACCTCTGCCAAAGAGATTATCCAAAAGGTAATTCGCGATATGCATCTGCCGCCCAAACTGTTGTACCCGTTTGTGAAATGGGGTGCACGGATTTACGGCGGGTTTGACGTGGAGGAGGCAGCGCCCCTTGACGTAATGCGCACGTGTCGCTTGCCGGTGATCTTTTTCCACGGGGATAACGATGCCTACGTGCCGTGCGAGATGAGTGTGCAAAATTACGAGGCCTGCGCGGCGGAAAAACGGCTGGTGATCGTGCCGAACGCCGGGCACGGGCTGAGTTACATGCTGGAGGGCGACGGGTATGTGCAGGCGCTGCGGGAATTTACCAACGGAATCGAATAAAAAACGACCGATCGGCAGCTGCCGATCGG
>JAZQIV010000141.1:0-15764 GCA_045541305.1 Acutalibacteraceae bacterium | reverse complement strand
AAACGGGGTGGGGCTGACAAGGTCAATCACATCGGCACCTTGTTCATACAACTCGCGGAATATGGCTGCCAAGCGTTCCGGCGTGACGGGTTTGCCGACAACGCCACGACTGATGGTGTGGTTTTGACAATAGGCACAACGCAAGGTGCAGCCGGCAAAGAAGATGGCGCCGGCGGTGCCGAAGCATGGCTCTTCGCCCGTGTGAAGTGCTGCACGGGTTAAATACGCTGTTTCGGGTAATCCGCAAAAGCCGTGCCCTGCGACGGCATCGCGCATGGCACCGCATTCATGCGGACATAATGAGCACAGCATATTTTCCTCACCTCTTTGACTGGTATTGTACCGCAATTATCACCGGTTGACAAGTGCCGAAAAATATGATAGCGTGGAATGGAAAGGCGGGAATGCTATGGAAATCGGGGCTTCGACCTCTAATTTTTATCCGGAACAACCGGAAACGACGTTGGCGCGGTTGCTGGCAGCCGGTTTTCGCACGGTGGAGATTTTTTTGAATGCGCCGAGCGAGCTGAAACTGTCTTTTGTGGACGATCTCAAGCGGCAATGCGATGACGCAGGGACGAGAGTGGCGGCGATTCACCCGTTTTCCTCGTTTATGGAGCCTTTCTTTTTGTTTTCGCCGTATCAGCGCCGCGCGGATGACGGGCTGGATATGTACAAAATGTTTTTTGAAACTGCGGCACGCTTGGAGGCGCCCATTATGGTGCTGCACGGCGACAAGGTCGCGGGGCATCTGGATGAAGAAGCGTATTTGGCGCGGTATGAGCGCATTTATGATACGGGTGCGGCGTACGGCGTGACGGTGGCTCAGGAAAACGTGGTGCGGTTTCGCTCGGAATCGCTTGACACCTTGCACACCTTGCGCAAAGCGCTGGGTGATAAAGCGAAATTTGTGTGTGATTTCAAGCAAGCCGGACGGTGCGGATTGGACCCTGCTGCGGTGATCGATGCGATGGGAGATGCGATCGTGCACGTGCACATCAGTGATCGGAACGATACGGCGGATTGCTTGCCGCCCGGCACGGGAACGCGGGATTTTGAAGCGCTGCTTCGCCGCTTGCGTGCGGTGGGGTACGACGGTGCGCTGATGCTGGAATTGTACCGCGGAAACTTCAAGGATATGGATGATTTGTGCCGTGCCAAAGAGTATTTGGAAGAAATCACTTGCCATTTATAAAAATGAATGATACAATAAAGCCAAGTACGAAAGGTGCGTGAAAGATATGAAATGTCCCTTTTGCGGTTATGCGGAAAGCAAGGTCATGGATTCGCGTCCTACAGATGAGGGCGCACGTATTCGGCGGCGGCGTGAATGCCTGCAATGCGCCAAGCGTTTCACCACATATGAAATCATTGAAAGTCTGCCGATCGTAATTGTGAAGCGCGATAAATCGCGTGAGGTATTTGATCGCCAGAAATTGTTTAACGGCATGCTGCGCGCCTGCCAAAAACGCCCTGTACCGATGCAGGTGCTGGAGCGCGCGGTGGACGAGATCGAAAGCAGTTTGCAAAACTCGTTGGAGCGTGAGATTCCCGCATCCAAAATCGGCGAGTTGGCAATGGAAAAATTGCGCGCCATTGACGAAGTGGCGTACGTGCGGTTTGCTTCCGTGTACCGCCAGTTCAAGGACGTGCAATCGTTCAAGGACGAAATCAGCAAGCTGATGAATATGTAAATAAAAAAAGAGGGCATTGCCCTCTTTTTTATTTGTGGATTAAACGAAACACGCGATATGGTTTGCCCAGCGCGCGGCACCGACGGACAGTATACAGCGTGCCGTGGGAAACACCGTCCCAAAAAGCATACACCATATCGGCGTGCTCGGCGATTTGATCGTTGCGCCGCAGGGGTGCTGCAGCCCCGTAACGATCGTAATCCGGGTAAAAAACCGTTAATTTGATTCCGTGAGCCTTGGCGTATTGCTCCGCAACCGTATCCACACCGCGTGCACCGCCCGAAACAATTTCGGTGCATTGCGGCGGTAAAAAATCCTGCAGTGCCACAAACGGGATCGTGCGCGATCCCACAACGGCGATTTTCATGACCGCTTTCACTCCTCTTTTTGGGGAATGGTATTACCATAACACAGAACACATGTTCGTGTCAAGCGGAATTTTGTATTTGACATAATTTGCAATGTGCGGTATGCTTTTTGACAGGAGTTGGTACGATATGAAACGGTGGATAGCGCTGCTGCTTGTGCTGATGCTGGGCTTGACCGGTTGCGGCGGCAAAGGCACGATCGTGGGGACGTGGGAGCAAAAGATCGACGTTGCCGGCGGGTTGACGGACACGTTTGTGGATGAGCAGGCGGCTTATTTTTTATCGGTTGAAGAGGTACCGTTTTACATGACGGTAACGTTTGGCGAGGACGGTGCCTATACCACGGCGTTGAATATCGAAAAAAGCGAGCGGGGACTCAAAACGTTTGTGGAAGCATGGTACACGGCGACAATCAAGCTGTGGGAGGCGTTGCTTGAGCAAAACGAATCCGAAGCAACGGTGGACGATATGCTGGCCGATTTTGAGGATTATCACGGCAAACCGCTGCGTGACGTGTTGACAGAGCAGATTGTTTTGGAAGAGTTTGCAAAGAATTTTGTAACCACCGGTACGTACCGTGTGGAGGGAGATAAGCTGTACCGTCAGCAAGACGAAACCATTTACGAAACGATTGTGCTGGAATCCAACACGCTGCACATTGTATCGTCTTCGGATCCGAATATATCCAAAGACGATGCGGCGGGGTATCCGTATGAATTCACGCGCGTGAAATAATAAAAAAACAGGGTGGCACCGCCACCCTGTTTTTTTAAGCGTTTTCCAGCAAGGCTTTGATCATGCGAGCGCATTTGTACACGTCGCCGCCGCCCATGGTGAGCACCAGGTCGTCCGGCTGCACGTTCGCGGCCACAAAACGGCTGATCTCATCAAACGTGGCAAGATAGTGCGCGCCGGGAATTTGATCGGTGATCTGTGTGGAGGACACGTTCCATTCGTTGGTTTCGCGCGAGCCCATGATATCGCTGACAATCACCGTGTCGGCAAGCGACAGCGATGCAGCAAATTCATCCAGATGCCGCGCTGTGCGCGAAAAGGTGAACGGTTGGAAGATCGCCCACACGTGCCGATACGGCATGGCTTTTGCGGCGTTCAGGGTTGCGGTGATCTCGGTGGGGTGGTGTGCATAGTCATCCGCGATGGTGACACCGTTGACGGTACCCAAAAATTCAAAGCGTCGGCCGGCACCGTGGAACGATGCAAGGCCCGCGGTGATCTCGGCAGAAGTGGCACCGCACAAGGAGGCGGCAGCCGCTGCGGCGACGGAGTTGAGTACGTTATGCTCCCCGGGAACGCCGAGCGTGACGGATGCCACTTTTTGATTACGGCGGTACAGATCGTAGCAGCCGTAGGCACCGTCGTGCACCGTGACGTTTTGAGCCGACCAATCGCAATTCGTGGAATAGCCGTAGCGCACGATATCGGCGTGTGTTAAGCCCTCAACGGCTTTTAATGTGTTGGGGTCTTCGGCGTTGACGATCAGCGTGCCGGTGGTTTGAGTGGCGAACCGGCGAAACGAGCAAATCACGTTTTCCAGCGAGCCGAAATAATCCAGATGGTCGGCGTCCACGTTCAGAATGATCGAGATGGCGGGATTCATTTCGAGATAATGATCCTTAAATTCACACGCCTCACACACAAACACATCGGATTTGCCGGCGTGACCGTTGGCATCGATAAGCGGCAAACGGCCGCCGATAAAAACGGAGGGGTCGCGGTCTGCCTGCAGCAAAATTTGCGACACCATGGAGGAGGTGGTGGTTTTGCCGTGCGTGCCCGCAACGGCAACCGTGTTTTCGAACCGGCGGGACAGCTCACCCAGCAGGATGGCGCGTTCCATCAGCGGGATGCCGCGTGTGCGAGCGGCTACCAATTCGGGATTATCCGCCGAGACGGCGGCGGTGTACACCACAAGATCGGTTTCGCCGACGTTTTCGGCTTTTTGCGGCAAAAACACGGGGATGCCCAAACGGCGCATGCGCGCTAAATTATCCGATTCGTTGACATCCGAGCCGGTGATGGTGAAGCCCAGTGAGTGCAAGATTTCGGCGAGCGGGCTCATGCCGGAGCCGCCGATGCCGACAAAATGCACCGATCGGATGCCCGATAAAAATTCCTGTTTCATACGGATTCCTCCTCAATAGTTTTATTATATTGGTTTTCACACAAAAAATAAATACCTTTTTTGCAAATTTTAACACGAAATAATGATTGAATTAGCAAACAGAATTTGCTATAATGATATCATCTGTAATTTTGACCTTTTCTGCGGAGGAAATGCTATGTCCGACATCCGTGTCATCACGCCGGAAGAACAAGAGTATCAGCAATTGTTCATACGGCAAATACGGGAATACTATGCAAAACGGTGCGCGCATACGGCGCCGCTTGCTTATGTGCGCACATACGGCTGCCAACAAAACGTGGCGGATTCCGAACGCATGAAAGGGCTGCTTTCACAGATGGGATTCGGTTTTACCGAATCGCCCGAGCAAGCGGATTTTATTTTGTTCAACACGTGTGCGGTGCGCGAGCATGCCGAGGACCGTGTGTTCGGCAATGTGGGGGCGCTCAAGGCGCTCAAGCGGCGCAAGCCGCATTTGCTGATTGCGTTGTGCGGCTGCATGGTGCAGCAGGAGCACGTGGCAGAGAAGATTTACAAAAGCTATCCGTTTGTGGGGTTGGTGTTTGGCACGCACGTGCAGCATCGCTTGCCGGAATTGATGGCAGGGGTGTTGTTTGGCGGCAAGCGCAAAGTGGAGATTCCTGCGTGTGACGGGGTGATCGCCGAAGGAATCCCCAGCGTGCGCGATGGAGGCTTTAAAGCCTTTTTATCCATCATGTACGGGTGCAATAATTTTTGCACATACTGTATTGTGCCGTACGTGCGCGGCCGTGAACGCAGCCGCGATCCCGAAACAGTGGTGCGGGAAGCGCGCGAGCTGGTGGCACAGGGGTACAAAGAGATCACGTTGCTTGGCCAGAACGTCAACTCGTACGGCAAGGGTGAAGCACACGGGGTCACGTTCCCCGAACTGCTGCGGCGCATCAACGCGATTCCCGGCGATTTTGTGATTCGGTTCATGACATCGCACCCGAAGGATGCCACCAAGGAACTGTTTGACACCATCGCCGCATGCGAAAAGGTATCGCGGCATTTTCACCTGCCGTTCCAATCGGGCAGCAACCGTATTCTCAAAGCCATGAACCGTCGGTACACGCGCGAGCAATATTTGGAGCTGATTGAATATGCCCGCAAAACCGTGCCCGGTATTACCTTTACCAGCGACGTGATCGTTGGTTTCCCGGGCGAGCAACGGGAGGATTTTGAACAAACGTTGTCGCTCATTCGCGAGGTGAGGTTTGCCTCGCTGTTTACCTGTATTTTCTCGCCGCGTAAAGGAACCCCCGCGGCGCAGATGGAGGATCCCATTCCCGCCGAGGTGAAGTCGGCGTGGTTTGCGGAAATGACCGCCTTGCAGGAGGAATTGTCCGGCGAGCGGTTATTCCACGTGGTCGGTACAACGCAACGCGCGTTGTTGGAAGCGGAAACGGGCGACTATTTGGAAGCCCGTTTGCCGGATAACAGTATCGTACGTGTGCAGGGCGATCCTGCCCGTATCGGCGAATTTGTGACCGTGCGTATCACCGGTGCGCGCAGTTATATTTTAACCGGTGAGATCGAAGATTGAGGAGAGTATTCACAATGGAACAAATTTTGGAAATGGCAAAAGAACTGGGACACGCGATTCAGCAGGACGAGCGCTTTATCAAAGTGCAGGCTGCGCAATTGCAGGCAGATAACGATGCGGCGTTGCAGGAGTTGATCGGCGAGTTCAACCTGAAACGTATGGCGATCAACAGCGAATCCGCGAAGCCTGAGCAGGATGAAGAGAAAATGAAGCAGCTCAATGAAGAACTGCGCGAGGTGTACGGCCGCGTGATGGCAAATCCCTCCATGATGGCCTACAACGAGGCAAAAACCGAGATGGACAAGATCTTGAACGGCGTGGGTGCCATCATCAACATGGCGGCTCAGGGCCTCAACCCCGATGAGTACGATGAGCATCAATGCGGCGGCAACTGCGCCAGCTGCGGCGGATGTCACTAATTCGTTTTTCCTAAAACAGACGTGAAAAGGAGGTGAGCGGTATGCCGCCGGTAACTCCCATGATGAAACAATATTTTGAAATCAAAAAGGACTATCCGAACTGTATTTTGTTCTACCGTCTGGGCGATTTCTATGAGATGTTTTTTGAGGATGCGAAGATTGCCTCGCAGGAACTGGAGCTCGTGCTGACCGGTCGCGATTGCGGTCAGGAGGAGCGTGCACCGATGTGCGGTGTGCCGTTTCACAGTTGCGAAGGATATATTGCCAAGCTGGTAAGCCGTGGTTATAAAGTCGCCATCTGTGAACAAACCGAAGATCCCGCAACTGCCAAAGGTCTTGTGAAACGGGACGTGGTGCGCATCATCACCCCGGGTACCGTGATCGAGGGCAGCATGCTGGACGAGAGCCGCAACAATTACCTGTGCGTGGTGTTTGCGGGCGATGGATTTGAGGACGTGGGGCTGTGCTTTGTGGACACCTCGACGGGTGAATTGCACGTGACGCAGTTGGAAGGACAAGATCTCATTCCGCGCATGCAAAATGAACTCGGTCGGTTTGCCCCGCGCGAAGTATTGCTTAACGACGTGGCGCTTGCCAACCGTTCGGTGATGAGCTTTTTGACCGAT
Organism: Acutalibacteraceae bacterium; assembly: GCA_045541305.1. Lineage (GTDB taxonomy): Bacteria > Bacillota > Clostridia > Oscillospirales > Acutalibacteraceae > RGIG3009. The sequence goes on along the minus strand of JAZQIV010000141.1, from coordinate 8,947 downwards.
CGGCTCAGCGTGCAGCCCGAACCGGCTGAACCCGCTTGCTTTGATTACACGGCAGCGAATGATCGCGTGCTGGAGCATTTCGGCAAGACATCGCTGGAACAGCTGTCGCTGCAGGATAAGCATTCTGCGGTACGGGCGCTGGGCTGTTCGCTGCATTATTTGTACCTCACGCAGATGACAGGTATTGAACGCATGACGCAGCTGGACGTGTATTCCGATGCGCAGTTCATGCGGTTGGATCTGACTGCGCGGCGCAATTTGGAATTGCTGGAAACCATGCGCAACAAAGAAAAGCGCGGCTCTTTGCTGGGCGTATTGGATAAAACGCGCACCGCCATGGGTAAGCGTTTGATCCGCAACTGGATCGAGCAGCCGCTGCTGCACCCTGCACAGATCACGCGCCGTCAAAACGCGGTGGCGGAAATCGTGCACGACGTGGTGCTGCGCGAGGATCTGCGTGAATTGCTGGGCGATATTCACGATCTGGAACGCATTATGACGCGAGTCGTATACGGCAGCGCCAATGCTAAAGAGGTGGCGGCGCTCGGGCAAACGATCGAGCGGCTGGCACCGCTCAAATCCCGTTTGGTTGGTGCCAAAAGCAACCTGCTGCAGGATATCCATGCAGCAATCGATCCGTTGCCGGACCTGTTATCGTTGATTGAACAAGCCATTGCGGAAAATCCGCCGTTCTCGGTGCGAGAGGGTGGCATGATCCGCGCGGGATACCATGCCGAGCTAGACGAGCTGCGCCTGATCATGGAGGACAGCCGCAGCATTTTGGCGCGTATCGAAGCCGAAGAAAAAGAAAAGACCGGCATCAAAACGCTGAAAATTGGGTACAACCGTGTTTTTGGATACTACATTGAAGTATCGCGCAGTTTTTCAAACGAGGTGCCGGAGCATTACATCCGCAAACAAACGCTTGCCAACGCCGAGCGCTATATCACGCAGGAACTCAAAGAATTGGAATCCCGCGTGTTGGGCGCCAAGGATCGCGCGGTGGCATTGGAATATCAGTTGTTCTGCGAGGTGCGTACCACCATTGCTTCCGAGCTGCTGCGCATTCAGGCAACGGCGGAAGCCATTGCCAAGCTGGACGTGCTTACCTCGTTTGCGCAGGCGGCGGCCTTGCACAATTACGTGTGCCCCGTGATTGATCTAAACGGTGTGATCGATATCAAAAACGGTCGTCACCCGGTGGTGGAGGCGCTGCAATCGTCACCTTTTGTGCCCAACGACGTGTTGTTGGACAACGGTGCTAACCGTGTAGCGATGTTCACCGGCCCGAACATGGCGGGTAAATCGACCTATATGCGGCAGACGGCGCTGATCGTGCTGATGGCACAGATCGGCAGCTTTGTGCCGGCAGACAGTGCTACCGTGGGCATTGTGGACAGCATCTTCACCCGTGTGGGTGCTTCGGACGACCTGGCATCCGGTCAATCCACCTTTATGGTGGAAATGAGCGAGGTGGCATCCATTTTGCAAAATGCCACGGCGAACAGCCTGATCGTGTTTGATGAAATTGGCCGCGGTACGTCCACCTTTGACGGTATGAGCATTGCGCGTGCCGTGCTGGAGCACGTGGCGGATCCCCGCAAGCTGGGCGCCAAAACGCTGTTCGCCACGCATTATCACGAGCTCACCGTTATGGAAGATGAACTGGAGGGCGTGAAGAATTACAACGTTGCGGTGAAAAAGCACGGTGACGATATCACGTTTTTGCGCCGTATCGTGCGCGGCCCGACGGATGACAGCTACGGTATCGAGGTGGCAAAGCTCGCCGGTGTGCCGGATGCGGTTGTGATCCGTGCAAAAGAAATTTTGCGGGAATTGGATAACGGTGAAATGCCGACGTCGCACAAGCGTGACGGTATTTCCGAGCGGGACGATGGGCAGCTGTCGCTTCTGCCGATGGCGGATAACGATCTGATCCGCCGTATCAAAGAACTGGATGTAAACGTGTTGACCCCGATCGAAGCCATGCAGGTGCTGTATGAGCTGAATCGGGAAGCACAGGCGTATTAAAAGGGAAGGAGTGTCGACATGGCGCGTATTCAGGTGTTGGACAAGCACACCGCAGAACTTATCGCAGCGGGCGAAGTGGTTGAACGACCGGCTTCGGTTGTGAAGGAATTGGTGGAAAACGCGATCGATGCCGGCGCGAGCTCCGTGACGGTCGAGATCAAAAACGGCGGTATTTCCTATATCGGCATCACCGATAACGGGTGTGGATTTGCCCGCGAAGACGTGCCGACGGCGTTTTTGCGTCATGCGACCAGTAAGATCCGCCGTGAGGAGGATGTGGACAGTATCGCAACCTTAGGCTTCCGCGGTGAGGCGTTGGCCTCCATCGCGGCGGTGGCGCGCGTGGAACTCATTACCCGCACCGAAGAGGAGCTCGCCGGTACACGGTATGTGATCGAAGGCGGCGAGGAAGTGGAACTGTCCGACGTAGGTTGTCCTCGCGGTTCGACGATTTGCGTGCGCGATTTGTTTTACAATGTACCCGTACGCATGAAATTTTTGAAAAAAGACGTTGGTGAAGCCAATGCGGTCGCCGGTGTGGTGGACCGTTTGGCGTTGTCGCATCCCGAAGTGTCGTTTCGGTTCATCCGCGAGGGGCGCGACGAGCTGCTCACCCCGGGCAGCAACGATCTGTATGCGACGATCAGCTCGGTGCTGGGTCGCGATTTTGTGAAAACGCTCACGCCGTTAGATTATACGCTTGGCGGTGTCCGTGTGCACGGCTATATCTGCCGTCCTGAGGGAGCACGTGCCAACCGCACCATGCAGTATTTCTTCATCAACGGGCGGTACGTGAAAACCCGCACCGCCATGGCGGCGATCGAGCAAGCGTATAAAGGCAGCTTGATGACAGGCAAATTCCCCGCGTGTGTGTTGTACATTGAAATTCCGCCCGAAACGGTGGATGCCAACGTGCATCCCGCCAAGATCGAGGTGCGGTTTGTCAACGAAAAGCCGGTGTTTGATGCGGTGTACCACGGTGCACGTACAGCTTTGGAGGGCGAAAGCGCGCCGCGTAAAGCCACGCTGTCTTCGGCACCGACGATGACCCCGCCCAAGCCGGAATACGTATCACCCACGCCGGCACGGGAGATTGCCCGCCGCACGGTGATGCAGGAAAAGCCAGAGTTTAAACCGGTGCACCAAACCATCCCCATGCCCAAGAATCCGATTCGAACGGGGTCTTCTGCGGTGCTGCGGGATGATACGTCCCCGCTGGACATCGTGTTTGAAAAACCGAAAACCGAGGCGCACACACCGCCGGTTAAAACGGTGCAGCCGCTTCCCAAAGCGGAGGAACCGGCAATGCCGGTGCAGCAAACCATCCGGCCGGAACAGCCCGAGCCGATTCGGGTGCTGGGTGAAGCGCTGCACACCTATATCATCGTGGAATGGCGCGGTTCGGTGTATTTCATCGATAAGCATGCCGCACACGAGCGTATTTTGTACAACGAACTCAAGCAAACGGCACACAAGGATTCGCAGCTGTTGCTGGCGCCGTTGTCGGTATCGCTCAGCCGCGAGGAATTTGGTGCGTTGATGGAAGCTGCCGCCTCGTTGGCGGAGGCCGGCTTTGAAGTGGAGGAATTCGGCGGAAACACCTTGCTGGTGCGTGCGATTCCCATGATGCTTGCCGATGGCGACGTGGCGGAAAGTCTGCGCGAGATCGCCGGTGGATTGTTATCGGGACGCCGCGAAATCACCACCGAACGGTTGGATTGGATTTATCATTCGGTCGCGTGCCGCGCCGCTGTCAAAGCGGGGGACGGCAGCACGCCGCCCGAACTTCAAAAACTGGCACAGCGGGTGTTGTACAACGATGACATTCGCACCTGTCCGCACGGGCGGCCGGTCTGCTTTGAACTGACCGCCAGAGAAATTGAAAAGCAGTTTGGGCGGATCGTATGATGGGGAAGGAAAATTTGATCGATCTCATCGTGATTGCCGGCCCGACCGCCTCGGGCAAAACGGCGTTGGCGGTGGAGCTGTGCCGTCGTTTTAACGGTGAGGTGATCTCCGCCGATTCCATGCAGGTGTACGATACATTGACGGTGGGAACGGCACGCCCGATGCCGGAGGAAACCAACGGCATTCCGCATCATTTGATGGGGTTTTTACCGCCGGATGCCTCGTTCAGCGTTGCCAAATACGCCGAGCTGGCACATGCGGCGATCGCGGACGTGCACGCGCGAGGCAAGCTGCCGATTCTGTGCGGTGGCACGGGCCTATACATCCAGGCAGTTGTGGAAAATTTATCCTACGAAGAACAGCCGGCCTCGCGCGAGCTGCGGGAGCAGCTGCGTGAGCGCATTGAGCGTGAGGGCGGCGAAGTCTTGCTTGCCGAACTGGCACAGGTGGATCCCGAAACCGCGGCACGGTTACACCCGAACGATCACGGACGAATTGTGCGTGCGCTGGAAATCGTGCGCACCACCGGCCGCACTATCACGGAACAAAACGCCGCCTCGCACGCGGTGAATTCCCCGTACCGTGTGTGCGGGCTGCGGTTGGAATATCGCGAGCGCGGCACGTTGTACGATCGTATCAACCGCCGTGTGACCGCCATGTTGGATGCGGGCTTGGTAGAGGAAGCGCAATGGCTGCGCCGTCAACCCAACACCGATACCGTGCGACAGGCGATCGGATACAAGGAATTGGAGCCGTACCTGCAGGGCGCTGTTTCGCGGGAGGAAGCAGCAGAGGCGTTGCGGCAGGCAACGCGGCGCTATGCCAAGCGACAATTATCGTGGTTTCGGCGGTATGACTGGCTGAAGCCGATTTATATGGACGAGGAACAACCCGCCGCGCAAGCCGCGGCGGTGATCGAGGATTTTTTACGAAAGGAGAAGTGAGGGTATGAACCCTGTCGTCAAACGCATCGGGCTGGCTTTGTTGTCGCTGCTGCTCATTGTTTACGTGGGCGTGCAGGGGTACTTGATCTTCTCGGCATCGCTGGATACCATCACGGCGGATCGTGAGATTGCGTACGAAACACTCAAGACCACCGGCGTGGTGTACCGCAGCGAATCGGTGATCCGTGAAAAAACAGACGGATACGTGTTTTATACCGTGCAGGATGGCAACCGTGTGTCCAAATCCGGCAGTATTGCACACGTGTTCCCCAGCGCCAAGGATGCCATTGCACAGCAGGAGCTGGAAACCCTGGATGCCGAAATTGAATCACTGGTTTCCATCAATGCACAAGGCTCCAGCAACCGTGCGGGCCTGAACAGCATCAATCAACAAATCAACGCAACCTGGCTTTCCATCTCGCGGGCGGCGCATCAAGCGGCGTACGGTGATATCAGCGCCTTGCATTCACGCCTGCTCACGTTGCTCAATAAAAAGCAGCTGACCATCGGCAAGGAGGATAACTTCGATGCACGCATTGCGCAGCTGCGGGCGGAACGCGCCAAGCTGGCGGCTTCGTTTCAAACGGCAACGGCAACCGTCACGTCCCCGGTCGCGGGTTATTTTGTCGGTTCGGCAGATGGCTTTGAAACGCAGTTTACCACCGATAAGGTGAACAACCTGAGTGTGAGCGACGTGCAAGCTGCGTTGGCGGCGAAGCCCTCGGCAGATACCACGGATTTCGTGGGCAAGATCGTGGGCGACTACGAATGGTATCTTGCGTGTGTTCTGCCGCTGGAAAGCGCCGCGAATTTGAAAAAAGATCTCCAGCTGGAGGTGTGCATGCCGTTTGTGCAGAGCGAGCCGCTGCGCATGAAAGTGGTGTCGCTCAACAAAGCCGCAAACGATGAAGTGGCGGTGGTGCTGCAATGCACCTACATGTCGGCGGCATTGTCCACCGTGCGGCGCGAACAGATCGAGATCCGCTTGACCGAGCACGAAGGAATTCTGGTGCCGGACGAAGCGATTTATTTCAACGAAAATCAAGAAGCCGGTGTGTTTGTGCAGGATGGTAATATCCTGCGGTTCAAGCGCATCCAGGTGTTGTATCATAATGAAGCGGAGCGGTATTCCGTGTGTGCCCAAAAGGATGAAAAAGGGTACTTGAAGCTATATGACCGCATTGTCACGGAAGGGGAGGATTTGTATGACGGCAAGCTCGTGCGATGAGAAGGAGTGGCTGCTTGAGAATCTTCGCCGCGTGGAAGAAGCGGTGTGCAAGGCTTGTCATGCTGCCGGTCGTTCCCGCGAAGAGGTGACGCTGATGGCAGTCACCAAAACGGTATTGCCCGAACGTATCAATATGGTGCTGGATGCCGGTATCACATGTATCGGTGAAAACCGCGTGCAGGAATATCTTGGCAAACGGGATGCACTGCATCTGGATGGCGTGGAGCGGCACTTGATCGGGCATCTGCAAACCAACAAGGTCAAGCACATTGTGGGCGAAGTGGATATGATCCAATCAGTGGATAGCGTGCGCGTGGCAAAAGCGATCGCGGAGGCTTCGTTGAAAACCGCCAAGGGCTACACCGACGTGCTGGTGGAGGTCAACATCGGCGGCGAGGAATCCAAAAGCGGTGTGGAGCCCGAAAAATTGACGGACTTTTTGTACGAAATCGGTGCGTTGGAGGGAATCCGTGTGCGCGGATTGATGACAATCCCCCCGATTTTGCACACAGAAGCGGAAAAACGCGCGATTTTTTGCGAAATGCATAAACTGTTTATTGACATTCAGGGTAAAAAAGTGGATAATGTAATCATGGAAGTATTGTCCATGGGTATGTCTTCTGATTTCGCGGAGGCTGTTCTGGAAGGCTCGACGTTGATTCGTGTCGGCTCAGCAATCTTTGGCGAAAGACAATATAATTGATGCAGGAGGAACAGAAAATGGGTATTTTAGACAAATTGGAAGGTTTGTTCGGAGAACAGTCCGATAGTACGATCGGTTTGGATGCGGATGCGGATTTCGTTTCGCGTGCGCCGGAAAAGGATATGGAAGTGGAAGCACCGCGCAAAAACAATAAGGTGGTGAACATCCATGCAACCGCACAGCTGCAGGTGGTTCTCGTAAAACCCGAGCGTTTTGACGATGCCAGCGCGGTGGCGGATCACCTGAACGCCAAACGCACGGTCGTGCTGAATCTGGAATCGTCCAACAAGGACGTGGCGCGTCGTATTCTGGATTTCCTCAGCGGTGTTGCGTACGCCAACAACGGCCAGATCAAAAAAGTTGCCAACTGCACCTATATCATCACGCCGTACAACGTCGGCTTCATGGGTGACTTGTTAGACGAATTGGAGAACAATGGGCTTTACTTCTGATCGTTCGGAAGAGGACGCGCTGCTGCGCGCCCGTGTGGAAGATGCCTGTCATTTATGTGAAATGCGCTCGTGTCCTCGTTTTGTTGGTTTTTTGGATGAACATCAACAAGCGGTGGCACGAGCCGTCTTGCATGAAAAGGGTGTGTTTGACCATTTGTTTTTCGGCGGATACGAAGGGGCGGAACGCACGATTTTGGGCGTTTTTCCGTCTTTTTTACCGTTGGAAACGTCTTTGTTCCCGTTGGCAGCAATCGGTTTTCGGTATCGGTCGTGTGCCGAGCTGTCGCACCGCGATTTTTTGGGTGCCTTGCTTGCAACCGGCATCAAACGGGAAAAGATCGGGGACATCGTGTGCGGCAAAGGCCTCACCGTGGTATTTACCGATGAGGAATTGGCACCGTTTTTGGCGCAATCGATCGATAAGGTCGGTGCGGAAGGTGTGCGGGCGGAGTATCCGTATACCGAGCCGATAATAGTGCAGCGCGAATTTCGAGAATATCAAGATACGGTTGCCTCGCCGCGGCTGGATGCGGTGGTGAAAGTCGCGCTGCGCGTCTCACGCGAAGAAGCCGCGCGGCAGATCACAGCGGGCTTGGTATCTTGTAATCATATGCCGTGTGAAGCGGTGGCTTATATGGTGCAGGAGGGCGACGTGTTGTCGGTCCGCGGTGCGGGGCGCTTTCGCGTGGCGGCGCTCGGTCCCGTTACGCACAAAGGGCGGCTGTTCATTCGGCTGCAAAAGTATATATAAACGAAAGCGAGGAACAAACGATGATGACTTTGGAGGATATTCGCAACGTTGAATTTACCAAAGGCCGCGGGTACCGCAGCGATGAGGTGGATGATTTCATTGATGAATGCGTGGCGGCTATGCAAGCGTTGGAACAAGCCAACTACGAAACTAACCAAAAGATGAAAGTTCTCGCCGATAAATTAGCGGAATACCGCAACGATGAAGATAGTATCCGCGGTGCCCTGTTGAACGCACAGCGCACCGGTGATGCCATTGTGCGTGAAGCGCAGGAAAAGGCAAATGCCATCGCCGAGGAAGCACAGCGCTCTACCGCAGCGTTGCGTCAGGAGCTGTTGGCTCAGTTGGAAGCGGAACGTGCAGAGCTGGCGCGTGCCAAGCAAGAGGTTACCGATTTCAAAAACAAGATGCTGGCACTGTATAAGGATCATTTGGCGCTGCTCAAATTGCTGCCCGAAGAATCGGCCGCAGCACCGACGGAGGAACCCGTAGCAGAAGAGCCGGTAGCAGAGCCGATTGTGGAAGAGGAAGAGGACGAGGATGCGGATATGATCATCGTGGCCCCCACCACCGAGGAAACGGTGCGGGTGGAGACCGAGGAAGAGGAGTTTAAGCCGCTCTCACGTTTCAATGATTTGAAATTTGGCAGCGATTACGATATCCACGAAGACGACGCGGAGGATGAGGAAGACGATAAACCTCGCGGCTTGTTCCGGAAGAAAAAATGAGTTCTCAAAAGGAGATTTGCCCTATGCAACAACAAGATTACAATCAAACGCTGAATTTGCCGCAGACCGAATTTCCCATGCGTGCCGGGTTACCGCAACGGGAGCCTGCCATGCTGGAGCAATGGGATAAGGACGATCTGTACGGCAAGATCATGAAAAAGAACGAAGGGAAGCCGCGCTACATTCTGCACGACGGCCCTCC
>JAZQIV010000140.1:0-9162 GCA_045541305.1 Acutalibacteraceae bacterium | reverse complement strand
GGTATCTCATCAGCAAGACGCTCAAGATCCACGGTGGTCAGTGCTTGCGGCTGCCCCGCTTTGCGGAGATCATGCTCGCACCCGACAGCAACTGTTGCATGATCGAGGACGATGATTTTTCCACTTGGAAAGAAAACATCGCCATTGTGGGCGGTATTTGGAACATGAACAACCAAAACCAGGATCCCAATCCGCTCCACTTCCCCGATAAAAACGGCGCCATGATGTATGAGCGTCTGGGCGTGGAAAACACGAGGGAAGCGCAGTGCCGATATCGCGCTTCGCTCACCGTATTTCCCAAAACCTACACCGGCATTTGCATGCAGTTTTGCCGTATCCGCAATTTCACGCTGCGCGATCTCACCCTGCGCGACCCCGTCAACTTCGGTGTCGACATGGGCTATATCGAGGATTTCACCGTGTCGGACATTGTGTTTGATTACAAACACGGCGCCCCCAAACTGTGGAATTTGGACGGCGTTCACGTGGAAGGCTATTGCAAACGCGGTGTGATCCGCAATTTGAAAGGCACCTGCCACGACGATTTGGTGGCACTCACCGCCGACGACGGCCTGTACGGACCCATCGAGAACGTAGTCATTGACGGCATCTTTGCCGAAAACTGCCACAGCGCGGTACGCTTGTTGTCCCACGGCTTCCCCGTGCGCAACGTAGTCATTCGCAACGTGTACGGCAGCTTTTACACCTATTGCATCGGGATTACCAAATATCACGGTGGTCCCGAAGAACGCGGTGTGATGAAAAACATTACCATCGAACAGGTGCGCGCCTGCTTGTGCAAAGGCACGGTGGACGTACCCGGTAACCGCACCCCGCTCATCTGGGTGCAGGATGGCGTGGACGTAGAGAATCTGCGCATCGCGCATCTCGACCGTGAGGAGCGCACCGTCCCGCAGGCAACCATCGGCATCGATCCCGAAGCCACCGTCAAATCGCTCATTTTGGACGATATTCGCCTGAAAAACCACATGGACGTTCCCGTCAAGCTCCTGGACATCCGCGGCACCGTCGACGGCTTCATTCAAACCAATTTGCACGAAGAATAGCAAAAACGCACCACCTTTTGGTGGTGCGTTTTCATTTTGTTGAGGTTTTTGGAATTTAGGTCTTGCAAAACACGCGAAAACGTTGTAAAATAAACATCACATCCGCCCGTGGCGAAGCTGGATATCGCAGTGGATTCCGATTCCAAAGGCCGGGGGTTCGAATCCCTCCGGGCGGGCCAAAACGAAAGAGCATCACCGTAAGGTGGTGCTTTTTTGTTTGCCTAATCCGGAAAAATCCGGCGAAAACCATTGCGAGTTCGATTCCCTTATGGTATACTATCCGCAAAGGCGGTGATTGTTGATTATGAGCAACAATAACATTCCGGTCGCACCGGACTATATCAAGGATTTTGAACAGCTCGGCTTCGGCATGTTCGTCCATTTCGGCTTGTACTCAGGCCTCAAACGCGCTGAATGGGCATACCACATCCACAAAATGGATATGGCGGATTATGCCCCCATGATACACGATTTCAAAGTCGGCAGCATGGCGCAGATCGTGGAGGTCGCGAAATCGGCGGGCTGTAAATATATCTGCCTAACCACACGCCATCATGAAGGCTTTTCGTTGTACGATACCCGCGGTCTGAACGACTTCGACGTCATGCACTCCCCCACCGCGCGTGATCTGGTGGCAGAATTCGTGGACGAATGCCGCAAAACGGATATCGTGCCGTTTTTCTACCACACCACGCTCGATTGGTACCATCCGGATTTTGAAAACGATTTCGATAAATACCTCGACTATCTGTATGAAAGCGTCAAGATTCTGTGCACTCACTACGGCAAGGTCGGCGGTTTCTGGTTTGACGGTAACTGGTCCAAAAAGGAAGCCGATTGGAAAGAGGATCGTTTGTACAAAATGATCCGCCACTATCAGCCCACCGCCATGATTATCAACAACACCGGACTCAACCAGCGCGGCAAGCTGGGCGCGGAGGAGATCGATTCTGTCACCTTTGAACGCGGCATGCCCCACCCGTTGGATCGCCGCGGCATGCCCAAGTACATTGCGGGCGAGATGTGCGAAACGCTGTGCGATCACTGGGGCGCAGCCGATGACTTGAACTTCAAACCCATCAAGCAATTGATTGAGGAATTGTGCGAATGCCGCAAGGTAGGCAGTAACTTCCTGCTCAACATCGGCCCGAGCGCCGACGGTTCGGTACCCAAAATGCAGCAAGCCATCATGGAATGCATCGGTCGGTGGATGCAAAGCTACGGCAAAGCCATTTATAACGGCCGTCCGTACATCCAGTACGACGATTGCCGCGAATTCATCCTGCAGGACGTGTACGATCCAAACACTGCCTATCTGTTCCGTTTTAATCCCGGCACCATCAGCGGTGATGCCAATGTCACGCTCAGTTTTTCCGAAGACGATTCGATCACCCTGCCCGGTATTGACCGTACGATCGCGGCAATTGAATGGATGGATAATCATCAGCCGCTTCCCTTTGAGCAAACAAAGGATTCCCTGCGCATTAACGTGCCGGGCTATCCGTACGGACAAAACCTGTGCGTACGCGTTGCACAGATCACGTTTGAATCCTAAATTTTTTAGCAGCCCGCGCAATCGCGCGGGCTGTTTTTTGTCAACATTTGCCGTATTTTTTTGACTTTTTCCGTTGACACTGTATAGTTTAACTGGTATACTTGCAATTAGGTATGACCAATTATCTACCAGGAGGGAAATTCATGGCAAATCAAGTCAACACCGAAGCGCCCCGTAAGTTCGGCATTCGCGACAGCGTGGCGTACGCAGCCGGCGACCTCGGCTGTAACATGAGCTTTGCGCTCAAAGGTACCATGTCGATTTTCTGGACTCAGTATATGGGCATGGATCTGTGGTATGCGCTGCTTTTGATCATCGTCCAGGTTTGGGACGCGATCAACGATCCGCTGATCGGTTCGATCATTGATGCAGACAAACGCACCTACAAACGTAATAAATTCCTGTCTTATATCTGGCTCGGCTCCATCGGCCTGATCGTCGGCGGCGCCTGCTGCTTCCTGCCATTCCCGAAAGCTCCCACCGTGGCAAAAGCAATCATCTTCATTGCCGGTTACGTGGTGTGGGATGCGTTCTACACGGTGGCGAACGTCCCCTACGGCTCGCTGTTGTCGCTCATCTCGAACGATGTCAAGGACCGCGCCTCGCTTTCCGCTTGGCGTTCGATCGGCTCCATCTTCGGCAACATGCTGCCCATGGTAATCCTGCCGTTCATCATTTACGACAAGGATAATAACCTGATCGGCGAGCGCGTGTTCATCGCGGCCCTCATCATGGGTGCACTCGGCTTCATCTGCTTCCAGTTCATGATCCGCAACACCACCATCCGTGTGGACACCTCGGTGGCCCTCAATGAAGAGCAGCCCAAATTCAACGTGTTCCAGGCATTCGGCAACTTCATCAAGAACCGTCCCGCAGTCGGCGCCACCATCGCCGCCATGGGTATGTTCATCGGCATGCAGGGTGCCACCACGGCTGTCACCGTTATCTTCCAATCCTATTTCAAAAATGTGCAGATCTCGGGTATCGTGCAGTTGTTCGCCATGATCCCGATCGTGTGCTTCACCCCCTTGGCACGTAAAATGGTTGCCAAATACGGCAAAAAAGAGCTTGCAACCTTCGGCTCCATCTGCTCGGTCGTTGCCGCTCTCGGCCTGTTCATCATCACGCCGGACAACACCAATTTAGATCTGATCGTCTACATCCTCTGCCAGCTCGTTTACAGCTTGGGCCTGGGCGTTTACTCCACCGTTTCGTGGGCTATGATGGGCGACGCCATCGATTACAATGAGTGGAAAACCGGCAAACGGGAGGAAGGCACTGTGTACTCGCTGCACTCCTTCTTCCGTAAACTCGCGCAGGGCATTGGCCCCTCCTTGCTTCTTGTTGTCATGGTCGCGCTCGGCTACGTCGGCGAGAATGAAGGCAACCAGTTGTGGGAAGTCGCTGTCAACATGCGTTATCTGGTTGCGGCCACCTTCCTGTTCTCCGCACTTCTCCAGTTTGTCGGCCTGGCTCTTGTCTATAACCTGGACAAGAAAACCCTGGCTCAGATGAACAAAGAACTCGGCCGTGACGTTGAAGCGGAATAACGCCGATCGGATTCCTATCACAGCCGACAACGTATAGTCTGTTAAAAGAGACCGGCGGCAACCGCAGCCGGTCTCTTTTATTCAAAATTTGTTTATACCTTATCACACAAAACCTTGTATACTGTAAGTATTCTGTACTGGGAGGAAACAGCATGAGATCTGTACTCAACTTCAATGCCAAATGGGCATTCACCAAGCAAGCAGTGGAAATTCCCACCGCACTCCCCACCGATTGGGAAGCAGTAAACTTGCCCCATTCGTGGAACGCGACTGACGGCCAGGACGGCGGCAACGACTATCACCGCGGCACCTGCTACTATGCAAAACAAATCGTCGTGGACGATCTGCCCAAAGCCGATCAATACTATCTGGAGATCCGCGGCGCCAACTCCTCTGCCGATGTGTACGTGGGCGGCGAAAAGCTCGCGCATCACGATGGCGGTTATTCCACCTGGCGCGTGAACATCACCGATCACATCAAGGAAGATGCGCTGCTCGTCGTGGCGGTGGATAACTCAGCCAACGAAACCGTGTACCCGCAGATGGCGGACTTCACGTTCTACGGCGGCTTATACCGCAACGTTAACATCGTGTGTGTCAGCGAATCGCACTTTGATCTGGATTATTACGGCGGTCCCGGTCTTGCCATCACCCCCACGGTGGAAGGCAAAAACGCCAATGTGAAGGTGGAGGCGTATCTCACCAACTTCAAAGAGGGACAAACCCTGCGCTACACCATCTACGACGCCGAAGAAAAAGAGCTCGCACAGGTCGAAACCACCGATTTAACGGCACAGTTCACCTTGGAAAACGTGCATCTGTGGCACGGCCGCAAGGACCCGTATCTGTACTGCTGCGAAATCGAGCTTGTGGAAAACGGCGAAGTACTGGATAACGTGTGCAACCGCTTCGGGTGCCGTTCGTTTAAGATCGATCCCGATAACGGCTTTATCTTAAACGGTGAAGAATATCCCCTGCGCGGTGTGTCCCGCCACCAGGACCGCCTGGGCGTGGGTAATGCGCTGTTGCCGGAGCATCACGAAGAGGATATCGATTTAATCTGCGAAGTCGGCGCCACCACCATCCGTTTGGCGCACTATCAGCACGATCAGTATTTCTACGATCTGTGTGACGAACGCGGTTTGGTCATCTGGGCAGAGATCCCCTATATTTCCAAGCACATGCCCGGCGGCCGCGAGAACACCGTCTCGCAGATGAAAGAACTCATCACGCAAAACTACAACCATCCCTCCATCGTGGTGTGGGGCTTGTCGAATGAGATTTCCATCGGCGGCAGCGATGAAGATTTGCTGGAAAACCACCGCATTTTGAACGATCTCTGCCATGAAATGGACAAGACCCGTCTTACCACCATTGCGGCGGTGTCCATGTGCAAAATGGACGATCCGTACCTGCAGATCCCCGACGTTGTTTCGTACAACCATTACTTTGGTTGGTACGGCGGCGATACGGCTATGAACGGTCCGTGGTTTGATAAATTCCACGCCACCCATCCCACGATCCCGATCGGTTGCTCGGAATACGGTTGCGAAGCTCTCAACTGGCACACGTCCGATCCGCGCCAGGGCGATTACACCGAGGAATATCAAGCGTACTACCACGAAGAACTCATCAAACAACTCTTCACCCGTAAATACATGTGGGCCACCCACGTGTGGAACATGTTCGACTTCGGCGCCGACGCCCGTAATGAGGGCGGCGAAAACGGTCAAAACCACAAAGGCCTGGTTACCATGGACCGCAAATATAAGAAAGATTCTTTCTATGCGTACAAAGCCTGGTTGTCGGATGATCCGTTTGTGCACCTGTGCGGTAAACGCTACGTGGACCGCGTGGAAGACGTCACCAAAGTGACAGTGTATTCCAACCAGCCGGAGGTGGAACTGTTTGTCAACGGCGAAAGCCTCGGCAAAAAGGAAGCGCCCGATCACTTCTTCTATTTTGACGTCCCGAACGTCGGCGAAACGAAGCTCACGGCCGTTGCCGGTGACTGCAAGGATGAAAGCAACATCCGCAAAGTCGAAGAATTCAACGAAGACTACCGTCTGCGTGAAGAAGGTGCCATCCTGAACTGGTTCGATATCACGGCACCCGACGGCCGCTTGTCACTCAACGATAAAATGAGCGACGTCATCTCCACCTTCCGCGGCAAAATGCTGTTTGCCAAACTCATGGGCAAAATGCTCGGCGGCGGTGAGAAAGGCGAAAAGAAAAAGGCGGCCGGCTTTGACGTCACCCCCGAAATGATGGCGATGATGGGCGGCTTCACGGTGCTCCGTCTGGTCACCATGGCAGGCGGTATGATGGACGTAAAGTTCACCAAAGAAGATCTGCTGGATCTCAACAAAAAACTCAACAAGATCCGCAAACCCAAACCGAAAAAATAATGTCGAAAAAGACCGATGGGCAGCACTCCGTAAGGAATAATAGCCTTAAAATGCAAGATTTCGGCGTGAAACAGCGTTGGAAATGCTCGCAATCCGTAAAGGATTCCTGCGCTTTTCGCCTCGTTTCACATCCTAACTTTTGCATTTTAAGGTGCACGGCAGTTTTGAAATTCAGATTTTTTGTTTAGGCAAAATGATAAAAATCCCGCAATACTCGCGTATTACGGGATTTTTTCATGCAGCATAAACGGAAAAGATGTTTTCAAAACCTATTCTTCTTTACGAAGTGCTGCCCAAAGATCGGTCTTTTTTTGTAAGAGTATGGTATTTTTTCACGCAATATGGTACAATGAGCGAAAGAGGTGACAACATGGATACCTACTTTGCCACATACCGTTCCAACACGTTGGGCGGTTTTAGCAATCAATCACGGTGTACCGCCCGTCAGGCGCGTACCGGCCGCATCTTTTACCGCATCACCTGCGGCGGCACGTATCGGTATTCTCTGCTGTTTTCCGATACAACCGATAGCACGTTCCGCCAATCTGCGCCGAATCATTCCTGCGGCAACTGGCACATTCACGCTGCGGCAGTCGCCCGTGTCGGCTCTGACTTTTTCGGTGATGATTTTCGCAGCGATGCTGCCGCCAATCGCCCCGTCACGGATTTTGTGCCGCTCACATTCGGCGGCGCAACAAGCAAAACCGTGGAGAAAGGCGAATGCTTTGCCGGCGATCCGCTCACCCTCACCTTTGCTGACGGCGATTATCTGTGCTTGGAATTGACCGTTTCAGGTGACAGCATCCCCTGTCATCCCGAATGTGTATTACCTATCTACATAAAGCAACCGGACGGTCGCTTTGCGTACGGGTGTGATCTTCCCGCCGCCATCATGGTCGGGTGTGACCGTCCCGTTATCTCGCACGTTGGCTTTTTGGGCGATTCCATCACCCAGGGCATCGGTCCCGCGTATAACTCGTATCAGCATTGGTCAGCTATGCTCGCGCACAAGATCGGCAGCAGACACGCTTACTGGAACCTCGGCATCGGTTGCGGCCGTGCTGCCGACGCCGCCACCGGCGGCGCGTGGCTTACAAAAGCCATGCAATGCGATACCGTGTTTGTGTGTTTCGGTGTCAACGATTTGAGCGCCGGTCACACCGCCGATAGGATCATTGCCTCGTTGGCCGCTATCACAAAGCAACTCAAGGATGCCGGAAAAACCGTCATTTTGCAAACGGTGCCCCCTTTCGATTACAATCCCGAACGCACCGCCATCTGGCAAGCAGTAAATACCCACCTGCTTACCGTGCTGTCAAAACAGGTGGATATGACGTTTGACTGCGTGCCGATCCTCGGCGGTGATCCGCCGCAAACCGCACCCTACGGCGGCCATCCCGACGCGGAAGGCTCCCGTTTATGGGCAAAAGCCCTGTATTCCAAACTTTTGCAAGCGGAGGTTTCTTTATGAAAACCAAACTCTCTCCCCGTTTTTGGTGCGCACTCACCGTTTTCAGCTTGATGGGGCAGATTGCGTGGGTCGTGGAGAACATGTATTTCAACGTGTTCATCTACAAAATGTTCCGCGCATCTGCCGAAGACATCTCGCTGATGGTCGCAGCATCCGCCGTCACAGCCACCCTCACCACCGTGTTCATGGGTGCCTTGTCCGATAAACTCGGCAAACGCAAGGTGTTCATGTGCGGCGGTTACATACTGTGGGGCATTTCCATTTTCAGTTTCGTCTTTTTGGTAAACGGCGTTGCCGACCCGCTCGCCGTCATGACCACCAATATCACGGCGGTGTGTATTTCGCTCACCATTCTTTTGGATTGCGTCATGACCTTTTTCGGCTCCACCGCCAACGATGCGGCGTTCAACGCTTGGCTCACCGATTCCACCGATTCCACCAACCGCGGCGCCGCGGAAGGCATCAACGCCATGATGCCGCTCGTTTCCATCCTGGTGGTGTTCGGCGGCTTCATGTTCTTCAATTTGGACAACGCCGCCAGCTGGACACTCATCTTCACCATCATCGGCATCGCGGTGTTGCTCATCGGTATACTCGGCTTTTTTCTCATTAAGGAGCCACCGATCCGGCCCGTCAAGGAACCGTATTTCGCCACCATCCTGTATGGCTTCCGTCCCAAAACCGTGAAAGCCAATCCCACGTTATATCTCGCTTTGGCGGCATTTATCCTCTTTAACATCTCCATTCAGATCTTCATGCCGTATCTCATCATCTATTATGAAGTATCACTTGGCATGGCGGATTATGTTCTCGTGATGGCCCCTGCCATTGTGGTCGCAGCGGTCGTTACGGCTCTGTGGGGCAAGGTGTACGATCAAAAAGGCTTCCGTTTTTCAGGGCTGTTCGCACTGGCATCCCTGCTACTCGGATATGTCGTACTGTATTTCACCACCGCTAAATTGCCGGTATTTATCGGTTCTCTCTTTATGATGTGCGGTTATCTGGCCGGTATGGCGGTGTTCGGCGCCTTGATCCGCGACAACACACCCGATGGCCGTTGCGGTCAATTACAGGGCGTGCGCATTTTCGCACAGGTGCTGCTCCCCGGCGT
>JAZQIV010000139.1:0-8986 GCA_045541305.1 Acutalibacteraceae bacterium | reverse complement strand
GTTATCGTGCGACGTGTATCCGCAAAAATGCGATACCATTGAAAAACGCGCCGCGCAGCTGGGAATTACCATCTTGCAAACCGCGGTGCGGGATGCAGCCAAGCCTTGTCCCGCCGCACTGCGCGGTGCATTTGACCGCGTGATATGCGATGTCCCGTGTTCGGGCCTCGGCGTCATTCGCCGCAAACCCGAAATTCGTTACAAAGATTTGGCGGAGCTGCAATCGTTGCCGGCGTTGCAGTATGCGATATTGGAACAAAGCGCCGCACTGGTGAAAAGCGGAGGCGTGCTGCAATATTCCACCTGCACGCTGAATCCGGCGGAAAACGAGGCGGTGGCGGAACGCTTTTTGCGGGAACATCCCGAATTTCAGCCTCGTGTGCTGCCGCTTGCCGAATGCTTTGCGGCAGCGGGGCAGGCCCCGTCGCACAGCATCACGCTGTTTCCGCACGTTCACGGCACCGACGGCTTCTTCATCGCCGGTTTTGAGAAAAAATGAGGTGTACGGCCATGCAGGAGGATCTGCGTTCCCTCACAACCGAACAGATCGTTGCCCGCATGACCGAACGGGGGTACCCCGCGTTTCGCGGCAAGCAAATCGCCGATTGGCTGAACAAAGGGTGCACGTCACTTGATGAGATGACCAATCTGCCGCTCGCTTTGCGTGAGGAACTCAAGCAACACTTTTATATTCCCGGTGTCACCATTCTGGAAAAATGGCAATCGAAGTTAGATGAAACCACCAAGTATTTGTTTGAACTGTCCGACGGTGAAACCGTGGAATCCGTTCTGATGAGTTATCACCACGGCTGGTCGCAATGCTTGTCCACCCAGGTGGGTTGCCGCATGGGTTGTTCGTTTTGTGCCACCGGCATGGGCGGGCTGTCCCGCAACCTCACGGCGGCGGAAATGATCGCCCAGATCGAAACCGCCCAGCGCGATCGCGGTATCCGCGTCTCATCGGTGGTGCTCATGGGTATGGGCGAACCGCTGGATAATTACGATCAGGTATTGCGCTTTTTGCGCATGCTGTCCGAACCGGACGGCGTGCACATCGGCATGCGCCACGTATCGCTGTCCACGTGTGGGCTGGTGGATCAGATCTACCGCTTAATGGAAGAAAACCTGCAGCTCACGCTTTCGGTATCCCTGCACGCCCCCAACGATGACATTCGCTCGCGGTTAATGCCGATCAATCGGCGGTATCCGGTTGAGGAGCTGCTCACAGCCTGCCGCAAATATGCGGAGGTAACGGGTCGCCGCATTTCGTTTGAATACGCCATGATCCACGGCGTAAACGACAGCGATGCCTGTGCCGAAGAACTGGCATCCCGCCTGCGCGGCATGCTTTGCCACGTCAACCTCATTCCCGCGAACGAGGTCAAGGGCAAGGAACACCGCCGCAGCACTGCACAACGGTTAAAACAATTTTCACATATATTGGAACAACGCGGCCTGACGGTAACGGTCAGGCGTACACTCGGCGCCGATATCAACGCATCTTGCGGTCAATTGCGCCGAAAGCACAGAGAGGAGGAATCACCATGCGGACGTTAGGAGCATCCCACGCGGGACGTGTTCGCCCCACCAACCAGGATGCTTTTATCTGCGGTATGCTCACCGCGCGCACGGCCTTTGCCGTTGTGTGTGACGGCATGGGCGGCGCGAACGGCGGTAACATTGCCAGTTCCATCGCCATGCGGTGTATCGCGGATCATATCGTGGATGAGTACCGTGAAAACGCGACTCCCGCAACGGTGCGCCGTTTGTTAAACGCGGCGATTTTATCTGCCAACAAAGAGGTTTACGAAGCCGCCATGGAGGATGAGGAGCTGCGTGGCATGGGTACCACGGTCGTGGCGGTGATCGCCAACGACCGCGATGTGTACATTGCCCACGTCGGCGACAGTCGCGCCTATATGGTCACCCCCACGTCAATCGAGCAGATCACGCGGGACCATTCGGTGGTGCAGGATATGGTGGAAAAAGGGCAGATCACAGCCGATCAAGCGCGCTTCCATCCTCAAAAGCATTTTCTCACCCGTGCCTTGGGTGTGGAAAACGATACCGAGTGTGATTTCACGGCGATCCCGTTCCCCGAGGACGGCACCGTGTTGGTTTGCACGGACGGCTTGTCCAACATGGTGGAGGCAGATACCCTGCAATCCTTGATCCGCACGTTCCCGTTTGAGGAAATTCCGCAAAAATTAATCAACACCGCAAACTTAGCGGGTGGTAGTGATAATATTACCGTTGTCGGCATCACCCGGCAAGAAGCACAGGAGGAAAGATGATGGATAAGTATGTCGGAAAACGTCTGGACGGACGTTATGAAATCAAGGAGATCATCGGCGTTGGCGGCATGGCGCATGTTTACAAGGCGTACGACAACATCGACGACCGTATCGTTGCGGTGAAGATCTTAAAGGAAGAATACCTGCAAAACGAGGAATTCACCCGTCGCTTCAAAAACGAGTCCAAAGCGATCGCCATTTTGTCCCACCCCAACATAGTCAAGGTGTACGATGTCAGCTTTGGCGACAAAATGCAGTATATCGTTATGGAATATATCGACGGCATCACCCTCAAAGAATACATAGAGGGTCAGGCGGAATTCAAATGGAAGGAAGCCGTCCACTTCACGGTGCAGATCCTGCGTGCGCTGCAGCACGCTCACGATAAGGGCATCGTGCACCGTGATATCAAGCCGCAGAACATCATGCTGCTGCCGGACGGCACCATCAAGGTTGCCGATTTCGGTATCGCGCGTTTTTCGCGCCAGGATATCCGCACCACGCGCTCGAACGATAAAGCCATCGGTTCGGTGCATTATATCAGCCCCGAGCAGGCGCGCGGTGAGATCACGGATGAAAAGGCCGATATCTATTCGGTCGGCGTGATGCTGTATGAAATGCTTACCGGCAAGCTGCCGTTTGAAGCGGACAGCGCGGTGTCGGTTGCCATCATGCAGATGCAGTCCGAAGCGCAGCCCCCGCGTCAGATCAACGCGGCGATCCCCGAAGGGCTGGAGGATATCACCGTCAAAGCGATGCAAAAGGATACCTCCAAGCGCTATCAATCGGCGGCCGAGATGCTGTATGACATCGACGAGTTTAAAAAGAACCCCAGCATTCATTTCGAATACAAATATTTCGTGGACGATAGCCCCACGCGGTACATGGATACCATCAGCAAGGTGCGCGGGGAAGAGCCCGTCCGCACCAAAACCAACAATCGTCCCACCCCTCCGACCAACACCGAACCCCAAGGCAAAAAGCCGTTCCCGGTCATTCCCGTGCTGTGTGCGGTGGTTGGCGCGTTCCTGCTGGCGGCCGTGATCTTCGTGTTTGTTGTGTTGGGTGATAAATTCTTCATCAACGACAGCGAGCAGGTCGAAGTACCGAACTTTGTCGGCATGACGTTGGATGAGATTTCCAACAACCCGCAGTATATGCAGTGGTTCACGTTTGAAACCGCCAACGAGCAGTTCAGTGATAAACCGTTCGGCACGGTGCTGGATCAATCGTTGGAAGCGGGCATTTCCGTCAAAAAAGGCGTCAAATCCATTCGCCTCACCGTCAGTAAAGGCCAGAACATGGTGCAGCTGCCCAACGTTGTCGGTCAGCACCGCGATGCGGCACAAGCCGCCCTCGAAAATGCAGGCTTCGTTGTCAAGTACACGCTGGATTCCAGCGACGAAGTCGCCAAGGATATGATTATTTCCTTGTCGCCTGCCGAATACCCCGAGAAAATGGTCTACGGCTCGGAGATCACCATGGTGGTCAGCAGCGGTGAGACGCCGCTGGAGCCCGTTCCCATGCCGGATGTAAAGAATCTGTCCAAGGACCTTGCGATCACCCAGCTGACCAATGCCGGCTTTGTGATTGCGGATGCGGATATCACGTATGTGGATGATCCCGCTGTCCCGGCGGATACCGTCATTTGGCAGAGTGTGGAGCCCGATACCCCCACCGTTCCGGGCACCGTGGTGAAACTGCGCATCAGCACCGGTTATACCCAAGCCAAGGTGCAGGTGCAGCTGCCCACCACCATGACCACCCCGATCGATATGCAGGTGTATGTGAACGGCGAACTGCGCGATACGTTTACCGGCCTGTTGCCCAACGAGGTTAAGGTCAAGAGCATCACGGTGAACGAGCGCCAGGATTCTTATGCGGTCACCATCCGCATTGCCGAAAACGGCAAGGGCAACTACGTCCCGTATGCGAAATACTCTGTCAACGGCAAAACGGGTGTTGTGGCGATCACGGAGGGCCCGCATCTTAATGCGCTCACTCCCACCACCACGACCACACCCGCAGCCGGTGAGTAAACGCATGGCAAATCAGATGTACAGCGGGTTAATCCTGCAAAGCATCGGCGGTTTCTATTATGTAGAAACCGCCGACGGCGTTTTTGAATGTAAAGCACGCGGCTCGTTTCGCAAAGAACACGTGACCCCGCTTTCGGGCGATCGCGTCACCGTCACGGTTAATGCCGACGGCAGCGGTGTTGTGCAGGAAATTTTGCCGCGCCGCAACAGCCTGGTGCGCCCGCCGATCGCCAACCTCGATCAGCTGGCGATCGTCGCGTCGGTGGCGGAACCCAAGCCCAACGTGTTGCTGTTGGATAAGCTCATCGCCATTGCCGAGGATAACGCCATCGAGCCCTTGGTGGTCATCACAAAATCCGACCTGGACGATACAGAGGCGCTGGAAGCGGTTTACCGTACGGCTGGCTTTCCCGTGTTTGTGGTCACCAATACCGATACAGATTCCGCGACCTCGCTCAAAGCGTTTCTCAAGGGCAAGATCACGGCGTTCAGCGGCAACTCCGGTGTCGGCAAATCCAGCTTGCTTAACCTCATCGACCCGTCGCTCTGCCGCGAAACGGGGGAGATCAGCAAAAAACTCGGCCGTGGCCGCCACACCACACGCTCCGTCAAATTGTTCCCGCTGTCGGAGGGCGGCTATTTGGCGGATACTCCCGGCTTCTCGGCGCTGGATATGGAGCGCACGCAACCCATCGATAAAGAGGCGTTGTTCCATTGTTTTCGGGAATTCGCTCCCTTTTTCGGAAAATGTCGGTTCACGGGCTGTTCCCACGTCCACGAACCGGATTGCGCCATCCGCGCCGCGGTGGAAGCGGGGGAGATCGCCTCTTCGCGCTATGAAAGCTACGTTGCCATGTACGAGGAAGCAAAGCTCCGCAAACCGTGGGAATCACAGTAACAAGAAAAAGCAGTCCGTGCAGGGCTGCTTTTTTGTTTGCACCTTTTCGGAATTACGGCATACGTTGATAATACAGCCGTCATTCAAAAGGAGAGGGTAGCATGAGAAGAAGACAATCGTGTACCGGCGGGTATTTCATCGCGTTCGGTGCAGGTGTGCTGGTGGCATTGGTATTTCCCATCCGTTTCATTCTTGTCATTGCCGCCATCGCCTTGGTATTGGCTGGTTTGTCGCTGATCCGTTGTTGATATGAAGGAGGAGTATTCATGCAAATCGTCATCGTTAAGAGTCCCAAATTCTTCGGCAGTATCCTACGGCGCTTTTTCAAGATTCCCAAAACCGACATACCGGCCGTTTAATTCCCGAAAACACCGCATCTTGCGGTGTTTTTTCTTTTTTAGCATATTGCAAGGCCGGCGCACATATAAGTGGTGTAGAACGATATCGGGAAGAACGAAAAGGAGAGAGCGCAATGGACCTGCAAACCACGAACCGACGGATCGGACTTGCACAAACGATCTTTGATGATTTTGACGAACGCCCCATAGACTGTGATTTTGTGTTACCGGACTTTCTTCCGGATATTGCCGCTATTTTGAAATGCACTCTGCACCCGACCGTGCAGACGTATCAGCTCAGCGGTGACCGCTTGTCTGCCGACGGCACGGTGCGCATTCACCTGCTGTATCTGGATGAGGATCGCCGCTGTGTACGCTGCTTTGAAAACACGCAGCCGTTCACGTCGGAATTCACGGTCAAGGGCTTAACCGCCGATTGTGAGATCACACTCGCCGCCACACCGAACTATGTTAACTGTCGCGCTACCGGCCCGCGCCGCGTGGACATTCACGGCGCATTCAGCGTCAAATTGACGGTCAAGGGTCAAACCGATACCGCGGTGGTGGAAGCGGCGCACGGCGATTGTTTGCACACCAAAACCTGCGGCGTGCAGTATACTATCCCCACCCGTGGTGTCGACAAAACGTTCACACTCAACGAGGTGCTGGAATTGGAGGGGGAAGACGTCGCCCACGCGGTGATTCGCCACGATGCCACCGTCTGCCTTTCCGATTGCAAACAACTCGCCGGCAAAGCGGTCGTCAAAGGCGATCTGTTGCTCACCACGGTGTTTGTCACCCATCTTGAAAACGGCACGCTTCGCTGCGTTAAGCACCGCATCCCGTTCAGCCAAATTTTGGATATTGACGGCATGGTGGAGGATACGCTTTGCGATTACAGCGCCGCCGTCCTCACCGCGGAAGTACAGCCGATTGCGAATCCCAACGGCGAAAACCGTTTGTTGTCGCTCAGCGTCAAGATTGCCCTACACGCCCAATGCTATCAAACCGATGCGTGCGAAATCGTGTGCGACGCGTTCCACACACGCTATCCGTTAAAAGCGCCCTTGTGCCGCGTGGAAACGCAATGCATCACCGAAATTCGGCAGGAAACTGTCACGGTGCGTCAAAGCCTCACGTTACCGGACCAAAACGTTGCACGGGTGCTGGACGTGTGGTGCGCTCCTATCACCGCACAGGTGGCAGACGACACGGTAACGGGCCGTTCCACCGTGTGCTTGCTGGTGTGTGACGAAAACGGCACGGTATCCTATTTTGAACGGCCGCTCACGTGCGAGCTGCCCATTTCGCCTGCTCACGTGTGCCACGTGTCGGCGGTGCTGTTGGATATCGAGCATACCGTATCGGGCGATCAGCTGGAGCTGTGCTTCCAGATCGCCGTAAAAGCCTGCCGCGCTACCACGCAATCGGTGCACGCGATCACCGACCTGCAGTTGGACGAAACCGCCCCGTACCCCTGCACCGCGGGTATGGAGGGCTGCCGTGTAAAAGTGCTGTTTGCCAATGCCGGCGATTCGGTGTGGGAAATTGCCAAAGCGGAGCACGTTTCGCCCGTGGAAATCTGCAAAGAAAACGAATTAACCGAGGATACGTTGCCTGAACGCACCGCGCTGTTGATCCCGCTTGGATAAAAAAAGAACCGACAATCGCACGATTGTCGGTTCTTTTTTGCGTTACGGCAACAGGGTGGCTATCAGCATGCACAAGCCCATCCCGATCACCGTTGGCAGCAGCGCGGCCACAGCTGTCCATCGCCAACTGCCGGTTTCCTTGTGTATCGTCAGCAGCGTGGTGGAACACGGCCAATGAAACAGGGTAAACACCAGCATGCAGATCGCTGTGCGAAGAGTCCAACCGTTTTGCACAAAAATCTCCTGCATCACCGCAAGCGACCCCGTCTGTGCCAAGCTGTTCTGCGAAAGATATACCATGAGGATGATCGGCACCACGATCTCGTTGGCGGGCAGCCCCAGCACAAAGGCCAGCAGGATCACACCGTCGAGCCCCATCAGCCGTGCAAACGGATCCAGCGCGTCGGCGGCGTGCTGCAGCAGGGAAAGCTCACCCACGGTCACGTTTGCGAGTACCCAGATCAAAATCCCCACAGGCACAGCAACGGCGGCGGCGCGTCCCAACACAAATACCGTACGGTCCAGCAGGGAACGCACCAGCACCTGCCCGATCTGTGGGCGGCGATAAGGCGGCAATTCCAGCGTAAAGGAGGAGGGAACCCCTTTCAGTACCGTTGCGGATAACAACCGTGTGACCAAAAACGTGACGGCGATTCCAAGGCCGATCACCGCTGTCAGCAAAAGCGCGGAGAGGATCGTATCCGTGCTCTGACCCGACGTACCGACAAAAAAGATCGTCAGCACAGCAATCAGCGTGGGAAACCGTCCGTTACAGGGCACAAAATTGTTGGTTAGAATCGCCAGCAACCGTTCACGCGGCGAATCGATGATGCGCGCGCCCACCACGCCCGCCGCGTTGCATCCAAACCCCATCGCCATGGTAAGCGCCTGCTTTCCGCAAGCGTGGCATCGCCTGAAAATGTGATCCAGATTAAACGCTATGCGCGGTAAGTATCCGATATCCTCCAGTATGGTGAACAGCGGAAAAAAGATGGCCATCGGCGGCAGCATCACCGATACGATCCATGCCGGCACACGGTACGCCCCGTATATCAGCACGTCGTGCACCCACCACGGAACATGCAGGGCGCGCAGGGCCGCCGAAAGCTGATCTTCCACCCAAAACAAAGCGGTGGATAACCATTGCGACGGTAAATTTGCCCCCGAGATGGTCAACCAAAATACAACCGCCAGTAAAGCCAACATGAGCGGATAAGCAAACCGCCGATCGGTCAAAACAGTATCCACCCGCCGCTCCTTGGTCGGCTCGTTTGCACGTGTGTGCCGCACCACAGAGCGGCACACATGTGTGGCGGTGCGCAGCAACGTCGCCGCCACCACATCGTGAATGCTATCCTCGGTGATATTGGCTTGTGCCAACGCTTGGCCCGCATCTGCCAAGGCATCGCGAACGGTCGGAACGTCTGTTACCGCCACCCCCAGAAATGCCGCCAACTCATCGGTAAACGCGCGGTCGTTTTCCAGCAACCGCAGCGCCGCAAATCGGCTGCTGATACGCCCTTCAGTATAAGGGCGCACTGCCGCCTCTACCAACGCCACGGCACTTTCTACGGCAACGGGGTAGGAGATTGCAATCGGCGTGGACGGCGGCGTTTCCAAGCTTTCCACGATCCGTTGTAGATCGGCTTTGCGGCGCGCTGTCACACCCACCACGGGCACCCCCAGGCGCGCTTCCAACAACGGCAGATTCAATCGAATCCCCTTGCGCGTCGCTTCGTCCATCAAATTCACACACACCGTCACC
>JAZQIV010000138.1:0-6004 GCA_045541305.1 Acutalibacteraceae bacterium | reverse complement strand
CGGTACGTACGGCCTGTGGGGGGACTTTTTGGGCGCGTTCTGTGCCACGCTGGGTGTGGTGCTGCCCTCGTTCATTGTCATTTTACTGGTGGCGAAATTCTTTGAAAAATTCAAAGAAAGCCGCATCGTAAAAGGATGCATGACAGGGTTAAAGCCCGCCGTGATCGGCCTGATCGGCTCGGCGGTGGTTACCACCGGCACCACGGTGTTTTTCCCAACCGGTATCGCGCTTTCAGCAATTTTAACGGTGGATTTCATCAGCGCGTTGTGCATCTTCGTACTGGCACTGGTGTTGGCGCTCAAAAAAGTAAATCCCATCATCATCATTGTCATTTCGGCAGTACTCGGTATCGCGGTCGGATATTTGTTATGAAAAAAGCGGAGGCGTTGCCTCTGCTTTTTTCATATTTTGTGAAACCGTTTCATACCGTGTGAATGGGGTGAAACGATGATTGTGATAAAATGGCGGTGGTTGCTCGCCGCAATCGCATGTATCGCGGTGCTGATTGCTGTGCCGTGGTACTTGAAGCAGGATCTTATTTGGCAAGCGTCGGCGGGAACCGTCAGTAATTGGGGGTTGAGCTTTCAAACCGAGGGCGCGCCACCCATCGGCAATGCAGATGCAGCCACTTTGCGGCAATGGGATGCGTTTTACGTGGGGGATACCGCCACCGAAAACGGCAAGGTGCTGTACCTGACGTTCGATGCGGGCTTTGAAAACGGCAACACCGCTCCGATTTTGGATGCACTCAAGCAGCACAATGCCAAAGCAACGTTCTTTTTGGTGCGGCATTATGTGGAAAGCGCGCCAGACCTTGTCAAACGCATGGTGGCCGAGGGACACACGGTTGGCAACCATACGGCAACGCATCCCGATATGTCCAAAATCACCGACCGCGAAGCCTTTGCCGCCGAGCTGGCGGGGCTGGAAACGGCGTACCAAAACCTGATTGGGCAACCGTTGCCACGGCTTTACCGTCCGCCGCAGGGCAAATACAGCGAAAGCAACCTGCAGCAGGCGCAAGCGCTGGGCTACTACACCTTTTTTTGGAGTCTGGCTTACGTGGATTGGTACGTGGACCGTCAGCCCACGCGTGAGCAGGCGCTTTCAAAACTGACAACGCGTGTGCATCCGGGTGCGATCGTGCTGCTGCACAGCACCTCCGCCACCAACGCGCAGGTACTGGATGAGCTGCTCACCAAATGGGAAGCCATGGGATACCGTTTCGGCACGCTGCAGGAATTGTTGTAACCGTATCACCGTCCTTCGTCATACAGTAGAGTAAGGGAGGCGGAGAAGATGGGAACTACCATTGCGGCGGTGGTCGGCTTGTTGTTGGCGTTGTATGCGGCGGCAGATTTGATTTTGCGAATCTGCTATTGCGTGTTGTTTGGGCGCACCGCGCGGGGATGCCTTGCGCTGCATGTGCGCGAGCACGAAGCGGAATACCAGATCCGCCGCCTGGCCTTATGGCGGTATCTGGTGCCGCACGGCGGCTTTGATTGGGCGGTCGTGGTGCCGGATGACGGCGCGCACCAAACACTGTGCCGCGAACTCGGCCTGACCGTGTACACCGAAAAAGAATGGGCGGGAATGCACAAAAGCCCTTTACAATCCGAAACGGATGGAGTATAATCAAAAAAAGAATATATGTTCGGTATTTTAAAAGGGACGGAACTATGGCAGAGCAGGAATTAACAGGCATCGTTGAGCGGGTGGTATTCCGCAACGAAGAAAACGGCTGGACGGTGCTGGAACTCGAATCGGAAGACGAATTTCACAAGGTGGTCGGCGTGCTGCCGGCCACGCATGCGGGTGAATGGGTCAAGCTGGCGGGCGAATGGGTGGAGCATCCCAAATTCGGTCGTCAGTTTCGTGCGTCTTCCTGCGAGGTCAAGCAACCCACCGACAGCGATGCCGTGTTCCGTTATTTGGCATCCGGTGCGATCAAGGGAATCGGGCCGGTCACAGCCATGGCGATGGTGCAAAAATTCGGGGACGATACGCTGCACGTGTTGGAGGAAGAACCCGAACGCTTGACCGAGGTGCGCGGCATCACGCAAGCCAAGGCACAAAAGATTGCCAAAGCGTATCGCGAGCAGTTTGGCCTGCGCGAGGTCATGCTCGCGTTTGCGGGTTACGGTTTAACGCAGCAGGAAGCGCTGCGTTGCTGGAAACGGTGGGGGATGGCAACGGTGGATACCATTCGTACCAATCCGTATTTGCTGTGCTCCACGGGGCTGTATATTTCCTTTGAACGGGCGGATGCCATCTGCATGGAAATGGATCGCGCGGCGGATGATCCGCGTCGTATTGAAGCGGGGCTGCTGCACGTGCTGCGGCACAATCTGCAAAACGGGCATACCTGCCTGCCGGTGGATAAATTGCTTGGCGCCACAGCGCAGGTGCTGGGTGTTTCAGTGGAGTCCGTGCGCGATACGCTGCAGGATATGGTAGGTCGGTTTACGGTGCGCACCGAAACCATCGGCGAACAGCTTTTTGCGTTTTTGCCACAGCTGTATCAGGCGGAACGCTACACGGCATCGCGTATTCGGTTGATGAATGGTTTTCACACCGAAATCAACAACGGCATTCGCCGTAATCTGGAAACGATGGAACGCAACAACGGTATTACGTACCAGGAACAGCAGCGCGAGGCCATCCTGGCGGCGGTCGAAAAAGGCGTGCTGATTTTAACGGGTGGTCCCGGTACCGGTAAAACCACCACGCTGCGCGCCATCATCGCGCTGTTGGAGGGGTTGGGCGAAAAGGTAGAGATCGCAGCCCCCACAGGTCGCGCCGCCAAACGCATGACCGAGCTTACCGGCTGCGAAGCGCGCACCATTCACCGTTTGCTGGAGGTCAAATGGGACGAGCACGATCTGCCCACGTTTGACCGCAACGAACAAAACCCCTTGGAAGCGGATGCACTCATTGTGGACGAAGCCTCCATGGTGGATGCGCTGTTATTTGATAGCTTGCTGCACGCCTTAAAGCCTGCGTGCCGTTTGATTTTGGTGGGGGATACCGATCAGCTGCCCGCGGTTGGTGCAGGTAGCGTGCTGCACGATCTGATCAACAGCGGCGCTTTGCCGGTGGTACAGTTAACGCAGGTGTTCCGCCAGGCGTTGACCAGCGATATTGTTGCCAATGCGCACCGTATCGTGGTGGGGGACATGCCCACACTCAACAAAAAAGATAACGATTGCTTCTTTTTGGAACAGTTTACGCCCGAAACGGTGGCGGATACGGTGGTGGATCTGTGTGTCCGCCGCTTACCGGCGGGGTATGGCATCAGCGTGTTTGACGGCATACAAGTGCTGTGCCCCGGTCGCAAGGGCGGGCTGGGCACGGTGCGCTTGAACGAACGGCTGCAGGAAGCGCTTAATCCCCCGCAGGAGGACAAGCGCGAATGGAACGGCGAAACCGCCGTCCTGCGGGAAGGCGATAAGGTGATGCACATTAAAAACGATTATGACATTGCCTGGACGCGGGACAGCGGCGAAATGGGAACCGGCGTTTTCAACGGCGACATCGGTGTGCTGGAGGAGGTATCCCCGCGCGAGCAGGTGCTGCGCGTGCGGTACGATGACCGCGTGGCGGTGTACAGCTACGAGCAAGCCACCGAGCTGGAACCCGCCTATGCCATCACGGTACACAAAAGTCAGGGCAGCGAGTTCGATGCCGTCATCATCCCCGCGTGCCACGTGTCGCCGCTGTTGTGTTATCGAAACTTGCTGTACACGGCGGTCACACGTGCCAAAAAGCTGCTCATCACGGTGGGTGACCGCGATACCGTGCGCGCGATGGTGGAAAACGATCGCAAGACGTTGCGGTACACGGGGCTCAAGCATTTCCTGGAGCAGGCGGGGAGGACGTTTGCATGACACGGCTGCAAAAGGTGTGGCAGTATCTGGTGGCGATCGTGTTTCCCAACCGTTGCGTGTGCTGCGGTGCATTGATTCCGCCGTTGCACACGCTGTGCTTATCGTGCGCCGCCTCCCTTTCGGTAATCAAGCCGCCGATTTGTCCGCTTTGCGCGCACGAAAAGGCGGATTGCTGTTGCCGCAATCGTCGTCACGCGTTCGATAAGATTGCCGCTCCGTTTTATTACGAAGAGGCAGCCAAAGGCGGCGTTGTGCGCTTGAAGCGCATTGACGATCCCAAAGCGATCGACTATTTTGCCGAAACCATGTGCACGGTTGTCAACCGCGAATACGGTGAAGAACACATCGACCGCGTGGTGTACGTGCCCATGACGAACCGCAATTTGCAGGAACGCGGCTTCAATCAAAGTGAACGCCTGGCAGCCGCTTTGGCAAAGCGGTTGAACCTACCCATGAGTGATGTGCTTGCCAAATTGTACGAAACACCGCCGCAAAAGCAGCTGGGCTTGCGGGCACGCAGCGGCAACGTGCTCGGCGTGTTCGACGTCACCGATCCGTCGGTGCACGGGCAAACGGTTTTGCTGGTGGACGATGTGGTGACCACGGGTGCCACGTTGCACGAATGTGCCAAAATGCTGAAAATATACGGTGCGAAACGCGTGCTGGCCATCACCGTTGCTGTCCGTAAACAAAAAGAGAAAAAGGACGAGACCGTTTGATCTCGTCCTTTTTTCGCGGATATCAGTCAAAAACCGCCTGTTCAGGTTTACATTTTTAAAAAGGTATGGTACACTTACACGGTATGGAATGAGTTGGGGTGACGGAATGGGATACGTGTTTATCAGTTACAGTTCTCAAAACAGAGCGGTTGCCGAAAAGTTTCGCAATCTGTTCAGTAAGCATCAAATCGATAGCTGGATTGCGCCGGATGATATTCCCGCCGGCAGCAAATACGCGCAGGTGATCAACAAAGCAATCAAAAACTGTGCGTGCTTTGTCCTGCTGTTAACCAAGGAATCAATAGCCTCCCAATGGGTTGCCAAGGAAGTGGAGCGGGCGATCAATTATAAACGCTTCATCATCCCCGTCAAGCTGGAAGACGTGGTGCTGACCGATGAATTTGAACTGTATATCAGCACGGATCAGATTCTTTCCATCCCCAAAATCGATGAAAACAGCGAAGAGGTGCGGCGGCTGATCGCGGCCTTGAAAGCACACGTCGCCACCTCCGATTACGAAAAACCGATGCTGGAAGCGGAAATCATCAGCGAAGGCAAGATGACTGATTATATTTCGGAGCATCCGTATCAACCCGAATCCGACAAAAACCGTAAAGCAGCCTTTTGGATTGCGATTGCCTCTGTCATCTTAGCGTTGGTGCTCGTGCTCGGGGCAGCGCTTTGGTATTTTTCGAAGCAAGACGATACCCCTGCCGGTACACAGAGCACCGGCACCACCGAAAGCACGTTGCAATCGCAAACGACCGATACCACAACCACCACAACCGGTACCACAACGACTACTGCCGGCACAACGACTACCGCAAGTACAATGTCTTCTGCCGGTACAACGACTACCGCCGCTCCTACTACAACAACGACGGCGGCCACCACCACGGCGAAGCCTCCCGTTGGGGAGAATCAGCTGCAGTCGAAGCATGAGAATGCTGTAGAATCGCTCAAATATGGCAATCCGGCGTTTTTAATGCTCAAGACCGTTCGTGTCAAGGTGGGCGAAAAAGCCACACCGCAAGCGGCGCAGATATGGCCGAACGTTACCATCTATTCGCAAAATACAGCCATTGCCGTGGGAGAAGGCTCTTGCGTGAAAGGGGTTGCCAAAGGCGAAACGTATATCGTTGTGCAAGGGGTGACCGGGTCGCAGGAAGCCTATTGTGTAATCGTAGAATAAACAAAGCGGAGTGGAAAACCACTCCGCTTTGTTGTTTGTAAACGAAAAATCACGCGATAGTTGTGTGACGAATAGGCCAAAAAACGACGTAGCCGATATGGCAAGGGCTATTTTTCGTTTTATTGAATTTCTTGTTCCAAATCTTCAAATTCCGGCGTGGAGAAAAATTCACCCACCGTGATTTCCAAGCCGTCACAGAATTTCT
>JAZQIV010000137.1:0-5045 GCA_045541305.1 Acutalibacteraceae bacterium | reverse complement strand
TGACGTGCTTGAACGAGGTAACAGCAGGCAAGCCGAGTGCTTCCTTGAGTTCCTTTACCAACTGCCAGGAGTTAAAGGCATCTAAAAAATTGATATAACCGGGTCTGCCGCACAAAATTTGAATCGGCAGCTCGCTGCCATCCTGCATATAAATACGAGACGGTTTTTGGTTGGGGTTGCAACCGTATTTCAGTTCAAATTCTTTCATGATGCTTACTCCTTACTTGTTTTTATTGATAATGATCTCGGTGGGGTTATCGCCGTTTAACGGGACGGCGCGTACAAACAACGAGACTTTGTTATCTTCGTTCAGGTTATTCCACACCAGATCCGCCAATTCCTCAGCAGTGTTCGGCAAGGACACTTCTTCAGGCTCGCCGTAGAAAGACGGGATAGGATCGCCATCGCATTTATACGTGTGGATAAAATGACCGATGCCGTCTTCGGGCGTGTAGTCGTAGCAATACCGATTGCAGGCTTCGGGACGGCCGTTTGCCGATTTTAAAATCGAAAGCTTATACTTAAAAGCGTTACGAGGGAAAGCGTAATATAAGATACCGGAAATGCGGGGGGTAAAGTTTGGTGCATCGGGTTCAAATTCGCGAGTGTGCAATGCTTTTTCAAAGGCAAAGCCATCACCACTACACTCGTTAAGATAATCAAATACCGTGTTAGTTTGGTCGCCGTTGGTGATGATATCAATATTACCGCCCTTGGCGCTCAAATAAGGATTGTAGATAATGAGGCTCGGGTCGGACAGCTTGGATTCATCAAATGCTTTGGTGCGCATACCGCCTTCAAAGCGCTCGAAAATGCGGTTGCGGCTGTTCACACTGCGACCCATAATGAAATAGGCAATCATGGCGTTTTTGCCATCCGCCGATTTGCCGATCACGATACCGCGACCGGGATAGGTGTTCTCGCTCAAAAGCATTTTCAGATCAAATAAAGCCATTATTTATTCACCTTTCTGTTGTTTCATTTGTGCGGATACTTGTTCGACCGCTGCGGGTAGAATCTTCCATTCTGCCAGTCGCATTACGCGTTTTTGCAGGGTTTCCGGGGTATCGTTTTTAAGGATCTTCACCGCTTTTTGCAGGATGATCTCGCCCCCGTCGGGTACCTCGTTGACAAAATGCACGGTAGCACCCGTAACCTTAACCCCGTATTCCAAAGCCGCTTCGTGGACACGCAATCCGTAAAACCCTTTGCCGCAAAAAGACGGAATCAAGGACGGGTGAACGTTGATGATTCGCTTCGGATAGGCACTCGTAAACCGCTCGCTTAAGATCGACATGAAACCAGCAAGCACGATGATGTCGATATGATGGCCATCAAGAGCATCCATCATTGCTTGCTCGAATACTTCTTGCGAGCCGAGCGTTTTTTTACTGACTACCAATGTATCAATTCCCACTTTTGCCGCACGTTCCAGTGCAAACGCAGAGGGATTGTTGGAAATCACTAATTTGATCTCACCGCTGTGCAAAATACCGCTTTGCTGTGCATCGATCAAAGCTTGCAGGTTGGTACCGCCGCCAGAAACCAAAACGGCGATGCGTGCTTTGTTATTCATAACGTAAAGTCCTCTCAGACGATCGCAATCTTTTCGTCACTTTCGATGATCTTGCCGATGATATACGGATCTTCACCGCACTCACGCAGGATCGACAACGCTTTTTCGGCCTCTTCGGGCGCAACCACAATGCTCATGCCGACACCCATGTTAAAGGTGTTAAACATATCACGTTCGCTGATATTGCCGACTTTTGCAAGTAGATCAAAAACAGGAAGCACCTTCACAGCACTGCGATCAATCTCAGCACCCAAGCCATCGGGAATGCTGCGCGGAATATTCTCGTAAAAGCCACCGCCCGTAATATGGGAAATACCCTTAACTTTCACCTGCTCCAACAGGGTGAGCACCGGTTTTACATAAATCTTCGTGGGGGTCAGCAGCGTTTCACCAAGCGATTTTCCGCCAAGTTCGGCAACCGGAGATGTCAGATCGGCATTCTCGACATCAAACACTTTGCGAACCAAAGAAAAACCGTTGGAATGCACACCGCTGGACGGGAGCGCGATAACGACGTCCCCTGCCCGCATCGTCTTGTTGTCCAAAATATCTTTTTTATCGACAATACCGACTGCGAAGCCTGCCAAGTCGTAGTCATCCTCCGGCATCAAGCCCGGGTGCTCTGCGGTTTCACCGCCGATCAAGGCAGCACCGGATTGCACGCAACCCTCGGCAACACCTTTGACAATATCGGCAATCTTTTCGGGATAGTTTTTACCGCAAGCAATATAATCCAAAAAGAACAGCGGTTTAGCGCCTACACAAATAATATCGTTCACACACATGGCCACCGCATCAATGCCAATGGTATCGTGCCGATCCAGCAAAATGGCAATTTTCACTTTCGTGCCGCAACCATCGGTGCCGCTTACCAATACGGGTTCTTCCATGTTAGTCGGCAAACCGAAGCAACCGCCAAAGCCACCAACGTCATCCAAGCAACCGGCGTTACGGGTTCGAGCAATGTGTTGTTTCATCAATTCCACAGCTTTATAGCCAGCGGTAATATCCACACCGGCAGCCGCATACGAGTCAGATTTTGATTTTGTATTCATGGTTTATTCCTTTCCGTTTAAGCAATAGGTGCACAGTTCACATTCCGGCAAGCCGATCGCCTTTACTACGTTTTCAATCGATTGAAAATCCAAAGAAGCAAACTCAAAACGTTTGCAAAGAGCTTCGCGCAGATTCTTGCCGCGTTCGGTGCTGCCATCGCTGTATTCTGCGATATGCTCGAACCCAGTTTCCCCTTCCAGTTCCAAAATCACTCGGCGGGCGATCAAGTCCAGATCAGAGGTGGAACGCGAGAAATTGAGATATTTACAACCGAACATGATAGGTGGACAAGCCGAGCGCATGTGCACTTCCTTGGCGCCGTTCTCATACAAGAAATCCACGGTTTCTTTGATCTGTGTGCCACGCACGATGGAATCATCTACAAACAGCAACTTCTTGCCGGTAATAAGATCGTGCACCGGAATCTGTTTCATTTTGGCTACCTTGTCGCGTTCGGCCTGTTTGGAGGAAATGAAGCTGCGGGACCAAGTCGGCGTATATTTGATGAACGCACGAGCATAATGAATACCGCTTTCGTTCGCATAGCCGATGGCGTGCGGGATACCGCTGTCCGGCATACCACACACGTAATCCAGATCGCCAACCGCTCCGTTGTGTTTATCGTTTTCGGCCATTAGGGCACCATTGCGATACCGCATAGCCTCCACATTGACTCCTTCGTAGCAAGCGGTGGAATAGCCGTAATAAGTCCACAAAAACGAGCAAATACGTTTTTTCTTACCAGGCTGTGATAACACATTCATGGAATCCGCTGTTAATTCCACAATCTCACCGGGACCGAGTTCTTTTTCAATCTCGAACCCAAGTTTTGAGGCTGCATACGATTCAAACGTGACACAATATCCCTCTTCGCCTTTTCCGATCAAAACAGGCAAGCGACCAAGCTTATCACGTGCGGTGATAATGGATCCGGTTTCGGTTAAAATCACAATCGTGGTGGTACCATCGATCACATCCTGCGCGAACCGAATACCATCCACAAAGTTTTCCTTCAAGCTGATGAGCGAAGCTAACAATTCCGTGGAGTTCACCTTACCGCCGGTCATAGCATCAAAGTGACCGTCACTTTTCACATATTGTTCGATCAGCTCAGCGGCATTGTTGATAATGCCGGTGGTGCAGATCGCAAAAACCCCCAGTTTGGAACGAATCAGCAGCGGCTGCGGATCACTGTCGCTGATGCAACCGATTGCCGAGGTACCACTCATTTCATCCAAAATATGCTCAAATTTGGTTCGGAACGGTGAGTTTTCGATATTGTGGATCTGTCGCTGCAACCCGTTTTCCGGATCGTACGCAGCAAGACCGGCGCGCCGTGTTCCCAGGTGCGAATGATAATCCACACCGAAAAACACATCTAATAAGCACTC
Organism: Acutalibacteraceae bacterium; assembly: GCA_045541305.1. GTDB lineage: Bacteria > Bacillota > Clostridia > Oscillospirales > Acutalibacteraceae > RGIG3009. The sequence continues at coordinate 1,022 of JAZQIV010000137.1, read as the reverse complement.
GTTTTTCGAAGCTATTCCGAAGAATCCTCCCATGATTTCCTCCTTAGAAAAAATAACCGTAAAAGCCCAAATACGCCCTATAGGCGTATTTGGGAAAACATATTGATTACGCGAAAAACAGCTCAGACAACGTCATGGGATCAATGTATTCCCCGTTTTTGTATACGCGCATATTACCGGATGCGATCTCATCAATCAGCATTACCTTGCCATCCGCATCGTAACCGAATTCGAACTTGATGTCGTAAAGGACGAGACCTTTTTCTTTGAGGTCATCAGCAACGATCTGCGTGATCTTTTGCGTCATCGCTTTCATGTCGTCATATTGTTCTGCAGTCATGACGCCTAAATCGACCAAGCCGTCTTTTGTAACCAGCGGATCACCTTTTTCGTCGTTTTTGAAGGTCATTTCCACATAAGCCGGCAGATCGGCGCCTTCTTCGATATAATCACTGTAACGGCGATAGAAGCTGCCAACAGCCTTGTGACGGCAAATAACCTCCAAGCCTTTGCCGAACACCTTGGCGGGCAACACTTCCATAGTGGTATCTTCCAAAGACGCGTTCACATAGTGCGTTTTGATGCCGGCCGCATTCACTTTTTCGAAGAAATAAATGGACATACGCAGGTTGACATCACCAACGCCATCGATCGTCAGACCAACAGCGTTCTCGCCGGGATCAAATACACCGTCTTTGCCGGTGCAGTCATCCTTGAATTTCAGCAAATAGTTGCCGTTATCCAATGCGTATACATCTTTTGTTTTTCCTACATAGACCTGTTTCATTTTGATAGACCCCTTTATTAAAATTTTTGTTCTCGTTTTTACAGCGATGCAGCGATACCGGCATCTTTACCCAACACCTTGGCAGCATCACTTTGGCGTTTAGCATCCAATTTAGCGGCGAGTTCCTGATCTTCAACCGCCAAAATCTGCGCCGCCAGCAAAGCGGCGTTTGCGCCGCCGCCAATGGCGACCGTTGCTACCGGAATGCCGGTGGGCATCTGAACAGTTGAAAGAA
>JAZQIV010000136.1:0-8117 GCA_045541305.1 Acutalibacteraceae bacterium | reverse complement strand
GGCCGCTACCAGGCCGCTAGCAGCCGGCCCGCCACCGGCAGGCTTGCTGCCGGTGGCACGCATTTTGGTATCTTCGGCAGGATACGTCGGAACGTTAAACAATGTATCCATCACACAGGCGCCGATTCCCACAATTGTGTTCATAAATCCGCCTTTCCGTCTGCACTGACCAATAAAATACGTGTTTTGCAAAATTCTTTTACAGCCTCGATCGGCTTTTTCATGAAATTATCCACAGCAATGGCGCGATCGGGCTTTTGCAGTTCTTCCAAACAGGAGTCCAAAAACGCATAGCAAATATCCGTGGCAAAATTCATTTTACGGATACCGGCAGCAACGCCTTTTTTGATCTCCTCATCCGGCACACCGGAACCACCGTGCAGCACCAACGGTTTTCCACCGGTGGCTTCGCGAATCGCCTTGATCCGTTCGATATCCAGCTTGGGCGGCTTTTTATACCGACCGTGTGCCGTGCCGACCGCTACCGCCAAACAAGCAACACCCGTTTCCTCAAAGAACCGTTTCGCGTCTTCGGGTGTGGTAAACTCATCCATCTGTTCATCGTTAACCGTGCCGACGTGCCCCAGCTCACCCTCAACCTGAACATCGGTACAAGCACAGGTTTCCACCACACGTTTGGTAAGTGCAATATTTTCCTCAAACGGCAAGGTGGAACCATCCAGCATGATACCGGTTGCACCCCAGCGGAGTGCGCGACTGGTTTCCAGTTCGGATGGACCGTGATCCAGATGAAAACAAATCGGAACCGTCGCTTTACGGGCAGCTGCTACCACAACGGGAGAAAGATAGTATCCTGCTTCTTCCTTGAACAAACGCGGATAGACCTGCAAAATAGCCGGTGCACGCATTTCTTCGGCAGCTTGCACCGCTCCCATGGCGGTTTCCATGTTGTACACGTTGAACGCGGGAACGGCAAAGTTGCCCTTTTCCGCCAGTTCCAGTACAGTTTTCAGATTGACCAGCATGTACGATCCCCTCTTACTTCAACAACAGATCCTCAATTGACAGCACGGTAATGTCTTCCGGTGCTGCAGCCTTGAGCGATGCATATTCCGAAACGCTTGCCGTCACAATAACACTTTCGCCGATGCTCTGTGCATTGAAAATGCGGCGTTTGGCAACCATCGGCATAACCTGCGGCAAATATTGCGCCATCAAGATATCGCCCGCCCACACGGTTTCCTTGCGGTTGAGCAGCATCTCATGCAGCGTAGCGGTTGCCTTAATGATATCGCGCGCTTCTTCGGTTTCCTCCAGATCGCGTGCCAACGCAAACGGATCGTGATACACAACCGTCAAACCGCTTTGAGCCGTCTTGAGAGAACCGTTTTTGACGAGCTCTGCCGCAAATGCCGTAAAGGTAACCGCCTTTGCGCTCACATCCACACCATATTCTTTGTAAGTGCGTTTGATGGTTTTGGCATCGATCGGATCGTACACAACGACCGTTTTATAACCGTTCATCACTTGAGCGGCAGCCGTCATTTGATCCTTCACTTCCTGGGCAGCACCGATCAAGAAATCCAACTGCGAACCGCTGGCAGGCTCATCCGCCAACACCGTGAAAGCGACACCCGCTTTTTCCAGTACCTTGATGGCCTTAACCGCTTGTTCGGGCACCATGTACCGAGCGTCCGCACCCAGGAACAACAAGGTGTCGGTTGCGGTGCTGTGTGCCGCGATCGCCGCTTTCAGCTCGGCATCTAATTCGGTAGCACCATATGCATTTCCTTTATCCAAGCAGTTATCCACCAGCTCGTTGATATAGGCCGGCAGCTTGCCCTCCAAAGCCGCTTTCAGGCGGGTTTCTTTGGCAAACATAACCGGATCCCAACCGGTCACACAAACGTTCACGCAGGCGCCGCAAGTGGCACACTCGTACACGTTATCCATGATTTCTTCCAGTGCAATTGCCTCACGATTGACAAGCGAAATGCCGAGCGCGCGCGCACGCGGAGTGCTGCGCTCGTGTCCGGTGGCATTGCCGATCGGACAGATGTGATGGCACATCCAGCAGAAACGGCAGGAATCAACATGTTGCTTACATTTTTCCGAAAGATTCATTGTCTTTTCCTCCCTTACAGACCCAGTTTGAACGGGTTCATGATGCCGTTGGGATCCAACGTTTTCTTGAGCCCTTCGAACACCTGCATTGCAGGACCATACTGTTCTTTCATCAAACGACCGAGTTTGATACCCACACCGTGGTGATCGTTCACGACACCGCCGTGTGCCAACGCAGCACGCACACCGCAGGTCCAAACCGCCTGATGCAACCGCAGCGCTTCAACCGGATCCTGCGGCACATCTTTGCCTTCGATGATAAAGCGATCGTACACCATCGCACCCCATTCGTACCAATGCGAGAAGTGCGCAATAAACTTGGCTTGCGGGAAGTTGGTTTCGATGGCTTCTTTCATTGCCCAGTAAATCTCTTCAATCTTGCCGTACGGCGCGATCGTGTCCATCGTACCAAACATCTGCGGAATGTCCATCATGTGGCCGGGATAGAAGAAGGTGATCTTCTCTTCCCACCATTTTTCACCATACTCGCTACCAAGATCTTCAGCACCGTATTTGGCGAATGTCTTGAGAAGGATCTTCTCCTCCACTTCGACCATGTCGCGATCGCCTTCATAAGCAATGTTCATAAACGCGCCCTTGCGTTCCACACCGACGATCTTTTTTATCAGCGAAGCGGTTTCCGCTTCGTCATACAAACGCATAACGGAGGGCTTGAATTTCTGCAGCAGCTCGCGGGAAGCCTTGAACGCGCCCGACATATCCTGGAACAAGAAGCCACGGAAACGGCGCTCCTCCGGCTGATCGAAAATGCGGATCTGTGCTTTGGTAATCACACCCAGCGTACCTTCCGAACCGATGAAAATCTGGTTCAGGTCGGGACCTGCCGCATGCTTCGGAGCGGAACAGGTGTTGATGATATCGCCGTTGGGCAACACCACTTCCATCTGCAACACCATATCGTCAATCTTCCCGTATTTAGTGGAACATACACCGATACCGCGGTGTGCCAGAAATCCGCCCACGGTCGAGCAAGTCAAAGACGACGGATAGTGCATGGTTGCTTTACCGACCTCGTTCGCAGCCCATTCAATGTGCTTATAAATCGCACCGGTGCCGCACTCGATGTACATGCCCTCGGTATTCACTTCGTAAATTTGATTCATGCGTTTGGTATCCAGCACGATACCACCGCAGACCGGGATAGCGCCGCCCTGCGTGCCGCCGCCGGCACCCCAGGTGGTCACGGGGATTTTATAGTAGTTGGCGATTTTTACAACCTTGGAAACCTCGGTTGCATCCTTTGGGCAAACCACGAAATCGGCTTCCGGCATGCGGCAACCGCGGTCCGCCCACATACGGGACAACCAATAGTAGTCAACGCTGTGCGTCACTTTATCGATTGCGCGGGTGGAACAGTTTTCCTTGCCCACCGCATCTTCCAGTTCGGTCAGAATCATGGCAAACAAGAATTCATTCATTTGATATTGCATGTCATTTTCTCCTTTTGCGATTATTTATCCAGAGTGGTATCCACTTTAAGATTCGGGAAGTATTTGCAGAACTCACGCAGTTCTTTGGTGAAATCTCCTGCGATCTCGCAGAAATGATGAATATACGGGCCATCCAACAAACGGTCTTCGATCGCCTGAAGGTTATCAAATTCACCCCACAGGTATGTACCGTGTGTTTGCGGACCGGGAACAGTATGGCAGCAAAGCGGCAGGATCATATATTGACCGCTCTCTTGATCCAAACGCGCCACCGTGTACACGCCGTCTTTTGCACGAAACCATTCACGCTGGTTAACAAGCCGCGCCCTGGAATCCGGCGCCTTACACGACAACGGGAACGGACCGCAATGCCACAACAGCTCGGCGTTGATATTCTCCGGATGCCGTACTGTAAACTCTCCAAGGAACGGTTTGCCGTCCCCCAACGAAGCGCAACTGAGCAGCACCATAGTTAACGCACAATGCATATCGCTTTCGCAGGAAATGATATACCCCATGTCGTTGAGGATACCATACACCGCGCACGGCGCCAGCCCATCGAACAACTGCGGCGTTGCTGTCCAGCATTCCGCCGAAATCACATCGAGGTTGTTTTCTTCAAACAACTGTTTATACGTGACAACCAAAGCGGCCATCCGTGTAACGTACGCGGGCGTAAGATCGTCCATGGCGTAGTTTTTTACAATATATTCTTCGATCTCGCGAATCTCATCCTTGCAGCTTTCCATCACCGCGTGGAACTTATCCTGCAAAACCGCCAGGTTGAACGGCTTGATCCGCAAGCCGAAACGCTCCATCAATTCGCCCTCGTTCCAGATCACCGAGAAGAACGGAGGCGGGCGAAGCCCCACCTGACCGACGCGCAACCCCGTAAAGTTCTTCACCATGCAAGCAACGCGCACAAAGCTGTCAAACCCGCGGCGGAATTCAGCCGACTCCACGCGACAGCACGGCAAATGCGAAAACGGAATGTGGTATCGTTGCATCTGGCGCGAAACGCCAAACAATCCGCACTGCGAATCGGTCGGTCGCATACCGTCTTCATAATACTCATCATCCAACGGTGCCCACAGCAAAAGCGGTTTTCCAAGCGCTTTGGCAATATCTGCCGCGGCTTCTTCATTACCGAAATTGCAGTTGATAATCATGACCGCGTCCACTTGCTCTTCGCGGAAACGCTCCACAATGTCAGCCGCCGATTCATCATCGAAAATCAAGTCTGTGCAGCCAAGCCCCTTGCTGTCCACAAACGATACCTTGTCGCTCGCAAAATGCTTCTCGATATACTCAACAAAGCGATGCCCGCGTTCCTCTGCCGATACCCATGTCAAAAAGGTTTTGGCCGGTCGGGGAGTTGCATTTCGCCGCATCGGAATCAAGCCGATCTTCACTTTATAATCCAGCATGTACGCCCTCCTCACTTTGCGGTTAAAAACCGCTATACCTTACAATTTTACCATACCATACCCATCTTGAAAAGACAAGCAAATCGCGGAATTTTGTTTCATTTTCTTGACATTTTTTCGCAAATATTGTACCATAATGAAAATAAATTTCACTACGAGGTGTCCAATGGAATCTACCATGCATCGCATCCGGCGTCTTTATCAGGAGATGGGACCGGGTGAGCGCAAAATTGCCGATTATATCTTAAACCACACACAGGAAACGCTGGACAGTACAGTTGGCGAATTGGCCGAGCGGTGTAACTGCGGCGACGCTACCGTTGTGCGTTTTTCGCGCCGTTTGGGGTTTGAAGGATATCAGGCGCTGAAGATCGGTCTTGCTGCGGAAATGGGCTCAATTTCCACCATCGGCAGCAAAATTGAGCCAACGGATACGTGTTTTGATATTTTTCAAAAACGCATATCCGATATTCTCATCGCCTTGCAGAACACGGAATCCGTGCTGGATATAAACGATCTGGAGTTGGCGGCGCAAACCGTTCTGCAGGCAAAGCACATTGCGATTTTCGGCCTGGGGAATTCGGCCGCCATCGCCGGCGATGCCGCTCACAAATTTTTACGCGTTGGCCTGCGCGCGCAAGCGTGCTGCGACAATCACATGCAGGCAATCGTTGCCTCTCATATGGACCACGAAAGCGTGGCCATCGGCATTTCGCACTCCGGCACGTCCAAAGATATTGTGGAAGCGCTGCGCATCGCCAAAAACGGTGGGGCCAAAACAATCTGTGTCACTAACTACGGCGCTTCTCCCCTGTCGGCGGCATCTGACATTTCCCTGTTCACAAAATCGGACGAAACCAAACACTCCATTTTGGCAATGAGTTCGCGAATCGCTCAGCTTGCCATTTTCGATGCCATTTACACGTACATTGTGGTTCACGCCGACCACGCCGCCATGCAAGCCATTTACAACACCGAAATGGCACTCACACAAAAGAAATTGACACGTTAAAAAAAGGACCGATTGCCGTAAGCAATCGATCCTTTTTTATCACAAGGCGTGCACACGCATTTCTCCGTCTTCCATTGTCAGCGAAACGGCAGAAAGGCCCTCGCGGCATTTCTCCACAATCAAGGATGCCACCACGTCTTCCGCTTCGCGCCGAATGGCGTTTCGCAGATCTCGTGCGCCACGTTTTCCGCCGTATGCTTTATCGGCAAAATATGCGGGAACATCCTCGGACCATTTGAACGCAATACCGCGCTCATGTAACGGCTCCACCAGCTCTGTCAGCATCAGCGATGCAATTTCGGTGTAGCTTTCCTTGGAAAGCGGGGCAAAATACACCACCTCGTCCACACGGCTGATAAATTCGGGACGCAGAAATTCGGAAAGTGCCTTCACCGCTTTATCACGGGATGCTTCGGCATCGGTTTTGCCAAAGCCCATCAAATTATCGCGGAATTGGCTGCCGGCATTGGATGTCATCACGATTACCGTATTTTCAAAATTAACAACACGTCCATGCGCATCGGTTACGCGACCCTCATCCAAAATCTGCAGCAACACGTTCAGCACGTCAGGGTGTGCTTTCTCGATCTCGTCCAGCAAGATCACGGAGTACGGTTTACGGCGTACCTTTTCCGTCAACTGCCCCGCCTCATCGTAACCAACGTAGCCGGGAGGTGAACCGATAATGCGTGAAACCGCATGTTTTTCCATAAACTCGGACATATCCAACCGGATCAAGGTTTCAGGCGTATCAAACAACTGCGTTGCCAGTACCTTCACCAATTCAGTTTTGCCAACGCCGGTCGGCCCCACAAAAATAAACGATGCGGGACGACGGCGGGGACTGATCTGCACACGGCTGCGACGAATAGCTGCGGCAACCAACGATACCGCTTCGTTCTGACCGATAATATGACGGCGCAATTCGTTTTCCAAATTACCGAGCTTGGCCAGTTCATTTTCCTGAATTTTAGAAGCGGGGATCCCCGTCCACAGTTCAATCACCTTTGCCAAATGTTCTTCGGTAAGCGGAGCACTAACTGCGGCAGGACGAATGGCTTCAATGGCCTGCTGTGTTTTCATCAAATCCGCGCGCACGTTCGCCAGCTTTTCGTAATCCACTTCCTCGCCGGCCATCACCTGTGATTCCTCTTGCTGCAAAGCTTGCTCTTTTAATAGTAATTTGGCATATTCGTCCGCTTTTGAATTCTGCAGAGCAGCCGTTGCACAAGCCTCGTCCAACAAGTCAATCGCCTTATCCGGTAAAAACCGATCGGTGATATACCGCTCCGAAAGTACGGTTGCCGTGCGCAACAACGCATCGTTCACCGAAACGCCATGATATTGCTCATAGTAGGTCTTGATGCCGCACAGCATTTTCACCGTATCGTCAACGGATGGTTCCTCCACCTTGACCGGCTGGAAGCGCCGCTCCAAAGCAGCATCTTTTTCAATGTGCTTGCGGTACTCCGTAAAGGTGGTGGCACCAATCACCTGAATTTCACCACGCGATAACGCAGGTTTCAGAATATTCGCCGCCGACATACTCCCCTCGGAATCACCGGTTCCCACCAGCGTGTGCACCTCGTCAATGAACAGAATGATATTCCCCTGCGCCTTGACCTCTTCGATCAACGCCTTGATTCGGCTCTCGAATTGACCTCGGAACTGTGTGCCGGCCACCAGGCCGGTCATATCCAGCAAATGCACCTCTTTGTTTTGCAGTTTGTACGGTACGTCACCGGCTGCAATCCGAAGCGCCAAGCCCTCGGCAATGGCGGTTTTACCCACACCGGGCTCACCGATCAAGCAAGGATTGTTTTTGCTGCGACGGGATAAAATTTGAATCACACGATAGATCTCACGATCGCGCCCGATGATGGCATCCAATTTGCCCTCGCGTGCTTTTTTGGTGAGATCGGTGCAGTACAATTCCAACGCTTTGCGTTTTTTATCCTTTTTCGGTTTCTCGGCTTTGGCCTCTGCCTCGCCGTCCGTTGTGTTGGCGGCTTGTCCGCCAAACAGATTTTGCAAGAACGGAAACGTTGCGGCTCCGCCGGGCATAAAATCGCCGTCTTCCCCGTTTTCGGGATTCATCAGCTCACCAAGCAAGTCGGATCGTAGCCATGTCGTTCTGTGGGC
>JAZQIV010000135.1:0-5233 GCA_045541305.1 Acutalibacteraceae bacterium | reverse complement strand
CTGCAGGTTTTCGATCAGCGCCAGCTCCGCTGCCTCCTGATCCGTCATTTCGCGAATGACCACCGGCACTTCGGTGAGCCCCGCGATCCGCGCGGCACGCCAACGCCGTTCACCGGCCACCAACAAATATCTTCCGTTCGGTAAGGGCCGCACCAGCAGCGGTTGCAGCACGCCGTGCTGCGAAATGGATGATGCCAGCTCGCTGAGTGCCTCCTCGTCAAACTGCTTGCGTGGCTGAGCGCGGTTCGGTTCGATCTCCGAAATCCGCAACGCAACGGTTTTCCCCTGCTCTTCCACCGCGTTTTCCGCAAACAAGGCGTCCAGACCTTTCCCCAATCCTCCGATTTTACTCGCCATGGTACCCCTCCTACCGTTTTAAGATAAACTCCTGCGCCAAGGCATCGTATGCTTTGGCACCTTTGGAGTTTTTATCGTAATAATTGATGGGTTTTCCGAAGCTTGGCGCTTCCGACAGCCGCACGCTGCGCGGGATAGGCGTTGCGAACACCTTGCGCGGGAAGAAGCGCTTTACTTCATTGACCACCTGCTGTGTGAGGTTCAAGCGCCCGTCATACATGGTGAGCAGCACGCCATCCAGCTCCAGCATGGGGTTATACAGCCGTTTTACCTGCCGCACCGTCGCCATCAGCTGCGACAACCCCTCCAGCGCGTAATATTCGCACTGAATCGGCACCAGCAGCGTATCCGCCGCGCACAACGCGTTAAGTGTTAAGAGCCCCAGCGACGGCGGACAATCAATGAAGATATAATCATACTGCTCGCGCAACTCGGCCAATACCGCCTTCAAGCGGCTTTCACGGCGCGCGATCTCCACCATTTCAATTTCCGCGCCCGCCAGCTGCATGCTGGACGGCAACACATCCACGTTGGTAAACGGCGTTTTGCGAACTGCCGCGCCCGCTTCCGCTTGCCCAATCAGCAATTCGTATGTTGAAACCATTTCCTGCCGCTTATCCACGCCGACGCCGCTGGTCGCGTTCCCCTGCGGATCCAGATCCACAAGCAGGCAACGCTTTCCGATTGCGCCAACCGCCGATGTCAGGTTTACCGTTGTAGTGGTTTTTCCGTCACCGCCTTTTTGGTTTACGACAGCAACAATTTTACCCACAAATCTCACCTCTTTTTTCGGTGTATCCTTATACTATCACACTTTTTGCAGATAGGAAAGAGAAATTTACACTTTTTTGCGGGAATTTTCAAAAAATGTTTCATGTGAAACATCAAAACGCGGTTTTCGTTTTTAAAAAATCAAATTCAAATTTGCAATGTTCCACGTGAAACTTTTTGGGAAGTCTTTTTTCTGCTTTTTGCCCAGCCCTGTTTCACGTGAAACAAACACGAACATTTGTTCTTCTTTAGCAAGAGAAGAGGACTGCTCAAAGCAGCCCTACAACATCCGTAACGTAAGCATGTATTATCCCCTGCTTGCCACTTTGTTCCTTCGGTTCAAAGCCAGCAGTCCAAACACCAGGACGGCGGGGAAAACCGTTGCGGCGAGCAAGCCCGTTTTCAGGTTGCCACCCGCCATTTCGGAAAGGCTTCCCACCATGGTGGGGCTAACCGTGGCACCCAAATCGCCCGCCAACGCCAAAAAGGCAAACATGGCCGTTCCGCCCCGCGGGCAGTTTTGCGAGGATACACTGATGGAACCCGGCCACATGATACCGACCGCCAAGCCGCAAAGAGCGCAGCCGGCAAGCCCCAGAATGGGCAGTGTGGACAGCGAGGCCAACAAATAACACCCGGCACACATGACGCCGCAAACGAGCATGACCTTGCTCAGATTCAGTTTTTCGCTGAATTTGCCGTACAGCATGCGGGATACACCCATAAACGAGGCAAACAAACACGCGCCCGCCAAATCACCAACCGTTTTGGACACGCCGATTGCCGACTCGGTGAACGCCGATGCCCATTGCGACATGGTGGCTTCCGATGCACCCGAGCACACCATCAACAGGATCATCAACCAAAAGATCGGCGTTTTCAGCAGCTTGCGGATGCCCATGCTCTTACCGTCTTCATTCAACCGTTCGATCGGGCAGTTGATAAAGTTAAGCGTGTTGTACAGCGGCACCAACGCCCAAATAAACGTGAGGATCTTCCAGTTTTCCACGCCGAACACGGCAAAAAAGAGGGTGGAACCCAAAATAACGCCCACCGCTCCCCAACAATAGAAGGAATGCAATAAACTCATCACGCCGTCCTTGTTTTCAAACGGGCACGCCTCCACAATGGGGCTCAGCAGCACCTCGATCAGCCCGCTGCCGATGGCGTACAGCACAACCGAAACCAAAACACCGATAAACGGCACGGGCAACAGTTCCGGTAAAACCGCCATCAACGCAAGGCCCACCGCCGACAATACCTGAGAAGCGACAACGCAGGTGCGGTACCCGATTTTGTCGGCAAATTTGGTGGCTGCCAGATCCACAAGCAGCTGCGTTAAATAAAACACCATGGGGATCAAGGCGATCTTTTCAAGCGAAATGCCGTACGTGCCTTTGAACGTTAAAAACAAGAGCGGCGCAAAATTGGCCGAGATGGCTTGCGTAACAAAGCCGAGATAGCAAGCCATGAGTGTCTTTTTGTAATTCTTTTGTTTTGTCATGATGATTCCTTTCGCGATTGACGAATACAGGGCTCCGCATACCCGTTGACAGCCCCGGAAGGGCGGTGAAAAAGTGCCGAAAACGCTGTGTTATCGGCACTTTTGTGGCGCGCTTGAAGGAATTCGAATCCCCGACCTTCCGCTTAGGAGGCGGACGCTCTATCCTGCTGAGCTACAAGCGCATATAAAGGTGTTTGCGAAAACACCGCTCGAGAAGGGCCGCGTCGCGGCGGATAGCCATATTATACCACGTAAAAAATCCTTGTCAATTGATTGCTTTTTGAAAAAATAAGTGCTATACTGTAGAAAAATCAATTTCTGTATCGAAGGGGTCTTAGAAATGAGGAAAATCCTTGCGCTTTTATTGGTGCTCGCGTTGATGTGCGGCTTCACTGCTTGCTCCGGCACGCAGAAGCCCGCGGAAGATGCCACCACGACCACCACAACTACCACAACCACCATTTATAAAAACGGTGTTAATCTGTTAACGGGTGAAGCGGTGGCGGATGACGGTTCGTCCACGCGGCCGGTGGGTATCATGGTTCCGAACGACAGCGTGACGATCGGCAGCCAGATCGGTATTGATAAAGCCGATTTTATTATGGAAACCGAAACCGAAGGCGCCATTCCGCGTATGTTGGCGGTGTTCCGCAACGTGGAATCCCTGCCCAAAAAAGTGGGCCCCATCCGCAGCGCGCGTTCGCCGCACCTGGCAACCGCCCGTGCGATCGGTGCTCTCTACTGCCACGTCGGCGGCAGCTTGAGCGCCAGAACCTTGCTCAGCAAAAACGTGATTGACCACTTCGATGCCATATACGACAGCAAAACGTTCTGGCGTGACGATCAGTTGAAAGCCGCGATCGATTACCTGCACAGCGTGGCAACCAGCCAAGAAGCCGTTGCCGCCCGCGTGGAGAAAAACAAGATCTCCACCGAGGCTTCCAAGCCGTTCCCGTTCCAATTCAGCGAAACGGTGAAGACCGGCGCAACGCCTGCCACAACGGTTCAGCTTCGCACCACGGCGAGCCACACCGTGACCTTTAAGTACGACGCCGCTTCCGGCACGTATGCGAAAAATATCGGTAAGATCGAAACCTGCAAGCCGCACAAAACGCTGGACGGCAAGCAGTTGACGTTCACGAACGTTGTAGTGCTGTACGCCACCAAATATACCGAGGATTATACCAACACGTATAACTTCAACACCGGCACGGGCAAGGGCTACGTGATCAGCGCCGGCACCTGCCGCGAGATCACTTACAACCGCACCGACGATTCGCTTTCCATCCAGGAAAAGGACGGCGGCACCGCTTTGTTGAACAAAGGTAAGACCTACATGTTCATCATCGACGAAAAGCTGGCGGGCAAAGAGATCTTCCAATAAGAACAGAAAACCGGGCATCGCTTACATGCAAGCGATGCCCGTTTGTTTTAGTGTTTCATGCCGCGCAACGGTGTGACTGTGCCGTCCGGCCGTTCCACCGTGGTGTTTTCCAGAATTTGCTTCATGTTGGAACGAAATTCGCGGATATATTCCTCGCGCAGCTGCTGCCGCTCGGCTTGTTCTTCGGCGGTCAGCTCCCGTTCGCGGGAAAGGCGCGTTAATTCGCTGATACGATCCATCTTTCGTTGTTGCATATCGTCACCCCAATGGTTCTTTTGCTATTTTTGCCGACGGCCGCGGAAAACGCACGGGTGTCGGCTTTTTCTTTTCGATCACGATCAAGCGCCGCTCCTGCGACTCGACCCCCTCGTGCGGCTTGCACGGGACGGTGAGCTTTTGCACGGCGGTAACCTGCCCGCCCAGCAGCTCTACCGCTTTTTTGGCAGCGGCCAGCTCCGCATCGCTGTCCGGCCCTTTCATGGCAATAAAACGACCGCCCGTTTTCACAAACGGCAAGCAATACTCGGTGAGCACCGGCAACGCCGCCACCGCGCGCGCCGTTGCCACGTCATAGGTTTCACGCAGGGCCTTGTTCTGCCCGCCCTCTTCGGCGCGGGCGTGCACGGTTTTGGCGCGAATACCGAGCGTGTCGCACACCTCGCGCAAAAACACAAGCCGCTTGTTCAGACTATCCAGCAGCGTCAGCTCCACATCCTCCCGCACAATGGCAAGCGGAATGCCGGGAAAGCCTGCGCCCGTGCCGACGTCGATCACCATGATGCCCTGCTTTTCGGGAAGCAGCGGCAGCGCTGTCAAACTATCCGTAAAATGCTTGAGCACGATCCCCTCAGGCGAGGTGATCGCCGTTAGGTTCATGCGCTGATTCCACTCCACCAGCAGCTCGGCATAGCGATCCAACCGCTCGGCGGCGCGGTCACTTACCACGACACCGTACTCCGCCGCATACTGCTGCAGCTGTTCTTTGTCTATCATGTATTTGCCCCCAACCATACGATCAGCACCGATACGTCGGCGGGGCTTACCCCGCTGATGCGCGATGCCTGTCCGATACTGCGCGGACGGATACGGTTTAATTTCTCCTGCGCTTCCTTGCGCAGGCCGACAATCTCCGTATAATCCACCGTTTCCGGCAACAAGCGGCTTTCCAGTCGCCGCATTTCGTCAATATCCGCTTGCTGACGGCGGATGTATCCCTC
>JAZQIV010000134.1:0-6459 GCA_045541305.1 Acutalibacteraceae bacterium | reverse complement strand
GCCACCTGTACCCGGTGGAAACCATCCGCGCACACGTGGACCTGCACGTGCGCAATTTCCCCGATACCCCCATCATGTTCAACGATGATTTTGTGCCCAACCGTTCGGGCCGTGAAATCGTGCCGGGCGAAAGCCAGGAATTGTTGGATTATGCCCGCGAGCAAGGACTGTGCGTACGGGATGATTCCATCCTGTATGCGCCGTATATTGAGAACGGATACGATAGCTTGCTGGTTCCCACCGTGTACGATGCGTTGTACGAAAACGGACCGGTGGATACCGAGTTTTGCCACGTGTGGTATTATACCAACCCCAAAAACGACGAGCAGGTGGAGCGCACGTTGCTGGATGGCGGCTTCCGCCCGTTGGCAGCGCTGCAGCGCGGCCGCGTGACCTTTGCCGGCTTCCATGGCTATCCGCGTGCCTTTTTGCAGCACGCCGAACCGCTGGCGTATTACGCTGCCAATCGGCTGGGTTATTGGTATTTTGCCGAAACCGTGCAGATTCCCGCCTTAAAAGCCGGAACCTGCGCCGAAGTGCGCTTCACGTTATCCAACCGCGGCTTTGCGCGGTGCTATACGCATTATCAATTCCGCTGGCGGTTGATCGCCGCCGACGGCACCGCAACGGTGCTGCCCTGCGACGAGGTGGATAACCGCACCTGGAAGCCCGTTTACGTGGCGTCGCTGGATCAATGCACCGTACAACCGATCCCGCTGGATCTCACAGCGGTGAAAGCGGGAACGTACGAATTGCAGTTCGGTCTGTTCGAGGGTGACCGCGCCATCCAATGGGGCATCAATAAAGCACGGTGCCACGAGGGGTATTATACGGTAACCGATATCACCATTTCCGATTGATTTTTGGGGGAAAACCACATGGAATACGCACGGGTTGTTATGCACAACGGCAGTCCCGCCATTGAGGTGGACGGCGAGATCTTTCCGCCGATGACCGTCACGTTGCTGCGCCACGATGAGGAATATTATGCCGGTCTTCGCAAAGCGGGAATCCGCATTTTCTTTCTCACTTGCACCACGGAATGGCTGCGCGCGGATGCGCTGGAGCTGTTAAAAAGCCATGCGCAAAAATTGCTGAACGCTGTGCCGGACGCTTTGTTTTTCCTGCGTATTTCGTTGGACCCGCCGATTTCCTGGATGAACGAGCATCCCGAAGAACGGATGCTGTACAGCGACGGCACGTTCGAGCCGTTCACGTATTACACCGAATTCATTTCGGAACAGATTCCCGGCCAGTACTTTTTGGGTTCCCGCGCCTGGCGCGAGGAATGTGCCACGCACCTGGTCAAATTTTTGGATAAACTGGATCAAACGGAACTGGCGGAGCACATCATCGGCTATTTTTTAGCAGCGGGTGTTTGTTCCGAATGGAATTCCGGCAATCCGCTCAACATGTGGTGGAAAAACAAGGGCGCAGGCTTCAGCCCCGCGTTCCGTCGGGAATTCGGCACCTACCTGCGCGAAAAATACGGCACCGAAGAGCGGCTGCGCGCCGCCTGGCGGGACGATACCGCCACCTTCGACGATCCGCATATCCCGTCCATGGACGAACGCTTTTTCACCAAAATGGACGAGCTTGTGCTGGATCAGTACGAGGAATTTGCCGCGGGAAAGAAAAACCCCGGCACCGCGGCCACGGTGGGTTCATTCCTCAACATGGACAGCCACGCCTGCGTGATGGATTTCATGCGCGCGTTTCATTACGGCTCGGCCAACTCCATCGTGTATTTTGCCAATCTGCTCAAAGCGCGTGACGACCGCAAAATGGTGGGCGCGTTTTACGGCGGGTACGGCTGCACCGATTATTTCAACTGCGGCAGCGCCGGCTGCGTGCTGAAAATTCTGGATAGCGCGGTGGATTATCTCGCCACCCCCGGCTTGTACGACGAACGTCAACCGGGCGGCGTGACCGCGCAACGCACCATGCAGGATTCGTTCCGCCTGCGGGGTAAGTTCTTCATTTCCGAGGACGACACCCGCACGCATTGCGACGGCGATTATTATCGCGAAACCATGCACCTGTACACCATGCAGGACAGCGCCAACGTGTTAAAGCGCGATTTCGGCCGCGATATCTGCGAGGATATTTACGGCTGGTGGTTCGACCACTCCGGTACCGGCACGCGCTACATGAACGGAGAAATCTACGACTTGTTTGCCCGTCAGCAGGAGATCGCTCGGTTTGCGTATCGCCTGGATCGGCGCAAGCACAACGAAGTCGCTCTTATTTTTGACGAAGAATCCATTTCCCTGGTGACCCAACAGACCAGCTATGAGCTGTGCGATCTGTTCCGCACCAGCGAGGTGCATCGGCTGGGCTTGCCGGTGGATTATTATTTCCACAACGATCTGGCCCGTGACGATATGCCGGATTACAAAGTCTATATATTCGTTAACTGCTTTTATTTAAGCGACGAAGAACGGCGCGCCATTCAGGAAAAAGTGCGTCGTCGCGGCAAAATGGCGATCTGGATCTATGCATCCGGCTTCATCAACCCGGATGCCGAACACCGCATGAGCGCCGAAAACATCAGCGAGCTCACCGGGATTCGCATGCGTATGGAGCCCGGCTGCGCGTTCACCAATTTCCGCGTGACCACGGAGCATCCGTCCATGCGCACGGCAGACCCGTATCGCATTTACGGCAAATTTGATCGCAACATTCAATCCAACGTGTGGCTGCGCCACAGCCGCAACGTGACGTATGCGTACCCGCTTTTCACCACCGATGACCCCGATGCACAGGTGCTGGGGCGGTTTTGCAACACCGATCTGCCGGCACTGACACTCAAGGAAACCGACGGCTTCTGTTCGGTGTTCTGCGGTGCCAAGATCCTGCGCGCCGATCTCATCCAAGCATTGGCGCGGTATGCCGGCTGCCACATTTACACCGAGAATACCGACGATATTTTGTATGCTAACGAACACTTCATTGTGTTGCACGCGGCATCCACGGGTGAAAAAACCTTGCATCTCAAGCGACCCGCAACGGTCGTGGAATTGTATGAAAACAAGGTGTACGGCACCGATACGCAGCAAATCACGTTTTCCATGTACAAAGGGGAAACCAAGATGTTCTCGCTGGACGGACCGTGCGCATAAGGTACAGGGGGCATGACATGAAGCAATATTACGTCGGTGTGGATATCGGCGGCACCAAAACGGCGGTCGGCTTGTTCGATGCGCAGCTGGAACCGATTGCGGTACACACCATCAAAACCAATGCGCAGGAAGGCTGTGCGCGATTGGTGGAACGCATTGGGCAAGAATGGGAGTCGTTGCGGCAAACGTATGGCATTGCACCCGAAAGCGTCGTTGCGGCGGGGGTTGCCTCGCCCGGTCCGCTGGATCTCAAAACAGGGCGCATCGTGCACATCCCCACCATGGGATTTCGCGATGAGCCGTTGGTGCAGCTGTTAAACGAGCGTTTGCAGCTGCCGATCTACCTGCAAAACGACACCAATGCCGCCGCCCTGTGTGAAAGTCGCGTGGGGGACGGGCAAGGGTGCAACACGGTGGTGTACATCACCATCAGCACCGGTATCGGTTGCGGCGTTGTGATAAACGGTGAGATTCAAAACGGCGCACACGATGCCGCGGGCGAGCTGGGACATCTGTGTACCGAACGCAACGGTCGTCCGTGCGCATGCGGCAAAAACGGGTGCTTGGAATTGTATGCGTCCGGTACCTCCATCGCCGCCATCGCGTCCGAGCGACTCGGCGAAACGGTGGATGCGCGGCAGGTGTTTGAACGCGCCCGCGCAGGCAGCGAAACCGAGATGACCGTGATCGCCGAAGCGGCGGATCATTTGGGGTATGCGCTGGCGGCTGTGTACCAGCTGCTGGATCCCGATGTGATCGTGCTCGGCGGCAGCGTCACCAAGGATTACGATCTGCTCAAGCCGTTGTTAGCGGACGCGTTGGAGCGGTATCTGCAAGCCGTCCCGAACCGCACGCCGCGCATCGCAGTATCTCGCTTTGACGGGCAACAGGTCATCCGCGGTGCGGTGTGGTTTGCCCGCGAACAGCATCGCGCTCAATTCAGTTGATTAAGGCAATAGCCAATATCATAGAGATCGTTTCAAACGGAAAGGTGGAAAAACAAATGGAGAAATTACGAATCGGTTTGGTGGGAACCAGTCAGTTGAGCTTCCCCGGCAACAAAGAAGCGGCGTTTGCCGGCTGTGTCAAAGGCATGGAAGCGCTCAGCAGCTCGTTGTCCTTTGAACTGGTCGTTTATCCCACAACGTGCATCACGCGTGAGGATGCCATCGAAGCAGTCAACTATATGGAGAGCCAAAAGATCGATTTTCTGATGGTTCAGCACACGTCGTACACGGCGGGTCAGCAGGCCCCCGTGTTCGCCAAGATCCGCAACGCGTACCTGGGTATGTGGGCGATCCCCGAAGGCGAAGCCATCGAAGGCGCGGTACCGTTTAACTCGCTGTGCAGCATCAACATGCACATGGGGATCATTGCGCATTACCTGCGCGATTATCACATCCCGGTCAAATGGTTTTACGGCTATGCGGACGACAAGGAATTCGTGCGTCGCTTAACCGTCACGGTGCGAGCGTTGACCGCTGTGAAAAACATGAAGACCTCCCGCATTGCGTTGGTGGGCGGTGTGGCTCCCGGATTTAACGATCTGTATGACGACGAGCGCAATTTGAACCGTCGTTTCGAGGGGATCTATTTCAATCGCCTGCACGAGTATTCCGAAATCAAGGATCTCGCCTTGTCGTACAAGGATGAGGAGATCGCCCCGATCGCCGAAAACATGGAAACCTGCTCCTGCGGTTATGCGGACGAAGCGGCGCGCAGCAAGGTGATGATCAGCGCGCGCATCTACAAAGCGTACAAAGAATTTATTGCCGCAAACCATTACGATGCCGTGGCGGTTTCCTGCTGGCCGAAATTCCAAAACGATTGGCAGTATTCGGTGTGCTCGGTTGTCGGTCAGTTGAACGATGAAGGCACCGTTATGGCATGCGAGGGCGACGTGATGAGCGCGGTCAGCATGCTGGCACTCAAATACATTGCAGGCGGCGAAGTCCCCATGCTCATGGACCTGTCCGCGTTTGACGAAAAAGACGAAAGTGTGTTGCTGTGGCACTGCGGCCCCGCCGCCGCTCGTTATTGCGAAAAGAACGGCTACAAGCTCGGCTGTAACTACAGCGGCATGGCGCACGAACCCAACAAGGGCCTCACGGCACGCTGCGGTGTGGCACGTGACATGGTGTTCGATGCCAACCCCGTTTCGGTCATGCGTCTCACGGGCGAGTGCGACAAGCTGTTCCAAATGGGCGGCCGCTTCCAGGAACCCGGCAAATTTTCGTTCCACGGCAGCCGCGGCTGGTGCGAAGACCTTACCTTCAACGGCGAGTCGATCGGCGCCAAGGACCTGCTCAACACGATCCTGTGCAACGGCTTCCAGCATCACTTCCCGGTCATCCTGGGTGACTACACGGATGAGATCAAGGAATTTGCGGCGTGGACCGGCTTGAAGCCCGTGGAAAAGGTTCCCTACGCGGACCATTTGCAGATCATCGACTGAACATAAGAAAGGCAGGAATCCTCTCATGAACAATAAAATTACCATTCGCCAAATGATGGCGGCGGCGCGCAAGCTGCGCGAACAAGGCGAAAAATTCACCATGCTGGGCGTCGGCCCCATGTCCAAGACGTTGCTCATGGCATCGCTGGAGCTCGCCAAAGAAAAAGATTTTCCCATCATGCTGATTGCCAGCCGTAACCAGGTGGACAGCGACGAATTCGGTCACGGCTACGTGTGCGGCTGGGACCAGGATCGCTTTGTCGCCGATGTGGAGAAAGCAGCGACCGAGATCGGTTTTGACGGTTTGGTCTATCTGTGCCGCGACCACGGCGGTCCGTGGCAGCGCGACGAAGAGCGTGCCGCCAAGCTGCCCGTGGAAGAGGCCATGGAGATCTGCAAACGCTCCTATATCCACGATATGGAAAGCGGCTTCGACCTGCTGCACATCGACCCCACCAAGGACCCCGCCTTTGCCATGGGCACCGTCCCGTTTGAAACCGTGATCGAGCGCACCATCGATATTATCGACGCGCTGGAAACGTATCGCCGCGAAAAAGGCTTGCCGGAAGTCGGTTACGAAGCCGGCACGGAGGAGACCAACGGTGGCTTGACGTCGGTGGAAGCGTTCAGTGACTTTATCGATGAACTGGTTTCCCGATTGGAAGAACGCGGCCTGCACGCACCCGAATTTGTGGTTGGCCAGTCCGGTACGCTCACCCGTTTGACCGAAAACGTTGGTCATTTTAACCGCGAAAACGCCGCCAAACTGTCCGAAAACGCTGCGAAACACGGTGTGGGCGACAAGGAACACAACGGCGATTATTTGAGCGATAAGATCCTGCTTGAACATCCGCATCTGGGTGTCACCGCCATGAACGTTGC
>JAZQIV010000133.1:0-3786 GCA_045541305.1 Acutalibacteraceae bacterium | reverse complement strand
GGGACGAAGACAAACTCCGCGGTACCACCCACGTTTCCGTTCTTGCAAACGGACACTTTTACGACCGATAACGGGGTCAGACGTTAACACCTACCGCCCACACGGGAATCGGCATTACCACTCGGAAGTGAACTTCGGCAGTTCCCGACACAGGTCGCTTTCAGCCGGTGACGACCCTCTCTGCTGTGCCGCAAAAACCGCGTACTCTCTTCGTCTTTGCGTTTAACAAACCTATTATATCAGTTTTTTTAAAAAAAGCAAGCGAATGTTTAATAAAATTAGTTTACACATTACCAATTTTGTGATATACTAACACAAAATGGGGGTGTATGTATGATATCGGTTGTGACATCCGGTAAAGGCGGCGCAGGCAAGTCCACCGTTTCGGGCGGTCTTGGTTGTGCATTAGCCCGTCGCGGCCGCCGCGTTTTGTTGGTGGATGGCGATGCCGGTTTACGCAGCTTGGATGTTATGCTGGGGATCGCAGGCACCGCGGTGTACGACATGGCGGATGTTCTGGCGGGTAACTGCCAGCCGGCCGGTGCGATCTACCCCTCGCCGATTTGTCCCAATGTCTTTGTGTTGCCTGCCCCGGTTGATCTGGAAAAGCTGGCAACACCCGAAGATATGGCGCGTCTGTGCCGCGGTTTTTCGCGGTATTATGACGAAGTCATCATCGATTGCCCTGCCGGTATCGGGCGTGGATTCGAAACCGCCATCGCGGGTGCGGATCGTGCCTTTGTCGTGACCACGCCGGATATGGTGTGCGCCCGCGATGCACAGATCATTGCCCGTCTGTTGCGCAAACGCGAGATCCCCGCACGGCTGATTATCAATCGCCTGCGCCCCGATCCCATTCTGCGCGGCAAAATGCCGGATATCGACGAACTTATCGATACTGCGGGCCTGCAATTGATCGGTGTCTTGCCGGAGGATGAGGAGGTAGCCGTTGCCAACGCATACGGCAAACCGTTGCCGGTGGAATCCAATGCCGGCACCTGCTTTGCCAACATTGCGGGGCGCTATTTGGGAGAGGACATTTTGCTGGCCGATTTTCGGCGTATGCAAGCGTGATTTCAAAGGAGATGAACAGATGAACATTGCGTTAATTGCCCATGATGCAAAAAAAGAATTGATGGTACAGTTTTGTATCGCGTATTGCGGTATTCTCAGCCGCCACAATCTGTGTGCGACCGGCACCACGGGTAAAATGGTATCCGAGGCAACCGGTCTGCAAATTACGCGTTATTTAAGCAGCGCACAAGGCGGTGCGCAGCAGATTTCGGCGCGCATTGCGTGTGATGAAATTGATCTGCTTTTGTTTTTCCGCGACCCCATGACCGCCAAGGAAAATGAACCCAACGAAAACGATATGTTCCGTCTGTGTGATATGCGCAACATTCCGGTTGCGACCAACATCGCTTCGGCGGAAGTGTTGATCCACGGCTTGGAGCGTGGTGACTTGGATTGGCGTAATATCGTCAACCCGTCCAACCGAGTATAAGAAAAAGGAACGAGTAACAAATGGCACTGATAACAAAAGCGATCCGCGGTACACAGGATGTGCTGCCGGGCGAAAGTCACGAGTGGCAGTATGTGGAACGTACGGCCCTGCAGGTAGCACGGGACCACGGCTACCGCGAGATTCGCACGCCGGTGTTTGAACACACCGAATTGTTCCAGCGCTCGGTGGGGGAAACCACCGACGTGGTGCAAAAAGAAATGTATACCTTTGAAGACAAAGGCGGCCGCTCGATCACTCTCCGTCCGGAGGGTACGGCGGGCGCTATGCGTCTGTTATTGGAGCATGGCCTGCACAACGAAGCTATGCCGATCAAAACGTCTTATGTCACCTCCTGCTATCGGTACGAAAAACCGCAAGCGGGTCGCTTGCGTGAGTTTCACCAGTTCGGTGTGGAATGCTACGGCACGGCATCGCCCATGGCGGATGCCGAAGTGATCGCCGTTGCGCACCAAGTGCTGAAAGCGCTGTCGGTAACGGGTGTATCGCTGCACATCAACTCCATCGGTTGTCCCACCTGCCGCAAAGCGTATCACGAAGCGCTCAAAGCGTATTTCACGGATCGTCAGGGCGATTTGTGCGAAACCTGCCGTGATCGTTTGGGACGCAATCCCATGCGCATTCTGGATTGTAAATCGCCCGTTTGCTCGGCGATTGCTGCCGATGCACCGGTGATTGTGGATTATCTGTGCGACGATTGCCGCGAGCATTTCCATCAGGTGCAGGAGTACCTTACTGCGGCGGAAATCGAATTTTCGTTGGATCCGCACATCGTGCGCGGCTTGGATTACTATACCCGCACGGTATTTGAATTCGTGTCGGATGCGCTCGGCGCGCAAGCGGTTGTTTGCGGCGGCGGTCGGTACGATGGCTTATGCGAAGAGCTTGGCGGCCCGCATCTGCCGTCGTTGGGCTTCGGCATGGGTCTTGAGCGTTTGCTGATGGTGTTGCATGCGCAGCAGGCCCCGATTCCGAAAGAACCCACTTGTGATCTGTATCTTGCCTCCATGGGCGATGCGGCGGCAAAGCGTTGCTTTGCGCTTGCAAATCAGTTGCGCGAGGGTGGCGTTTCCGTGGCATGTGATACCGTGGGCAGAGGCCTCAAAGCACAAATGAAATATGCCGATAAGCTGCACGCTTTGTACACCATCGTCGTGGGTGACAGCGAGCTGGAAAGCGGCCAAGCCAAACTCAAGGATATGGCAACCGGCGAAGTCGTCGACGTGGATTTGGACGAGAGTCTGTACACGGTGCTGTACAACAAATCCTTGGACCGCCAGTTCGCGGGTGTTGCTGAGTTATTGGGGGATATGTAAATGGAAACCATAAAAGGGATGAAAAGAACGCGGTATTGCGGCGAATTCCGCAAGGAACACGCCGGCGAAACCGCCACGGTATTCGGCTGGGTGCAGCGTCAGCGCGACCTCGGTCAGTTGATCTTTGTGGACCTGCGTGACCGCACGGGTATTGTCCAGTTGGCATTTGATGATAACACCGCACGTGACGTGTTTGAAAAAGCGTTTACGGTGCGCGGTGAATTTGTGTTGGCAGCCACCGGCACGGTGCGTGTGCGTTCGTCGGTGAATACCGAGATCCCCACCGGTGAAGTGGAAATCGCGGTCGCCGAGTTGCGTATTTTGAATAAGGCGGAAACCCCGCCGTTTGAGATCGTGGAAAATTCCGGCACGGCCGAGGCCATGCGGTTGAAATATCGCTATTTGGACCTGCGCCGCCCCGACCTGCAGCGCAATTTGCTGATGCGTCATAAGATTGCCAAAGCCACGCGCGACTATTTTGATTCGCAAGGCTTTGTGGAGTTAGAAACCCCTATTTTGGTGCGTTCCACCCCGGAAGGCGCACGCGATTTCCTGGTGCCGTCCCGTGTGCATCAGGGCGAGTTTTACGCGTTACCGCAATCGCCGCAGCTGTACAAACAGCTGTCCATGGTGGCGGGCTTCGACCGTTACTTCCAATTGGCGCGTTGTTTCCGCGATGAGGACCTGCGTGCAGACCGTCAGCCAGAGTTCACACAGATCGACCTGGAAATGTCGTTTGTGGACGTGGAGGACGTGCTCGCCATTGGCGAAGGCTTCATGAAATACGTGTTCAAAGAGATTTTGAATGTGGATATTCCGTTGCCGTTGCCGCGCTTGACGTACACCGAGGCAATGGAGCGCTTCGGCTCGGATAAACCGGATACGCGTTTCGGCATGGAGTTGTGCGACGTCAGCGACGTTGTGAAGTCGGAGGCCAAGCGGTCTTAG
>JAZQIV010000132.1:0-6130 GCA_045541305.1 Acutalibacteraceae bacterium | reverse complement strand
CTCCGACTTCCATTGATACCGACGGCGTCAAGCAAGGGTTCGATCTACCGATGCTCCAAGCGGTTTGTGATGCCGTTTCGGTGCCGGTGATCGCTTCGGGCGGTGCCGGCAAGATTGAGGATTTTATCACCTTGTTCCGTACGTTACCACAGGTAGATGCCGGACTTGCCGCCTCCATCTTCCATTTCGGCGAAGTAAATATACACGATTTAAAGCAACACATGGCAACCGCCAAAATCCCAACCAGACTGTGAGGAATATGATCATGATCAACATGGACGAATTAAAATTTGATGAAAACGGTTTGATCCCCGCCGTTGTTGTGGACGCCATCACCAAACGCGTGCTGACTCTGGCGTACATGAACAAAGAGAGTTTGCAAATCTCTATGGAGAAAGAATTGACCTGTTTTTGGAGCCGCTCGCGCAAAGAACTGTGGCTCAAAGGTGAAACCAGCGGGAACTATCAACACATCGTTTCCATTACCGCAGACTGTGATAAAGACGCGTTGGTGGTGATGGTGGAACCGGACGGTCCTGCCTGCCACAAAGGCACAACATCCTGCTTTGAAACACCTATATTCCAAAGCGAGGAACGGCACGAGTTCTCCTACCAAGGGTTAATGGAATTGATCAAAGGCCGTAAGACCGATAAAAAAGAAGGATCTTATACCACCTATCTGTTTGAAAAGGGATTGGATAAGATCCTCAAAAAAGTCGGTGAAGAATCCACCGAAGTGATTATCGCGGCGAAAGATAACGATAAAGCCGAAACCATATACGAGATTGCTGATCTTGCCTATCACGTGATGGTACTGATGATCGAACAAGGTATCAGTCTGGAAGACATTCACAAAGAGCTTAGCAGCCGCCACGTGATCGATCACAAAGTAAAACAAGAAAAAATGACGAAATAAAAAACAGCCACGTAACCGTATGTGTTACGTGGCTGCTTTTTTATGATTAACCCTGCACTTGTTTTAACTTGTAAAACTCACCTTTTTTGTCCATGAGTTCTTCGTACGTGCCGTATTCCAGGCAACGCCCTTCGCCGATAACGGCGATCTTATCGGCATTTCGGATGGTAGAAAGACGATGCGCGACGATAAACGTTGTGCGGTCACGTGTGAGGTTGTCGATGGCTTCTTGTATTTCGCGTTCGGATACACTATCCAGAGCCGATGTTGCTTCGTCAAAAATAATCACCCGAGGGTTGCGGATGATGGCACGCGCAATCGCAATTCGCTGACGTTGTCCGCCCGACAATTTATCACCGTGTTCGCCCACTTGTGTTTCCAGACCGTTTGGTAACTTTTCAATCACCGAACGCAAGTTAGCGGCATCGATTACCTCCCAAAGCCTTTTTTCGCTTATGCGGGGATTGCCGTATGTGATATTCTCACGTATCGTACCGGAAAACAAAATGGTTTTTTGCGGTACAACAGACAGGAATTTGCGGTACGAACGCAGATTGATCGAATCAATGGATCTGCCGTCAATCAGAATTTCACCATCCAAAATTTCATTGAACCCGATAAGCAGATTCAAAACGGTGGATTTACCGGCACCGGATTCGCCAACCAGCGCCACCGTTTCACCTGCATGTACGGTCAGGTTAAGATCCTGTAAAACAGGAGCCTCATTTTCATACGCAAAGCGAACGTTGCGGAATTCGTAGTTTCCGTCTAAT
Source organism: Acutalibacteraceae bacterium (assembly GCA_045541305.1). Classification (GTDB taxonomy): domain Bacteria; phylum Bacillota; class Clostridia; order Oscillospirales; family Acutalibacteraceae; genus RGIG3009. The sequence continues at coordinate 4,441 of JAZQIV010000132.1, read as the reverse complement.
TGTTTTAACCGTTCTTTTCCCGTGCTCTTTTCAATGTCATAAGCGTTGAGGATTTCACCGATCGAGGTGATTGCTTCAGAACCGCGGGCAAATACCGGCATTAACGCAATAATTGAGTTAACGTAACCAAGCAACGAGGTAAAATAACTCTGATACAGCGTGATATCGCCGATCTGTGTGATAATACCACGGTATGCTAAATAGCCGGTGAAGAACAAGCACAACACCTGAAACAACTGAAACAGTACCCACGCGACCGAGCCAAACAGATGTTGAATCTTATCCAAACGAAAACCGCGTTCTGCAACGGCGGTGATCTCTTTGGTCAGTTTGCGAATCTCCACGTCCTCCAGCGAATGTGCTCGTGTGACGGGCACCATCTCAATCATTTCGATCACGTCCGAAGATGTTTGCTCGATCTCTTTGCGGAAGGCACGGTTGCGTTCGCGCATGGGTATCCGAAACTTGGAAGTCACAAAAACAGCAATGGGGACACATACCAAAAACATAAAAAAGACGGGTAGGCTCTTATTAATGACAACCGTCAACGTGATAATCATATTGATTCCCACGTTAAGTCCTACTTCTATCACCGAAGAAGCAAAACTTTCTACAGCTTCCACGTCACGCATAATTTTGGATTGCAAGGCACCCGATTGCATTTCTTTGTGGAAAGACATATTCAACTGCTGAAGTTTACGGATCATGGCACCGCGAAGGCCTGCCTCCACATTTCGCTTTGCCAAACTAAAAAACCGTATGTATAGGGTATGCGTTGGTATGTTTTGTGCCAATACAACCAACGCAATAACTGCATCCAATGCAAAACGCCAAATGGCATTTTCCGGTTTATAAATGGCAAGATTGATAACGTCGGCGGTAATGAGCGGTATGACCCATGCCGGGGACGACTTAATAATATAAAAAAGTGACGCAAGAAACAGTCTGAAATAATCGCCTTTAAAAAGTCCAAAAAATATCTTGAGTGTGTGGCCATTATTCTTGGCATAACACTCCATTAGGACTTTTTCTCGCTTCAGAATTTCTTCGTCACTGAAATGTTTGGTGTTGTGTTTCTCGTTCGTCTTACATCTCGACATGCCGATCACCCACTGGTTATTCATTTTTTCAAAGACTTTATAGCACACTAACCACCGGATGTCAATCCCTATTTTGCTATTTATCAACAAAAAACAGCCCACTCAACGAGTGGGCTGTTTTGCATTAAAACAAGCCGGTAATTTTGCCGTTTTCATCGACATCGATGCGTTCGGCAGCCGGAGATTTCGGTAATCCCGGCATGGTGAGAATATCGCCGGTCAGCACAACAAGGAAGCCTGCACCTGCCGATATTTTTACATTTTTGATAGTAACCGTAAAGTTTTCCGGTGCACCAAGCTTGGTGGGATCATCGGAGAAGCTGTACTGCGTTTTCGCAATGCAAACCGGGCAGTTTTCAAAGCCGAGGGCCGTTAACTGCTGGATCTGTTTTTTGGCAGCCGGCAACACTACGATATCCTTACCGCCATACACTTTTTGTACAACAGCACGAATCTTATCTTCGATGGAGCCTTCCAACTCATACGAGAAAGTAAAGTCGCCTTTCTCCTCCTCGCACAAGCGAACTACCTCACGTGCAAGCGCTTCGCCGCCTTTACCGCCTTCTGCCCATACGGTGGATAGCACCGTGTTGACACCAAGTTCCTTGCATTTGGCGATAATAAAGTCAATTTCCGCATCCGTATCGGTCGGGAAACGGTTGACCGCTACAACACAAGGTAATTTGTACACATTTTTGATATTGGAAACGTGACGGAGCAGGTTCGGGATACCGTTCTCAAGCGCTTTCAAATCTTCGTTGCCAAGTTCGGTCTTAGCAAGACCGCCGTGCATCTTCAGCGCACGGACAGTGGCAACCACAACCACCGCATCCGGCGTTAAGCCTGCCATGCGGCACTTAATATCCAGGAATTTTTCCGCACCGAGATCCGCACCAAATCCGGCTTCTGTGATGGTGTAATCACCCATCTTAAGAGCCATGCGGGTTGCCATGACCGAGTTACAGCCATGCGCAATATTGGCAAACGGACCACCGTGCACGAACGCCGGCGTTCCTTCTAACGTTTGGACCAGGTTGGGTTTGAGAGCATCCTTTAACAATGCGGTCATGGCACCGGCAGCCTTCAACTCACCGCAGGTGACCGGTTTATCATCGTAGGTATAGCCAACGATGATGCGCGAAAGGCGCTCTTTCAGATCGGTGATGGAAGAGGATAAGCACAGCACCGCCATGATTTCGCTGGCAACCGTAATGTCGAAGCCATCCTCACGCGGGATGCCGTTTGCTTTGCCGCCCATACCGTCCACCACAAAACGCAATTGACGGTCGTTCATATCCACACAACGTTTCCAGGTGATCTTGCGCACGTCAATGCCAAGTGCATTGCCTTGCTGAATATGGTTATCCAGCATAGCGGCAAGCAGGTTGTTGGCCGCACCGATTGCATGGAAATCGCCGGTGAAATGCAGGTTGATATCCTCCATTGGGACAACCTGAGCATAGCCACCGCCGGCAGCACCGCCTTTGACGCCGAAAACGGGACCGAGCGACGGTTCACGCAAAGCAACAGTGACGTCTTTTCCAATGCGTTTCATGCCGTCTGCCAAACCGATAGTGGTAGTGGTTTTGCCTTCGCCGGCAGGGGTCGGCGTGATGGCGGTCACCAATACCAATTTACCGTCGGGACGCTCGGTTTCTTCCAACAGTTTCAGATCAATCTTTGCTTTATAGTTACCGTATTGCTCGATATACTGTGCATCCACGTGTGCCGCTTTGGCAATCTCCGTGATATGCTGCATGGTACACTCCTGCGCAATTTCAATGTCGGTTTTGTAAGCCATTAGTCCTTCAACTCCTTAAATGAACGGAAGTAATCAACCGCCGCTTCAAACATGCGAATATCATAGTTGCCCGATACGTTTTGATACATGCCGCTACCGATACGTTCGCTGTGACCCATCTTACCGAAGACGTGGCCATCCGGCGAGGTAATACCCTCGATCGCGTACATGGAATTATTGGGGTTCGAACGAATATCCGAAGTGGCGTTGCCGTTCAGATCCACATACTGTGTGGCAATCTGGCCGTTCTTCGCCAATTCTTCGATAAGGGATTCTTCTGCCAGGAAGCGGCCCTCACCGTGTGAGATCGGCACGTTTACAATATCGCCCACCTGCATTTTAGAAAGCCACGGGGATTTGTTGGAAGCGATGCGCGTGCGCACAATACGCGATTGGTGACGGGCGATCGTGTTAAACGTCAAGGTCGGGCAATGCTCATCGGTATCGATAATCTTACCGTACGGGACCAGACCGAGCTTGATAAGCGCCTGGAAGCCGTTGCAGATACCGCACATGAGACCGCCGCGTTTTTCAAGCAGGTCGGTAACACCGTCTTTAACAGCGGCGTTGCGGAAGAACGCCGTGATGAACTTACCGCTGCCATCGGGCTCGTCACCGCCGGAGAAACCGCCGGGAATAAAGATCATTTGTGCCTCTTTTAAACGGTCTGCAAAATGCTCCACGCTGCGGCGAATGCCATCGGCAGACAGATTGTTGATAACAATAATTTCCGGATCTGCACCCGCATCACGCATGGCACGAGCCGAATCGTATTCGCAGTTGGTGCCCGGGAAAGCGGGAATCAACACTTTCGGTTTGGCAACGTGATAACCGGCAATCTCGGTAAACTGATCGCGATGGTATTCAAAGTTCGGGATCTCTTTGCCACCCTGGCAGATATTGCAGCTATAAACACTTTCGAGTTTGTTTTCATAAACATCCAAAAGGTCTGATAACACCAGCGTTTCCTCACCATACGTGATGGTGCCGTTATCGGTGATATAGCCAACCGTTTTGCCAACGGAAATATTGGCATCCACCTCCAAGAGGAAGCTGCCGTAATGGTACCCAAAAATAGCCGACAAGGTGAATGACTTGTCATACGCAAAGCCGAGCGCATTACCCATGGCCATCTTGAGCACCGCTTCGGCAATTCCACCAATGGTGGGGGTATACGCTGCATGCACCTTACCGTCGCGTTGCAACGCGGTTACTTGATTGAAAAGGGCAATCAAAGAATCGGTTTTGGGCAGTTGATTGGCATCGAATTCGGGCGTCAGCAACACAACCTTGTGACCGGCCGCTTTGAATTCGGGAGAAATCACATCCGAAGTTTTGCCGGTGGTGACAGCAAAGGACACCAGCGTGGGAGGTACATCCAAGTCTTCAAATGTACCGCTCATGGAATCTTTACCGCCAATGGAGCCGATGCCCAGCTGTTTCTGCGCCGCAAAAGCACCCAGCAACGCTGCCAGCGGCTTGCCCCACCGTTTACCGTCTTTTCCGGGATGTTCGAAGTATTCCTGGAACGTCAGATACA
>JAZQIV010000131.1:0-20069 GCA_045541305.1 Acutalibacteraceae bacterium | reverse complement strand
ATTCTAAATACAGGCATTGGTTGCTATCTCTATTTTTCACCACTTGCAAAACTTCCTGTGCAAACAGTAGCAGTATGTGGTTATTTGGAGCCGTTGTCTGCTGTTGTATTTGCTGCCCTGTTGCTCGGTGAGAAAATGACCATAATACAAATTATTGGTGCGATATGTATTATTGGCGGGGCAATGATAGGCGAATTGATAAAACCCAAAAGAGCGTAAAATTCTAATATATCAAACTGGATGGTAGACTCCCTACCTAAAGGGACAACTGTTGAATCGGTTGCGCTGTTGAGCAAATAAAACGAAAAAAGAGCCTCGTTAGGAGGCTCTTTTTTTATAAACTTTTCAGCAGATCAAACGCTTGCTGCTGTAAAGGGTTTAATTTCTTGTTTTTATGAATAACAATATAATTGGTACGCAGCGCATCCAATTGCTCCACGGCGATCTCCTTCAAATTCCCTTGCTGAATATGTCGGCGTACCACGCTGTCCGGCAAAAACGCAATGCCCAACCCCGCAAACGTGGCGGCAATCAGCGCTTGATTGTTCACCGAATCGATCGCAGGCCGCACCCGCAGGTTGTGCCCGAGCAGCAATTTGTCCAAATAATCCCGCGCCAGGTTTCCGCGTTCCCGAAGCAGGAGGGGATACGTTACAAACTCCTCCAAGGTCAGGCGCAACGGCCGGTCAAACGTGCGGTGCCCCCCCGCCACCAGTCGTTCCTCCTTGAACGGCTGCGCATAGAGATACGGCGACGTGATCTCACCGTCCAAAATCGCAAAATCCAAATTCCCGCGCTCCAGCTCCTTTTGAATGGCCACCGACGGCTTGATGGTGATGGTAGGGCGCAGATTCAAATTCGCCTTGCGCAGCTGTTTCATAAACGTCGGGATCACGGTTTGCCCCAGCGTAAGCGCCGAACCGACCCGCAATCGCGGGCTTTTGCCGCTGGATTCCGCCAGATTTTCGAATTCTTCAAAGCCTGCCAGAATTTCTTTTCCCTTTACAAACAATTCTTTGCCGATCTCCGTCAGCACCAACCGCTGATTGATCCGTTCAAACAGCTCCACGTTGTATTGCTTTTCCAGCTCGGCGATGCAGTGCGAAACTGTCGGCTGCGCCATGTATAACGCCTCCGCCGCGCGCGTCACGCTGTTGTGCTCGCACACGCTCACAAACACCCGCAAATGTCGAATGGTCATGGCTGTCACCTCATAATGAAAACAATATAAACTTTATAAGATTATACTATTTTACTTATAACTTGTCAAATGGTATACTATATGCGAAAATGGGAAATTTCGGTTACAGGGAGGAAAAACATGGACTCCATTATGGGATTTGTCGGGCAAATGACTGCCAATCCGTTGCTGTTTATTGCTGTTATCTTAACGTTGGGCGTCATTCTGGTCAACGGTTGGACAGATGCTCCGAATGCGATCGCCACCTGCGTTGTCACGCGGTGCATGCCGCCGAAGGCCGCCATTTTAATGGCAGCGGTCTTCAATTTTCTCGGCGTGTTTGTCATGACCTTGCTCAATGCCACCGTGGCGGAAACCATCACCAAAATGGTGGATTTCGGCACCGATCCCAACGAAGCGATCATCGCGCTCAGCGCGGCATTGTTTGCCATCGTGGTGTGGGCAACGCTTGCGTGGGTGTTCGGTATCCCCACCAGCGAAAGCCACGCGTTGATTGCAGGCTTAACCGGTAGCGCCATTGCGCTTCACGGCAGCCTTGAAGGTGTTAACGGCAACGAATGGATCAAGGTCGTTTACGGTATTTTCATTTCGGTCATTCTCGGCTTCGGCCTCGGCTGGTTGGTGTGCAAGGGCGTAACCGCCCTGTTTTATAAAGCCGACCGTCCCAAAACCGAGCCGTTCTTCAAAGGTGCACAGATTGCCGGTGCCGCTTCCATGGCGTTTATGCACGGCGCGCAGGATGGTCAAAAATTCATGGGCGTTATCCTGCTTTGTGTGTACATGTCCCAGGGTAAGGCACTGCCTTCGGATATTCACATCCCCATTTGGCTCATGGTCGTGTGCTCGGTCGTGATGGCGGCGGGCACCGCAATGGGCGGTAAAAAAATTATCAAATCCGTTGGTATGGATATGGTAAAGCTCGAAAAATATCAGGGCTTTTCGGCGGATATCGCCGCGGCGTTGTCCCTGCTGTTCTGCTCGGTTTTCAGCCTGCCCGTTTCCACCACGCACGCCAAAACGACCTCCATCATGGGCGTCGGTGCGGTCAAACGGGTTTCGGCAATCAATTTCGGCGTTGTCAAAGAAATGGTACTGACATGGGTGCTCACGTTCCCGGGCTGCGGGTTGGTCGGCTTCCTCATGACAAAACTTTTTATGTGGATCTTCTGATCGGAAAGGATGTTGAACGATGGCAAAAGGTGATAAATTTTATTTCGACAATTTTGTACAAAGTACGCAGTATTCGCAACAAGCAGCGACGTATCTGGTCGAATGCTTGGAGCAGTACGACCATAACCACTTGGAGGACAAGCTCCAAAAAATGCACGAGTTTGAGCACGGCGCCGACGGCGTCAAGCACGAAATGGCGGCAGCGCTCGCCAAAGCCTTCGTCACGCCGGTTGACCGTGAGGATCTGGATTTAATCAGCCAAAAGCTGGATGACGTGGCGGATATGATCGAAGAAATCCTGCAGCGCTTTTACATGTACGATATCCAAACTGTGCAGGAAGGTGCCATCACCTTCGCCAAACAATTGGTGCGTGCCTGCGATCAGCTGGTACTTATCATGCAGGAATTCGAAAACTTCAAACGGTCCAAAAAACTGCGCGAGCTGGTCATTGATCTTAACAGTGTGGAAGAGGAATGTGACCGCTTGTTCTTATCCGTCATGCGCGACCTCACCCTAAACAGCACCGACGTGCTGGCAACGGTTTCGTGGCGCAAAATTTACGAGTGCTTTGAAGCCTGCGCGGATGCGTGTGAGCATGCCGCTGAATGCGTTGGCTCGGTTATCATCAAAAACACCTGATGACAGCAGACAATACTTGACAGCCAAAGACGGCGTCGGTATTATAGAATTATAAAATGGAGAAGTTTGGGACCGATAAGAGAAAGGGAGTATTGCGGTGAACATTTTCTCAATTTTCACATTACTGGGCGGTTTGGCGTTTTTCCTGTACGGCATGAACGTCATGTCCGGCGGCTTGGAAAAAATGGCCGGCAGCCGTTTGGAATCAGCGCTCAAGCGCATGACCTCCAATGTGTGGAACAGCTTGTTGTTGGGTGCGGGCATCACCATTGCCATTCAATCGTCGTCCGCCATGACGGTGATGCTGGTGGGTCTTGTCAACTCCGGCATCATGGACCTGTCGCAAACGGTTGGCGTCATCATGGGTTCCAACGTCGGCACCACCTTGACGGCCTGGATTTTGAGCTTGTCCGGTATCGATTCGGGCAACTTCTTTATCAACCTGCTCAAGCCCGAAAACTTCTCGCCGCTGATCGCACTTTTGGGTATCGGCTTGATGATGCTTTCCAAAAAGGATTCCCGTAAAAGCATCGGCAGCATCTGCTTGGGCTTTGCCGTGCTGATGTACGGCATGGAGCTCATGAAGGATTCCATGGCACCGCTCGCCGAAAGCGAGCAGTTTGCCGGTATTTTAACCGCCTTTAACAATCCGATTTTGGGCGTGCTTGTCGGCGCGTTGCTCACCGGCATCATTCAAAGCTCGGCCGCCTCGGTTGGTATTCTGCAGGCGTTATCGCTGACCGGCAGTATCACCTACGGCATGGCGATCCCGATTATCATGGGTCAAAACATCGGTACCTGCGTAACCGCTGTGATTTCCAGTATCGGCGTCAGCAAAAACGCAAAAAAGGTTTCGATCATCCATTTGGCATTTAACATTTTCGGTACCATTTTGTGTTTGGCCCTGTTCTACGGGGCAGATGCGCTGGTGCATTTTGCGTTCACCGATTCGCCTGCCGAACCGTGGAGCATTGCGTTGATTCACACCATTTTCAACGTATTTGTCACCCTGGTGCTGTTGCCGTTCGCCAAACAGCTGGTGAAACTGGCGAATGTTTTGATTCGCGGTGAAGAAAAGGCAGCCGCACAGCAGTTCCTGGACGAACGCTTGCTGGTTACGCCGTCCATCGCGCTTTCGGAATGCAATAACCTCACGGTCAAAATGGCACAGCTCGCGCGTGATACGTTGCTGTCCACCATGGATTTGTCGGATCACTATGACGCCAAGCAAGCAGATGTCGTTCGCGAATCCGAGGATTTCTTGGATCGTTACGAGGATGAACTCGGCACGTATCTTGTCAAGCTTTCGGGTAAAGAGTTGTCGGATGCCGATAGCCGCAAGGTGTCCAAACTGCTTCACACCATCGGCGATTTTGAACGTCTGGGCGACCACGCCCTCAACATTTTGGATGCCGTGCAGGAAATCCAAAACAAAAAGATCACGTTTTCGGAGGATGCCCGCCGCGAACTGAATGTGTTGTCGGGCGCCATTCGCGATATCATTCAGCTGACCATCGATGCCTTTGTGGCAGATGATGTCGCCGCCGCACGTCGTGTGGAGCCGCTGGAACAGCTCATCGACCAACTCAGCGATGAAATAAAGCTGCGCCACGTCGACCGCTTGCGCGCCGGCAACTGCACCATCGAGCTCGGCTTCATTTTGTCGGATGTGCTGGGTAACTTCGAACGCATTTCCGATCATTGCTCGAACGTTGCCGTGGCGATCATCGAACTGGGTCACAGCAGCTTCCAAACGCACGAATATCTCAACATGGTCAAAACCGACGACGAGGAATTCCGCCGGCTGTTTGCCGCATACAAAGCACAATATCAACTGTAAAAAAAGCCCTTGCGAACGGTTCGCAAGGGCTTTTTTTTATCGATTCAGTAAATAAAATCCGAAATTCAAATACGCGGCAAAGGCCAACCACAGCAAGTACGGAATCATCAGGCGAAATGCTGTGCGGTTGATACGGCGGAATCCGATCATCGTCAGCACAACCAACACGATCAGCAATAGCAGCCAGAAGAAGGCAAACAACCGCCATTCCAAGCGGAAGAACAGCAGCGGCCACAACGCATTCACGATCACCTGCAGCAGATACAACCGCAGTGACGGCCCGCGGTCCAGATCGTTGCTTACAAATACGAGATACGCCGCAATCGCCATCAGCGCATACAAAACGGTCCACACCACGGGGAACAACCACGCAGGCGGCGCCAACGGCGGCTGGTTCAGCGATTCAATGTCAAACCCACCGCCGAGCAGCGTGCCGATCCCCGCCAAAACAAAGGTGTACAACACAAAAAAGAGCAAAACCTTCCAATCAATCTTCGGTCGAGTCATACCATCATCCTCCTTGTGAACATAGTATGCCCTCGGCGCGCAAAATATGAGCCCTACGCAATTCTGCGCGGGGCTCATGTTGCTTTTATAACGTTTTTACCAAATCTTTCAGGTACGCCGCAAAATCGGCGCCCACCTCAGGGTGCTTCAGCGCCACCTCACAGGTCGCTTGTAAAATCCCCAGCTTGTTACCCATGTCATACCGCGTTCCCGTGAAATCCACACCGGTCATGCCTTCGGTACGCGCCAGCGTCATCATAGCATCGGTCAGCTGGATCTCACCACCGGCTCCGGGCGGTGTTTTATCCAAAATATCAAAGATCTGCGGCGGCAACACACACCGCCCCAGTATCGAGAACAACGACAAAATCTGCTCCGGCTTCGGCTTTTCGATCATATCCGAAACGTGATACAGATTATCGCGTAGTGGCTCCACCGCCAGACTGGAGTATTTTTGAATCTGCTCCACTGTCACTTCCTTAATACCCACAACGCCCTTGCCGAACTCCTCGTAAGCGCGGCACAGCTGTCCGCAAGCGGGATCCTCGCCGATGATTACATCGTCCCCATACAACACGGCAAACGGCTCGTCACCCACAAACGAGCGTGCACAGCTCACCGCATGTCCCAAGCCCTTGGTTTCCTTTTGACGAATAAACGTGATGTTCGCGAGATCCGTAATACGGTTAAGCTCCTGCAGCGTTTCGGTGCGATCGTTTGCCGCTAACCGCTGCTCCAGCTCGATGCAGTGGTCAAAGTGATCCTCAATCACACCTTTTCCGCGGTTGGTGATGATGAGAATATCCGTAATACCGGCAGCAACCGCCTCTTCCACAATGTACTGGATAGCGGGCTTGTCCACAATCGGCAGCATTTCCTTCGGCATGGCCTTGGATGCCGGCAACACACGCGTGCCGAGCCCCGCCGCCGGAATAACCGCCTTGCGAACCTTTTGTGTCATGATACGTCCCCTCCGTATGCTTTATAATTGGAGAATGAAAAACAAAATATATTCCGCCACCACAATCAAAATTTCGGGTGCCGCCGCTAACGCAAACGAAACACCGCCGCTTTTTCGAAAATTCTGGTCATAGGGTGAAAGCGGCACATCGCCGTTCTTTTTGGCTTTGTTCAAAACGGTGCGCAGATACAAATAGTTGCCAAACACACCGATCACCATGCGCAGCACCAATAACAGTAACGAAGCCAGCGCGGCAATGCTCCACAGCAGCATGCCCTGCTCGGAATTCATGATGCGGTCAACTGCCTGCATGAGCGCTTCCATCGTGGTCGCGTTGGCAAGCGATTGCAGCTGTCCCATCGCCTGGTTGCTGAGAAAAGAAAACAACAGCGTTACCACAAACGAAAGACTGCCAAACAAGAAATTCTTGCGATACAGCAGCCAGTTGTATGAAAAGAAGAACGCCGCCCAGTTCCACGATACCTTCGACCCGCCGTGTGTCATTTGATAAAAACGGGGGAGATAGTAAGCGGAATTGGGGCCGATCAACTGTGCAACGGTATCCACCGGCACACCGTCAATGGTTTCCGTGCGCGGCACACCGCCGTACGGATCCACCGGCTGCCCAACGGGTGTGAACCCAAACGCATTTCCGGCGGGAGGGGTATACTGCCGCTCGGGCGGACGGTCCGAGAACGAGGGCTGCTCACTTTGCCAGTCGGATGTGCCCAGCTCCTTGCCGCACCGCGCGCAGAATTCCGCAAACTCCGGATTATCAAACCCGCACCGCGCACACCGTTTTGTCGCGGCTTTCGGCGCTTCGGCTTCCTGGTGCCATTGCTTGTCGGTGCCGTGCAGATGCGCAAAATGGCAATGCCCCTCGCTTTTCCAGCACTCACGATGATGCGGCGCACCGCATTCGGGACAGGTCACAATATCGTCGGATTCTCCAAAAAAACGCCCGCACACCGGGCAGGTCTGACCTTCATTAAAGAACATAAAGTCACACACTTTCAAAAATCATTCTACCGGTATTGTACCGCATTTTGTCGTGCGATGCAACACAAATCACCATCGTTTATAATTTTTTCACACAAAAAGCCATCTTGCTCTCTATCCAATTGACACGAAGCGAAATTTTCTATATAATAGATAAGACGTTATATATCCCACAAGGAGGATGTTCACTATGCGCCTCACCAAACGGGTCTTCGCAATTGTCGCGGTCGCGTTTTTCCTTCTTCAAAACAGCTTGACTTTCCATTCGGATGTATTCGCATCAGAGGGGAGTGGTACGGTGGATTCACAAGAAACAGTTATCGGCACAGCCTTTAATGCCGACCGAGCTACCGATTCCAAGTACGCCTATTGGCGCATTCCCGGCATGATCGTCACGTCGGAAAACACGCTCATCACGTATTATGAGGCCCGCGCCAACGGCACGGATTACGATGGCATTGACCTCATCGCGTTCCGCAGCGAGGATAATGGGGATTCGTTCGGCGATCCCATCGTGCTGGCTTCCGGCTTTGAAACCGGCACCACCATGAACAACCCCGTCATGATTCCCGATGAAAACGGCGTTGTCCATTTGCTGTATTGCGTCAATTACGGCGTTTGCACAACCTGCGGTACAGCGGCAACATCGGCCTGCACCCATGGCGCAGGCGTGTTTTACCGCAAAAGCATCGATGACGGTAAAACCTGGGGCGCCCCCGTGAACATCAGCGATGCCACCGACCCCACGTTCCACGACGTGATCGCCACCGGCCCCACTCACGGTATTCGCACGTCGGCAGGTGTGCTGGTTGTGCCGGTTTGGATGGTCAAAAAAGGCAAGGGCTGGAATCTGACCAGCCATGGCGGCCCCGCCGGTTCGGTTGTGGTGTCCACCTTATATTCCACCGATAGCGGTGCCACATGGCAGCTCGGCGAGCTCATCCCGCACGACAGCGCTGTGATTAACCTGCCCAACGAAACCGCAATTGTGGAAACGTTTGATGGCAAGATCATGATTAACTCCCGTATGGATGGCGTGGGTTATCGAGCCGTTGCATACAGCGATACCGGCTATTCGGATTGGACCGACTATACCGTGGATACCGCGCTCATCGACCCGACCTGCTGCGGCGGTCTGGCCTCGTATACCGCGCAAAGTGCATCGGAGGACAACACGCTGCTGTTTGTCAACTGCGAGCACAGCACCGCACGCACCAATTTGACGATAAAAGGCAGCACGGATAACGGTAAAACGTGGAAATACCGAAAGGTCCTGGCCACATATGCGGCAGGCTATGCGGACGTTGCCGTGGATCAAAACGGCACGATCTACGTGCTCATGGAGGTCAGCTCCGGGCAGTATTGCCGTTTGTTCCGCATGAATTATGATACCTTTGTTGCCGATAGCGTTACAGCGTTGTCTGACCTGACCGTGACCGGCGCGTCCGAGCCGTTTGTGTATGACCACAAGGTGGCTTACACCGTTACCGCCGATGCCGGTGCTGTGTTATCCATCGGTGCGACAGCGTATAATCCGGATGCCGTGATCACCATCGGCGGAAAAGCCTATACTGCCGGCAACGTGTATGCGCATACCGTTACCATTGGCGGCGCACCGCTGGAGATTGTGGTAGCATACGGTGGCAGATCCACTACGTATACCTTGAATTTTGCGCCCAAAGCGGCAGCTAATTCCATGGTGATGTATCTCGATGGGGAATCCCTCACCGATCAAACCGTCTACGGCAACACACCCACGACGCTCACCGGCGTGTCGGTGAGCAGTACTGCCTCCAAATTCGGCGGCGGCAGCTTGCTGTTTGATGGCAGCACCTCGTATTTGAACGCGGAGTCGACCAACTGCATCAATCCCGGTGCAGATGACTTTACGTTCGCCATGTGGGTGAACGCGGACTCGGTTGCCGATCAACACGTCTTGTTCTGGTTTGGTGAGACCAACCAAATCTGGTGTCGCACCAACGGCACTAACGTACAGGCAAATATCAAGGGCGCCGGCTTGACCGAAACCACGGTCACAGCAAACAATGTGCTTTCCGTCGGCAATTGGGCGCACATTGCGTATGTGCGTTCGGGTACCACCCATACGTTGTATATCAACGGTGAGGAAGCGGCAAGCGCTACGTCCTCCGGCGTGCACGATATCAGTGGAGAGGACGGCTTGACGATTGGCCGCGCCCGTACCACGTGGTATCGCTATTTTGATGGGTATATGGACGAATTCAAGGTGTTCAACTATGCGTTGTCTGCTGAAGAATTGTCGATACTGGTTTCCACCAACACCTTGATGGCAGTATCTGCCGGTACCGTGTCGGGTGACGGCACACTCTCATTCTCGGTGGATGGAGCCGCAACGGCCGCCTCACTCAAAGAAGTGGCTGCAGGCACGGTCGTTACCGTGACCGCACAGCCGACAGCGGGGGCTTTGCTGGTGCCGGGCAGCTTGACGTATACCGTGGCCAACGGTACCACCGCCAAAATTTTGAACAAAACGATTGCCGGTGACGATTTTGGTAACGGCAACGGCTATTCGTATCAGTTTATCATGCCGGCAGAACCGGTGCGCGTTAACGCCATCTTTGCTGCCACCGATACCAACAGCTTTTGCTTTGATACCGTGGGCTCCTCGTCACACATGACCGATGGCGTCTACGATGGTATCCGCTTCCTTACCCGTTTGACGCTGGGCGAGTTTAATACCGCGGCCGATGCCATTACCGTCACGCACAACGGTCAGCCGTATACGGTGAAAGCCCTCGGCATGCTGCTCAAACGCGCCGATAATGCAACGGAGCTCACCCTGGAAAACAGTCAGACAAACACAACGGGAAGCCGCAAGATCTGGAAAGCCGTGGCGTACGATGCTGCCAAGTCTGCTTATATTAAAGTGGTGGATTACACCGCCTCGTATTTGGATGTACAGGTCGTGATGATGAAAAGTGCCGACACGTCTGCTTCGGTATTTCGCAATCGCCAATTCACCGCACGCGGATATATGGTGCTGGCAGATGCCGAAGGAAACGAAACGGTGGTGTACAGTGACAATGTCCTTACCAAGTGCATTAAGGATATTACACCGCCGCAACCCCTCAAGCCGGAATTCGGCGATGTGGAGCTGACGACCACCACAACCACTACTACCACGACCACGAAACCCGCATATTTCCCGGGCGCCTGGTAAAAAGCAAAACCGCCTTGTCTCAGATGGACAAGGCGGTTTTTTTGGAGCTGGTGGACGGATTCGAACCCCCGACCTGCTGATTACAAATCAGCTGCTCTACCGGCTGAGCTACACCAGCGTTTTTGCGCTCAATCACTATACCACACGGAAACAGGATTGTCAAGCGAAAGCCTGCAAATTTCTTCCCACGGCGTGTGTGCAATAAAAAAGCGGAAACGCAACGTGCGTTTCCGCTTTTGGTTTATCGTCCGTGCTTTGAAAGCAAACGGTTCTTTTCGTCCCACAACGCTTGGGACAAGTCCACGTAATAGCGGTGCGGGTTTTCAAAACGCAACACCTCGTCCCAAATCGTATCCAATTGACGGCGGCAGTAATCGCGAATCTCCTGAACCGGGGGACAGTTGTAAACCAGCTCGCCGTTTTTGAAGATCTGCTCCTGCAACGGCTTGGCGATGAAATTCTCGATGGTTTTGCGTTTCCACACATGCTCGGGATCAAAGATCTCGTACGGCGCGGTATCGTCGATCACTTCGTCGTGCAGGGCGATCACGTCGGCGATCGCCTTGCCGGTATCGCGATCGTACAAACGCCACACCTTCTTGAACCCGGGGTTGGTGATCTTGGCAACGTTTTCGCTCACCTTAATGCGCGATTCAATGGCGCCGTCTTTCTCCACAGCTGCTAACTTGTACACGCCGCCGAACACCGGGTCGCTGGAAGCAGTAATCAACCGTTCACCCACACCAAAGCTGTCCACGCAAGCCCCTTGCAGGATCATATCGCGGATGATGTATTCATCCAGCGAGTTGGACGCGCAGATCTGACAATCCGGGAATCCGGCATCGTCCAGCATGCGCCGTGCCTTTTTACTCAAATAAGTAATATCGCCGGAATCCAGCCGAATCCCGCGCGGGCGATAGCCGTTTGGCACCAGTACCTCATTGAACACACGAATCGCGTTCGGAATACCGGATTTCAGCACGTTGTAGGTGTCTACCAACAAGGTGCAGGATTGCGGATACACCTCGGCATAGGCTTTAAACGCCTCATATTCGCTGTCAAACAGCTGAACCCAGCTGTGCGCCATAGTCCCCAAAGCGGGAATGCCGAATTCCCGATCGGCAATGGCGCACGCCGTGCCGATGCAACCGCCTATGTACGCCGCCCGTGCGCCGTAAACTGCGCCGTCGTAGCCCTGCGCACGGCGCGAGCCGAACTCCATCACGGCACGACCGTTGGCGGCACGCACGATGCGGTTGGTTTTGGTGGCGATCAACGATTGATGGTTCACCGAAAGCAAGATCATGGTTTCGATAAATTGTGCCTGAATCGCGGGACCGCGCACCGTCACGATCGGTTCATAGGGGAAGATAGGCGTGCCTTCCGGAATCGCCCAAATATCGCAGCAGAACTTAAAATCGGCCAGATAGGCGAGGAACTCCTCGCAAAACAGCTTCTTACTGCGCAGATACGCAATATCCTCTTCGGTGAACGATAGCGTTTCCAGGTAACGGATCACCTGCTCCAGGCCTGCCATGATCGCCACACCGCCGCCATCCGGCACCTTGCGGAAAAACATATCAAAATAGGTGATCTGCTTCCCGTGCCCGTTCTGCAAAAACCCGTTTGCCATGGTCAGCTCGTAAAAATCGGTGAGCATGGTCAGATTTTCTTTGCCGTACTTATGCGTTAACATACACTCTCTCCTTACCGTTGGCCGCAGTAGTAATGACGGTATTCGTCAATACAATGGGTGATGATGCCGATTGCCTCTTCACGCCCAAGCACCTCTTTCACCGCGGTGCTTTTGCCTTCCAATGATTTGTACACCGTGAAGAAATGCTGAATTTCATCAAACGTGTGCTTGGGCAGCTCGCTGATATCGTGGTAGCAGGAAAGCGACGGATCACGGAACGGCACGGCAATGATCTTCTCGTCAATATCGTCGCCGTCCACCATCTTAATCACGCCGATAGGGTAGCATTGCACCAGCGTCATCGGCACAATGGATTCCTGACACATGACCAGCACGTCCAGCGGGTCACCGTCATCCGCAAAGGTGCGGGGGATAAACCCGTAGTTTGCCGGGTAATGTGTGGCGGTATACAAAACGCGGTCCAGCTTCAAAAGACCGGTTTCCTTATCCATCTCATATTTGTTTTTGCCGCCCTTTGGAATTTCGATCACCGCGGTGAAATCCTCGGGGTGAATGCGGCTTTCGGAAATGTCATGCCAGATGTTCATAGTGTACCTCCTTCGATACGGGTATGTTAAAAATAGTATATACCGAAACGTGTGAGAAAACAAGATGTGTAAAAAACACTCCTGCCGATGGATCGCCAGTAGTTTTTCTTTTTCACCGTGTTGTCGGATCAAACCGCGCGCGTAACCTTACCCGAACGCAGGCAACGGGTGCAGGCGTAAACCTTTTTGGGCGAGCCGTCTACAACAGCCTTGACGCGTTTGATATTGGGTTTCCAGGTGCGGTTGGAACGGCGGTGCGAGTGAGACACCTGAATACCGAACGTAACACTTTTTCCGCAGAAATCACATTTAGCCATGTTCTGCACCTCCTTTTGATAAAGCAACGGAAGTATCATAGCAGATTTCTTTTAGAAAAGCAAGTTTTTTTTTGCAAGTCGTCAAAAAATTTTTTCAAAGGGTCTCAAGTGCGCTTTTTTCCTTGTATTTTTCAAGGGAATGCGTTATACTGTATCTTGAGTAAGTTTAAGATTGGGGAGGACTGCCCTGTGCTGTTTACTGTGATTCGCCATGCACAAGATATGGAGTTTTGGCAGCTGCTGCTGATTCTGTTCGGTTACGTGGTGCTGATTCTTGTCATGCTCCCCGTTCACGAGCTGGCGCACGCATTCGCCGCGCACAAGCTGGGGGACGATACGGCGCGTTGGCACGGTCGCTTAACCGCGAATCCCTTTGCCCACCTCGATCTGTGGGGCACGCTGATGCTGTTCGTGTTCGGCTTTGGCTATGCGCGCCCCGTTCCCGTCAACCCGCGCAATTTCCGCAACCCCAAGCGCGATATGGCGCTGGTGGCGCTGGCAGGCCCGCTTTCCAACCTGTTGATGGCGTTTCTTTCGCTGCTGCTGTACCGTCTTGTCGTGGCGGTGTCGTCCTCGGCGGCCGTCATCACGGTGGCGTGGCTGGTGCTGGTGTGGACGTTCGCTTCGGTGAACCTCGGCTTGGCGGTGTTCAATCTGCTGCCCATCCCGCCGCTGGACGGCTCGCGTCTGGTCAGCGCCATCCTGCCGGCACGGTATGCGTTTGCCATGGACCGTTATGCGGGGCAGATCCGCATTGTGCTGTTTGTGTTGATCGCCACGGGCGCGCTGTCAACACCGCTGAACTTTTTAACCGAAAAAATCGGGAATTTGCTGTGTATGATCTGCGGATTACCGTCGATGTTTTGAGGATGTGAAGCATGGAGATCTCGTATAAACTGCCGGATTTTGAGGGGCCATTGGATCTGCTCTTATATCTGGTGCAAAAGAACAAACTGAATATTTACGATATCCCGATCCATGAATTGCTGGAGCAGTATCTCGGCACGATCCAGACCATGCAGGATCTGGATATGGAGGTTGCCACCGAATTTTTGGATATGGCGGCGCGCTTGGTGCAGATCAAATCGGCCATGCTGCTGCCCAAGCACGAGGAGGGTGACGATCTCCGTCAGCAGCTGTCCGGCGAGCTTATCGAATATCAATTGTGCCAGGAAGCCGCACGTCGTATGCAGCCGTGGTATATCGGCGGCGATCTGTTCGTGCGTGAACCCGCCGAGGTGGAACCGGATTATACCTATCGCCGCACGCACCCCGCATCCGTGCTGTTCGATGCGTATTTTGCGGCAGCAGGTCGCGGTCAACGCAAAGCACCGCCCTCGCCGCAGGCATTCCACACGATCGTGGCCAAAAAGATCGTGTCGGTTTCTTCCAAAATCATTTTCGTATTGCGTCGGTTGCGCGTGGGCAAAACCGTTTCGTACAAGTCGCTGTATTCAACGGCACGCAACAAATCCGAGCTGGTGGCCACGTTCCTTGCCGTGCTGGAACTCATCAAAGGCAAACGCATCCGTGTGGATGGCGAGGGCGAACGGCAACAGGTCACGATGATCAACGAAAAGGGAGTAGCAAACGATGGAGATTAAAGAATATAAAGCCGCCTTTGAGGCGATACTGTTTGCACACGGTGAGCCGCTGGAGGCGGCGCGCCTGGCGGAAGTCATGGAACTGGACGAAGAAACGGTTCATCGCATCGCGGGCGATTTAATGAGCGAAATCAATACCCGCAACGGCGGCATCTGCATGGTGCGGTTGGACGATAGCTATCAGCTGTGCACCCGCAAAGAGCATGCGGATGTGATCCGCCGCGTCATGGACATTCGGCGTAACACGCCGCTTTCGCAGGCCGCCATGGAGGTGCTGGCGATCGTCGCATATAACCAGCCCGTCACCAAAGCCTTTGTGGAGCAGGTGCGTGGCGTGGATTGCAGCGCGGTCATGCAAGGCCTGCTGCAAAAGAATCTGATCGAAGAACGCGGCCGCCTGGAGCTGCCGGGCAAACCGCTTTTGTACGGCACCACGCCGATTTTCCTGCGTTGCTTCGGCATTTCCAAGTTGGACGAGCTGCCGCCGCTTCCGCAAAAGGAGGAAGAAGCGCGCATGGTGGAAACCACGCTGGAAGAGGTCATTGAAAAAGCAGAAACGGCAACGGAGGAGTGATCACGGTGCTGGCGATCATCGGATACAGTATTTTGTGCCTGATCGTACTGCTGCTCGTTGTGCTGTCGGTTCCCGTGTTCGCACGGGTGACGTATGGGGAAGAGCTGCGCGTTTGCGTGCGCGTACTCGGGATCTCGGTTTTTCGGTTCCCATCGGATAAACCGCCCAAACCCACGGCGGGAAAACCCGAAAAGCAGCCCGCCGCCCTCACCTCGTTTGCCGAACGGTTAAAACGGGACAGCGTGGGGGAAACGGTACGGTTGTTTGAACAGCTGGCAGCTCTCGCGGTGGGAACGGTGCGCCGCCTGCTTTGGGCAATCACGGTGGACAAGCTTTGCTTGCAGCTGTTCATTGCGGGTGAGGATGCGGCACAAACGGCGCAAAAAACGGGTCAGATCTGTGCAGCGTTGTATCCCGCCGTCACAGCGGTGCAGCAAACGGTGCTGCGCATCAAACGGCGTGAGATCACGGTCACGCCGGATTTCTTGGCAGAGTCGGGGCGTGTGGCGGCCGATATCACGGCGCACGTCATCCCGCTTCGCATTCTTTTCATTGCTCTTTGCACACTCACGCGCTACGGCGCGATCACCAAACAAAACAAGGAGGTTCCCTCTCATGGAAAACAAAGTACAGAATCTGATGGGCCTGTCGATCGATAAGATCAAGGAAATGGTGGATGTCAACACGGTCATCGGCGAACCGATGACGCTCCCGGACGGCATGACGCTCATCCCCGTTTCGCGCGTGGCGTACGGCTTTGCTTCCGGCGGCTCGGATCTGCCCACTAAAGGCACGCAGGAGCTGTTCGGCGGTGGTGGCGGTGCCGGTATCACCATTGTGCCGATTGCGTTTTTGTGCGTGCAAAACGGCAACGTGCGCGTGGTACCGATGGTATCGGTCCCCGATACGCTCAACCAGGCTGTCAATATGATTCCCGATGTGGTGGACCGCATCGGTGGCTTCTTCCACAAGGAGAAGAAAGAGGGCTAAACCACGCCTGTGCCGCATACGCTGAATAGCGAAAGGGTGGCGCAAAATGAAAAAAGGGTGTTTGTTGGGTTGCATTCTGTGCTGGTTGCTCGCTTTTCCGGCGGCGGCACAGGTGGGAAATCTGTCGGCCGCGTCGGCGGTGCTGTATGAACCGCAGAGCGGGCGCGTTTTGTATGAAAAAGATCCCGATACGGTTCGCCCCATGGCGAGTACCACAAAACTCATGACCGCTTTGGTTGCGGTGGAACACACCGCCCCCGATCGGTTGATTACCGTCCCTGCGCAAGCGCTGTTAACCGAAGGGTCCTCCATGGGCTTAACGGCAGGGGATACTCTCACCATGCGCGATCTGTTGTCGGGCATGCTGCTGTCGTCGGGTAATGATGCTGCCAACGCTGCGGCGCTCATCACGGCAGGGTCGCTGCCCACCTTTGCCTCACTCATGAACCAAAAAGCGGCGGCTCTCGGCATGACCCGCACCACCTTTGTCACGCCATCCGGCCTGGATGCCGGCAAGCACGGCTCCACCGCACGGGATATGGCGCTGCTCGGCGCGGCAGCTTTGCGCTCGCCGCTGATTTCCGAGCTGTGTGCACAAAAACGGGATACCCTGACCGTCAGCGGCCGCAAGCTAACACTCAAAAATCACAATCGCCTGCTCACGCTGTACGAATCGGCGGTCGGGCTGAAAACGGGCTTCACCAAAAAGGCAGGGCGTTGCCTGGTTTCCGCCGCTCGTCAAAACGACGTCACGCTGGTGATCGCCACGCTCAACGCGGGGGACGATTGGAACGATCACATGGCGCTGTACGAATACGGCTTTTCCAAAACGCAAAGCGTCACACCCGCCGTACCCACGCTGACAGAACTACCCGTTGTCAGCGGTGTGAGCGGCACGGTACCGCTTATATCCCATGCCCCCGAACCGGTCGTCCTGCTCAAGGATGAAACGCTTACGGCAACGGTCACGCTGCCCGCGTTCGTGTGGGCGCCGCTCCAAAAAGGGGAGCGTGTGGGAACCGTCACGTATTATCGCAATCAAACCGCCGTGCGCGAATTTCCCATCACGGCGGCACAAGCGGTGGCAGAACGGCCACCGCTCAAATTCAGTATCAAATGGCGGCAGCAAATGCAACGTTTGCTCACCGCCTTAATGGAGTAATCACAATGGCACAAGTACGGATTCAAAAAATACTCGCCGATCGCGGCGTCGCCTCGCGGCGAAAAGCAGAGGAACTCATCGAAAACGGGTGTGTCCGTGTGAACGGCCATCCCGTCAAGCTCGGCGACAAAGCGGACGATCGCCGCGACGTCATTACCGTGCGCGGAAAACGCATCGATCCGCCACCGGAGCTGCAATATCTCATGCTACATAAACCGCGTGGCTATATCACCACGCTTTCGGATGAAAACGGCCGCAAATGCGTGGCAGATCTGGTCAAGGACGTGGGGGTGCGTGTGTACCCGATCGGCCGCTTGGATAAGGATTCCGAAGGCCTGCTGCTCATGACCAATGACGGCGCGTTTTCCAACGCGATGATGCACCCGACCTCGCACGTCCCCAAACGCTACCGCGTGACGGTGCGTGCCGAGGTCACCGAGGAACACCTGCTGCAGCTGCAGGAGGGTATCGTGATCGACGGTGTGAAAACGCTGCCCGCGGAAGCCGCGGTCATCAGCGCGGACAAGCCCACCGCCGAAGCACCGGCGCGCACCGTGATCGAAATCGTGCTGTACGAAGGGCGCAATCGTCAGATCCGCAAAATGTGCGAAGCGCTGAACCTGCCGGTCGTGCGGCTCAAACGCATTGCCATCGGCTCGGTCAAGCTCGGCATGCTGCCGCTCGGCAAATGGCGGCCGCTGGATCCCAAGGAAGTGCGTGCCTTGCTGATGGCGGCGCAGGTCAACGAAAAAATCGCCGCCAAATATATCAAAAACGGAAAGGGGAGCGGATCGTATGGTCGAAGTGCATCCCGCCGATAACGCGGTGGCCGCCGAACTGGCTGCCCGTCACGGCATCCACACACCCACGCGTGCCATGACCATGTCCCGCAACGGGCAAGACTTAGGATACGTGGTGTATACCGTCGAACGTGATACCATGGAGCTGCTCATGCTGTATTCGGCGGAGGAACCGTTGGAGGAATTGCTGGTTCGCGCGTGCTTAAATGATGCGGTCAACGCGCTTGCCACCGATGCGGTGTGCCGCAACCCCGCACATTTCCCGCTGCTGCAGCGGCTCGGCTTTGTGCAGGGCGAGGGGGCGTACACCATCTTCATTCCCGACTTTTTCATGCGCCCGTGCAGCGGTTGTCACGGTGCGTGACCGTTTGTGAACGGAAACCGACAAAATTGTCTTTATTTTGTCGGTAAAATATCTTGTATTTTTTACCAAAATACGCTATACTACAAAGTGTAATTATCATGGCGCAGGATTGGCTTTTTTACCACATTCCGCGAGATGGAGGTTAAAACAATATGAACAAGCAGGCATCCGAAGCGCGCATGCGCTTGGAACAGTTTTTCGATGCAGGCACGTTTGTCGAGCTCGATCGCTTAATGCAGGATGGAGATCACCCGGTTCCGGTCGTGTGCGGTTACGGCTTGGTGAACGAATCGCCTGTGTATGCGTTTGCGCAGGATCGCATGGTGTGCAACGGTGCGGTCGGTAAAGCACACGCTGCCAAAATCAAAACGACCTATCGCTTGGCCGCACAGAACGGTGCACCGATCGTTGGTTTGTTCGATAGTGACGGCGCCAAGCTGGGCGAGGGCATTGATGCGATGGATGCTATCGCCGATATTCTCGCTTCGGCGAACGATCTGTCCGGCGTGGTGCCGCAGGTCGCAGTGGTGCTCGGTGCTTGCGTGGGTTCTTCTGCACTGATCGCGTCGGCTGCCGATGTGGTGATCGCCGCAAAGGATGCCGATTTCTATCTGAACGTCGGCGATGATAACAGCAAAGCGGACGTGTTGGCCGAAACGGCGGAGGAAGCCGTTGCCAAAGCCCGCGAGCTGATCGGGTATCTGCCCGCCAACAACCTGGCGGTTGCCCCGCTGTACGAAAGCGTGAACGCGGCTGCCGCGGCAGGCGCGGATGCAACGGCCCTGATCGCGGATGCCGGCTCGGTCTTTGCTTTCTATGAGGATGAGGTGGCGGCGCTCGCCCGTATCGACGGTGCAGTTTGCGGCATCATCACTCTCAAAGGTGAACCGATTTCCTGCTGTGCAGCCTCCCGTGCGGCACGCTTCATGCGCTTCTGCGACGGCTTCTCGCTGCCGGTCATCACCGTGGTGGATGCCGCGGGCTTCAAGGGCCTCAAATGCGCCTCCAAACTCACGCAGGCGTATGCCGAAGCCACCACCGCCAAAATCACCCTTATCACCGGCAAAGCTTACGGCCCTGTGTATATCGCCGTTGCCGGTAAACTGGCGGGGGCGGATGCCACGCTCGCGTGGGAGGATGCTTCCATCGCGCCGCTCGCTCCCGAAACCGCCATCCACATTGTGTGGAAGGACCGTTTGGCAGAAATGAAGGATCCCACTGCCGATCGCGCTGCGTTGGCAGAGGAATATCGCAAAACCTGCTGCAACGCCGAATTGGCGGCACAGCAAGGCGCGAT
The DNA here is from genome assembly GCA_045541305.1 of Acutalibacteraceae bacterium. GTDB lineage: Bacteria > Bacillota > Clostridia > Oscillospirales > Acutalibacteraceae > RGIG3009. Next base: position 200 of record JAZQIV010000131.1, on the reverse strand, counting down.
CACGGATATCGTCACACCGGAAACCACGCGTGAGCGTATCGCCGTTCTGCTGGAAATGCTGGCCGGCAAACGCGTCAGCAAATTACCGAAGAAGCACGCGAATATTCGCTTATAATAGGCAGTTGCCTGAATGTGAAAGGAAAGGTTGATTTTTTATGAAACGTTTTAACATTACCGTCAACAAGTCGGATCGTAGCCAT
>JAZQIV010000130.1:0-3539 GCA_045541305.1 Acutalibacteraceae bacterium | reverse complement strand
GGGGACGCCACGTTCTCGTGATCGGCAACAAAGCGGCGGATCAACGTTTTGGCAAACATTTGAAATCCTCCCCTTTCGCCAGATCGCGACCGCAAACGGCGGCAATCCCGTCAAAAATAAACCGAAAATACGCAGCACCATAGTGATGGTACTGACGGCGGCGCAGCATCTCCACCAGTTGCTCCACCGTTACCCAGCGCACGCGTGCCACTTCTTCCCGCTGCAGGTGCATGTCCGGCACGGCAATATCGCGACACACCACATACGCATCGCAAAGCGAATTACGGCGTACCATGCGCCCGATCGGGTGAAACTCCTCCGGCGGTAGCTGCACACCGAGCTCCTCACCGAACTCACGGCACGCAGCGGCCAGACTATCCTCGCCCGCGATCACGGAGCCGCCCGTCACCGCCCACACGTTCGGCATAAGCTTACGGCGCGCGGAGCGCTGCTGAATCAGCACGCGGTCCATGGAATTGACCGCCCAAATGTGTACAACCTTGTGATATTCGCCCGCACGCAAACGCTCGCCGCGGCGCACGGTACGCGAAAGCGGATTGCCGTTGCGATCAAACAAATCCCAACGCTCCACAGTCGGTCAACTCCTTTCGAAAAAATATCGCATTTTACATTTTACCTTTTTTTGCCGAAAAAGTCCACCCTTTTTTATTGACACGGCACGACAGTTTGCGTACAATAAAGAAACAACGAGGATTTTCGGGGGTGAAACAGGTGGACTCTGTACGGTTGGATGCGCTGGTCATGCAGCAATTCGGGCTATCGACAGAAGAGGCAAACGGTGTCATCATGGCAGGGCGTATCTGGATCGGTCACGTGCCGGCGGATAAGCCGGGTATGGCCGTTTCGGCGGATACCGCGCTCACGCTGCTGGAAAAGCCGAAGCAATACGCCAGTCGGTCTGGGTATAAGCTCGCCAAGGCGCTGCAGATGTTTAACCCTGCAGTAGAAGGGCTCACCGCCTGCGATATCGGCGCCAGCAACGGTGGATTTACCGATTGCTTGCTGCAAAACGGCGCGGCACACGTGTTTTCGGTGGACGTTGCTTACGGCATCCTCGCCTGGGAGCTGCGCAACGATGCCCGCGTCACCGTGCTGGAACGCACCAACGCGCGCAACCTCACCTTGGAACAGCTCGGCGGCACCGTTTGCGATCTCGTCACCGCGGACGTCTCCTTCATTTCCCTTTCCAAAATTTTCCCTGCCATGCGGCGGGTGCTCAAGCCCGATGGCTTCGTCATCACGCTCATCAAGCCGCAGTTTGAAGCCGAACGGCGACAACTGGGCAAAAACGGCGTGCTCAAAGATCCAAACGATCTGCCGCCTCTTTTGCACCGCTTGTTCGACAGCGCGGCAGAAAACGGACTGTATGTAAAAAAGCTCACCGTATCCCCCATTCACGGAACAAACGGTAACGTGGAATATTTGGCGTATTTTGAGGGTGACGAGCCGCTTGACATCACGCAGCGGCAAGCATTGATCGATTGCGCCATCCACGAAACGCCGGACGATTAAGGAGCCTGCCTTATGAAACGAACACTTGCGGCATTTGTCGCGTGTTGCTTGTGCCTGACCGGGTGTGTCGGCGGCACCGCCACCCCCACGCAAACGGCAACCACAACCGCCACGGCTGCCACCACTACGACTACGACAACCACTACAACCCAAACCACGACCATCGCGTTAACCACGTTCACCGGTTCCTTCACCGGCACGTACACCGCCACCACCACGCAGCCGATCGCGCCCGATGGCTTTGCGCTCACGGATGCGCAGGTGGCATCGCTGGATGCGCTCATCGGTTCATACAGCGGCAACGTTTCGGTCGGGTATTACGACGTCACGTCGGGGTATCAATATCTGTACAACGGCGATCATGTGTATATGGCCGCCAGCGTCATCAAAGCACCGTTTTGTCGGTACGTGTTGGGCTTGGCGGAGGAATTCGGCATTGATCTCAGCCAAATGACCAGCACGTATACCGAGAGCATGTTTGCCCCCGGCACCGGCATTATTCAGGAATCGGAGTACGGCACGGTGTACACGCACGACCGCTTGATTGAGCTCGCCATGTGCGAAAGCGACAACACGGCGTTCAAAATGCTGCGTACTGCGTATAACACCAAAAAATATCAAGAATTTGCACGCAGTATCGGCATTCAAAACATTGCGGGCATCAAGAACGTAAGCTCCAGCCGCCTGGATGCCAAAGACGCCGTTACCTATCTGAAAGATTTGTATGCCTACATATACGGTGACACCAAATACGGCAAGCTGCTGGAAAGTCACATGCTGCGCACCAGCTATCCCATGATCCGTTCTTCGTATCCCGTGGTGCGCAAATACGGCTGGATGGACAACGCCTATCACGACATGGCGATCATCCACGCCCCGCGCCCATACCTGCTTGTCATTCTGACCGACCATGACAAAGGCACCAAGGACGACCTGCAAATGTTCCACGATATCTCCATGGCCGTCGAAGCCGTTTCGGGAAATACGTAAAATAAACATAAAAACGCGCCACCCGATGCGGTGGCGCGTTTTTATGTTCGCTTTTCTTTCTCGTACAAATACAAGAGTTGCAAAACAAAATCCGACATATCATCGCGGCTTGTGATGCCGTATTTCAAGAACAACGCCAGCAACGGTTCGTTGTCAACCAGAAGCTCGTTGCGCACAAAAAGCCCCACACTAAAATGAAAGTGATAGCGTGCATTATATCCACTCTCACAAAACCGATTCATAAAATCCTGCGAAAAATGTGACTCAACGCAGGGAAAATACTGTATGCTAGCGTTGATTAATTCCATCCTGCTTCGCTCCAATATGATTTGTTATGTCAATTATATATCATATTATGTCATTAAGTCAACTCATAATGTGTAATATACTATATACGGTGATATATATGAAGGATCTGCATTATGAGGCTTATCGCAATTTAGGCGTATCGGTCAGTTATTTCCGAAAATTGCGCGGCATGACCCAGCAACAAGTAGCGGATGCGATGAACGTCAGTTACGAAACCATCAGCCGTATTGAAAATGCCAACACCGGCATTTCTCTGGATATGTTGTTCGACCTCTCCAAGGCAATTCAAACACCGCTTGGGGAACTGTTTAAGCACGCGAACTTATAAACATTGCCAAGTAAACCTGTTGAAAAGGCGCTTGCAATTGCAAGCGCTTTTTTCTGTTGTTTTTTGAACTCAAACACTCACGCCGTTTTATTGAAACCGTCCCACCGCCGCAGCGATTTCACACGAGCGAAGCGGGTATTTCACATTGCGAAGCAATATTTCAACCACCCGGAAGGGTGGTTTTAGTTAAAAACGGAAGATTCCTTTGGGAATCTTCCGTTTTCTGGCTGGGCTGGATGGAGTTGAACCATCACGGCGTGAGTCAAAGTCACGTGTCCTACCGCTAGACTACAGCCCAATATAGTGGCAGGGACATCGGCGAGAACCGTGTGCCTGCGCGTGTGGGGTGGGAGATGGGATTCGAACCCACGATCTTCAG
>JAZQIV010000129.1:0-3542 GCA_045541305.1 Acutalibacteraceae bacterium | reverse complement strand
CCCGACAAAATACCCTCGGCAATATCCATCATATCGTGGAAATCGGCATACGCCTCGTAAAGCTCCACGGTGGTGAATTCGGGGTTGTGCTTGGTATCCATACCCTCGTTGCGGAAGATACGGCCGATCTCATACACGCGGTCCATACCGCCGACGATCAAGCGCTTGAGCGGCAGCTCGGTCGCAATGCGCATGTACATATCCAGATCCAGCGTGTTGTGATGCGTGATAAACGGACGCGCGGAAGCGCCGCCGGCGATGGTGTTCAGCACGGGGGTTTCCACTTCAATATACCGTCTGCTATCGAGGTAGTTGCGCATGTATTTGATGAACTGCGAGCGGATCGCAAAATTGCGTTTCACTTCCGGATTCATGATAAGATCCAGGTAACGCTGACGGAAACGCGTGTCGGTATCCTTAAGGCCGTGGAATTTTTCCGGCAACGGGCGCAGCGATTTCGACAACAGCTTAATCGCGGTGGCATGCACCGAAACCTCGCCCATCTTGGTGCGGAACACGTAGCCCTCAAGACCGATGATATCGCCGATATCCCATTTTTTGAAGCCGGCGTATTCCTCTTCGCCCACGTCGCTGCGGCTCACGTACACCTGCATGCGGCCCGCGGCATCGTGAATATCCAAAAAGCTCGCCTTGCCCATGATACGGCGGCTCATCATACGGCCCGCCATGGAAACGGTGATCGGCTCGGCCAGTTCAATGCCCTGCCCCTCTTCCGGTTGACCGTGTTCGGCAATGTAGGCCGCTTCCTTTTGCTCATATTCGGCACGGGCATCCGCCGTGTACGCCGTTACGTGGTATTTGGTGACCTCATACGGATTCTGACCATTTTCGCACAGTGCCGCCAATTTATCGCGACGCACCTGCAACAGCTCCGACAATTGCTCCGTGGTCATTTCCATTTGTTCGCTCAACGTGTTCTCCTCACTTTCAAAGAAAACGGGCGGGATCAAGCCCACCCGTATCCATCTGCTTTTATTTCGCGATTTTGACGATCGTCAGCACGATCTCGCCACCGGGAGTTTCCACCTCGATGGTATCGCCTTCCGCGTGACCGATCAACGCTTTACCGATCGGCGATTCGTCCGAAATACGACCGTTCAGCGGATCCGCTTCGGTCGAACCGACGAGTTGATACGTATTGGTTGCTTTTTTGCCTTTCATGCGCACCGTAACGGTGGAACCGACGTGCACGTTCGAAGTGTTAAACTCGGCATCGTCCAGAATACGCACGGTTTTGAGCTGTGCTTCCAGCTCCGCGATGCGGCCTTCCACGATTGCCTGCTCGTTTTTCGCTTCGTCATATTCGCTGTTTTCCGACAAGTCACCGAAAGACAACGCGACCTTAATTTTTTCCGCTACTTCTTTGCGGCGAACGGTCTTGAGTTCTTCCAACTCTTGTTCCAGGCGTTTATAGCCTTCGTCGGTGATAAAGGTTTCCTTTGCCATGTGTTTACAAGCTCCCTTCGGAGTAATCTTTTCGTTAACAGACCTATTATATAAGACTTTAGCGACCGTGTCAAGTCACTTTTTACAGAATAAAAGAGCCTTCCCGCAGGAAGGCTCTTTCGTTAAAATCAATCGACCGCGCACACAACCGTAACGTCGGGATGCAGCTGCAACAGCGAAGCGGGAACCTCAGGCGTGATGGGGCCGAACAACGCTTTTTCCAAAATCTCTTTTTTGGAAGCGCCGGAGGCGATCAGCAGGATCTTTTTAGCGCCCATGATGCCGCCCATACCCATGGTGACCGCCTGACGCGGCACGTCATCCGCCGAAGCGAAGAAGCGCGCATTGGCTTCAATGGTGCTGGGATCCAGATCCACCACGTGGGTTTCCTTGGTAAAGAACTCATCCGGCTCGTTAAAGCCGATATGACCGTCGGGCCCGATGCCCAGCAGCTGAATATCAATGCCGCCCATCTGTGCGATCAGCGCATCGTACCGCGCACCCTCTGCCGCGTAGTCGGCCGCTTTACCGTTGGGCACGTTGGTGTTGGCCTTATCAATATTCACGTGATTAAACAAGTGCGTATCCATGAAATAGCGATAGCTCTGGTCATTCTCGCCGTCCAGACCGCAATATTCGTCCAGGTTGATGCTGCGAATCTGCGAAAAATCCAGCTCACCGGCTTTGTTCCACTCGATCAACTGATCGTACAGACCGATCGGCGAAGAACCGGTTGCCAAACCGAGTACGGCATTGGGCTTGAGCACGATCTGTGCCGCCAGAATTTTGGCAGCCTCGTGGCTCATTTCTTCATACGTTTTCGTGCGAATGATTTTCATGCAAATACACTCCCATTTATGAATTTCAGCATATTGACATCAGTATACCAGTTTTTCCCGGCAATTGCAAGACACGATAAGCCAGGTTTTTTGTAAAAAACCGCCATAACGCCGCCTTTTCTCTTGAAAAGTGAGCGGTCTTGTGATATACCTATCACAGAAAGGATGTGTTGGAATGAAGCATTTTATTCACTATTTCTCGGAAGATCCCTCGGTTCGTCTGGATGCGTTCATCACAGAACGTTCCACGGAAATTGAGTATTTGGACGTTGACCGTCCCGCGGTGATCGTCTGCCCCGGCGGCGGATACTCATATTGCTCCGATCGTGAGGCAGAACCCGTGGCATTTAAATATGTAGCAGCCGGTTTTCAGGTGTTTATCCTGCGGTATACCGTTGGCGAAAAAGCGGTGTTCCCCGCCTCGCTGATCGATCTCGGCCGCACCATCAAGCTCATTCGCGACAACGCCGCCAAATGGGCGGTTATTCCGAATCAAATCGCCGTGTGCGGGTTTTCGGCAGGCGGGCATTTGGCGGCTTCGCTGGGCGTTTACTGGAACGATCCCGCTATTCAAGAAGCCTGCAACGCCACGGCAGCCGAGCTGCGCCCCGATCTGCTGATTTTAGGCTATCCCGTCATCTCCACCTCGTGGATGGAAAACCACAATCAATATGCCCGCGTGTCGGGTGATCCCGATAACAAGGAGCTGTATCAAAAGTTGAACCTGCACACGGCGGTGGACGAAACCACCCCGCCCGCCTTCATCACCCACGGCACCGCCGATCCCGGTGTGCCGGTACGCGATTCGCTCAAATTCGCGTGTGCCTTGGAAGAACACAACGTGCCGGTGGAAATCCACCTGTTCTCCCACGCTCAACACGGATATTCTGTTGCGGATGAAACCTGCTACGCACGCGGACAAGCGGATAACACCATTGCTGAGTGGGTCCCGCTTTCCATCGCCTGGCTCAAGCGCAATTTCTTCGATGGTGAACTGGGCAAGCCGGTCAACAAAGGCAAATATTCGAGTAACTGTTAAATGAGGTGAAAACCATGGCTGCGATTCTGTACGGCGACGGCATTCACGACGACTATGCCGCCATTCAAGAACTGCTCGATTCCGGTATCTGTGAAGTACAATTACCCGCGCCGAAAGTACGGTATCTCATCAGCAAGACGCTCAAGATCCACGGTGGTCAGTGCTTGCGGCTGCCCCGCTTTGCGGAGATCATGCTC
>JAZQIV010000128.1:0-5853 GCA_045541305.1 Acutalibacteraceae bacterium | reverse complement strand
GGGGGCCAAAGGGTTGATGCAACTGATGGATGCCACGTTTGAGTGGATCCAACAACAGCATTTCAAGGAACCGACTTCGATTGATCGCATTTTTGAGCCGTCGGTGAACATTCACAGCGGCGCAAAAGTGCTGGCGGTGCTGCACACCATGTTTTCGCACACCGAAACGGCGCTTGCTGCGTACAACGCGGGCAGCGGCACCGTGAAGAAATGGTTGGCGGATGCGCAATATTCGACAGACGGTGAAACGTTGGCGGATATTCCGTATGCCGAAACGAAGCAGTATGTGAAACGCGTGTTGCAGGCACAAAAACAGTATCAAACATTGTACGATATACCGTAAGGAGGAACCACACATGGCAGAGAAGACACAAGCAGAAGTCTTGCGCGAGGAATTGGGGTACAAACCGCAAAACACCTACCGCGTGATGAGCGAGGATGAGCAACATGCGGCGACGGCCTATTGCCAAGCGTACAAAGCCTTTTTGGATCGCGCCAAAACGGAACGCGAAGCGGTGAACGAGGCGATTCGTCTGGCAACCGCAAACGGGTTTGTGGCGTATGACCGTCAAAAGCCGCTCAAAGCGGGCGATAAAGTGTATCTGAATAATCGCGGCAAAGCGTTGATTCTGGCGGTGATCGGTGAAAAGCCGATCGAGGAGGGCGTTTCCATTGCGGCGGCGCACATCGATTCGCCGCGGTTGGATTTGAAGCCCAATCCGCTTTACGAGGATCACAGCCTGGCCTATTTGGATACGCATTATTACGGCGGTATCAAAAAATATCAGTGGATGACCATTCCGCTGGCGCTGCACGGTGTGGTGGTGCGCCGCGACGGAGCGGTGATTCCCGTTTGCATTGGCGAAGAGGAAGACGATCCGGTGCTGTGCATCACCGATCTGTTGCCGCATTTGGGTACTAACCAGATGAAAAAGACGGCTTCGGAATTCATCGGCGGCGACGATCTGAATATCCTTATCGGCTCACAACCGCTTGCAAACGAAGAGGGCGCGGATGCGGTGAAACTGAACATTTTGCAATGGCTATCCGAAAAATACGGCATCACGGAAACCGATTTCTTATCGGCAGAGCTCACGGCGGTGCCGATGTATAAAGCGCGCGACGTGGGATTGGATCGCAGCATGATCGGTGCTTACGGACACGACGACCGTGTGTGCGCCTACCCTGCGCTGACCGCTACGTTTGCACTCACAACGCCGGCTTACACGGCGGTGACCGTGTTGGCGGATAAGGAAGAGATCGGGTCGGACGGTGTCACGGGTATGCAATCCGCTTACCTACGTGATTTCATTGAGGATCTGGCGGATGCGCAGGGCGCGAAGGTGCGGCACGTGCTGCACAATTCGGTATGCTTGTCAGCCGATGTGAACGTGGCGTATGATCCGTTGTATCCCGACACGGTGGAGGCGCGCAACTGTGCGGCGCTGAACCAAGGCGTGGTGCTCACCAAGTACACGGGTGCGCGCGGTAAGGGCGACACGAGCGATGCTTCGGCGGAGCTCATGGGCTTTTTCCGCCGCGTGATGGACGAGGCAAACGTGGTGTGGCAGATCGGCGAGCTGGGCAAGGTGGATCTTGGCGGCGGCGGAACGGTGGCCAAATATATTGCCAATCTGGATGTGAACACCGTGGATCTCGGCGTGCCGGTGTTATCCATGCATGCACCGTTTGAGGTGGTTGCCAAAAACGACGTGTATATGGCGCACAAAGCGTTCTCGGCATTGCTCCGGCGTGACGAGAAACTCTGAACCTGAACACATGTGACCTCATAGGATAGCCTATGGGGTCACATTTTTTGTTTGGGGGTGTGCTTGTGCGCCGAAAAAGACGAAATCGCCCGCTGCGGGGGCTGGCGTTCCTTTTGGCGGCGGTGCTTTTGGTGGCGGGGATCGGTTTGGTGGACGGTCGTTTGCGTCCGCTGATTCAAAGTTACGGTTACATGGCGGCGCGGCGGGGGGCGATGCTGGCGGTGCATACCGGTGTGGAAACGGTGCTGGCGGATGAGGCGGTGAATTATTCCACTTTGGTGACGGTGTACCGCGGGGAAGCAGGGCAGGTGTTATCCGCCGAGGCGAACGTGACAGCAATCAACCGTTTAAAATCGCGCATTACCAACGCGGTGATGCAGGAGCTTGCCAAGCGGGAAGTGCAAACGGTGAATTTACCGCTTGGCAGCTTGATCGGTGGCAGCTTTTTCACCGGTCGCGGGCCGTTTTTGCCGGTGAAGATCCACACAAGCGGGGCGGTGATTTCAAATTTATCCGGCACGTTTACCGATGCGGGAATCAATCAAACCAACCACCGCATTGTGCTGGATATGACGGTGATGGTCACGGCGGCGCTGCCGACTGAGCGTGTCGGTCTGGAGTTGGATACCCAATTTTTGATTTGTGAAACCGTGTTGGTGGGTGAGGTGCCGGAGAGCATGACACAGATGGATTTGGGCGGAGAATGGCGCGATATTTTCGGCGCAAACGATTGAAAATCCTTTACGCTATATGGTATACTATATAGCGTAAAGGATGTGGCAGCATGGATTTTGAAAGCGCGCGTGCGCGAATTGCCGAATTGCGTCAAACCATTGATTATCACAGTCGGTTGTATTATGACAACGATGATCCGGAAATTGAGGACGATGAATTTGATAAGCTGACGCAGGAGCTGCGTCGGTTGGAAGAGGCGTACCCGCAGCTCATCACCGCGGATTCATACACACAGCGGGTGCACGGAGAGCTATCACGGTTGTTCACGCCGGTGCAGCATGAAGTGCCGCTGGGCAGCTTGCAGGACGTGTTTTCGCTGGATGAGGTGCGTGCGTTTGATTTGCGTGTGCGGGAAGAAATTGAACACCCGTGGTATGTGGTGGAACCCAAAATCGACGGGTTATCCATTGCTTTGGAATACTGCAACGGTAAATTCGTGCGCGGTGCCACCCGTGGTGACGGTGAAACCGGCGAGGACGTTTCCGCCAACCTGCGCACCATTGCTTCCATTCCGTCTGTGCTGAACGGTGCGCCCGAACGTATTGTTGTGCGCGGTGAGGTGTATATGCCGCGGGGGCAGTTTGCGTTTCTGACGGGTGTGCAGGAGCAAAACGGCGAAAAGCCGTTCAAAAATCCGCGCAATGCCGCGGCGGGTTCGTTGCGGCAAAAGGATCCAGCCGTGACCAAAACCAGGGGGTTGGATCTGTTTGTGTTCAACCTGCAGCTGCTGGAGGGCGAAGCCGTATCGGCCCATGCCGAGTCGCTGGAGTTCATGAAAGAGCTGGGATTTCCTATGATCCCGTTTTACCTGCGCACCGATTCCATCGAGGCGGTGATTGCCGAGATCGAGCGGATCGGGCAGAATCGTACCGGGCTGCCGTTTGATATTGACGGCGCGGTGGTGAAGGTGGATGCGTTTGCCGACCGTGATCGGTTGGGGTCCACCAGCAAATATCCGCGCTGGGCGGTGGCGTACAAATATCCGCCGGAAGAAAAGCAGACTGTGTTGCGTGGCGTGGAGATCACGGTGGGGCGCACGGGCGTGCTGACCCCCACCGGCGTGTTTGACCCGGTAACGCTTGCCGGCACCACGGTGAGCCGTGCCACGCTGCATAACGCCGATTTTATTCGTGAAAAGGGTTTGGGAATCGGTGATACCGTGATCCTGCGCAAAGCGGGGGATATCATCCCCGAGGTGGTGCGTGTAGAAAGACACGTTGCCGAGGCGGTGTATACCTTGCCCACGCACTGCCCGTCCTGCGGCGAAGCGGTGTCGCGGGAAGCCGACGAAGCAGCGCTTCGCTGCTCGAATCCCGATTGCCCCGCACAGCGGCTGCAACGCTTGATTCATTTTGCCTCGCGCGATGCGATGGATATTGAGGGGCTTGGTCCGGCGGTTGTGGAACAATTGGCGGAAGCGGGGTTGGTTTCCCGCATTGACGATCTGTACACGCTGGATCGGGATGCTGTCCGTGTGTTGGAGGGTAAGGGCGAACGGTCGGCGGATAACCTGATCGGCGCCATTGAAGCCTCCAAAGAAGCGGATCTGTCGCGGTTGTTGTTTGCCATGGGCATTCGCCATATCGGGCAAAAAGCGGCCAAGCTGTTGGCGCAGCGCTTTGGCACCATGCAGGCAGTAGTGGATGCTTCGTATGAAGAGATCGTGGCGATCGATGGGTTTGGTGACGTGATGGCGGAAAACGTGGTGAAATTCTTTGCGCTGGAGCCCACACGCCGCTTGATTGAACGGTTGGAAGAGCTCGGCGTGAACATGGAAACGCAAAGCACGGTGGTGGACCAGCGGTTCGCGGGCATGACGTTTGTGCTTACGGGGACGCTGCCGTCCATGACGCGTGACGAGGCAAGCGCCTTGATTGAGCAATACGGCGGCAAAACGTCGTCCGGCGTGTCCAAAAAAACGTCGATCGTGTTGGCTGGTGAGGATGCAGGCAGCAAGCTTAACAAAGCGCAGACGTTGGGGATACGCATCATCGATCAGGCGGAATTCGAGGCCATGATTGGCTGAAAACAAGCGATTCTCGCGGCAGTAGAGTGGATTTTCACCCATTCTACTGCCGCGTTTCGTTTTGTGGAGAAGGGCTTGGGGAATGTGGAGTGTATTACAAAAGGAAATGTGATAAGATGAGCGCATGACGATTTTGTGTGAAAAAGGAGAAACGATCATGAGTTCCTACGTGTTAAGCTGCTGTTCCACCGCGGATTTATCCAAAGAGCATTTTGAAAGCCGCGATATCCGTTACATTTGCTTCCATTACACCATGGACGGAAAGGATTACCCCGACGATTTGGGGCAGACGATCTCGTTCAAAGATTTTTATCAGGCAATGCGCGACGGCGCTGATACTCAAACGTCGCAGGTGAATATTTCGGAGTATTTGAACTATTTTACGTCGATTTTGGAAACCGGCAAGGATTTGCTGCACGTGGCGCTGTCCTCGGGTATTTCCGGTTCGGTCAACTCGGCGCGTAACGCTGCTGCCATTGCCGCGGAGCGGTTCCCCGATCGCAAGATCTACGTGGTGGACTCGTTGGCGGCCTCGTCCGGCTTCGGCTTAATTATGGATAAACTGGCGGACCTGCGTGACGAGGGTGCTTCGATCGATGAACTGTATCAATGGGTGGAGAATAATAAAAAACGGCAGCACCATTGGTTCTTCACTTCCGATCTCACGTTCTTTGTGAAAGGCGGTCGTGTGTCCAAGGCGGCCGGCTTCTTTGGCGGGCTGTTGGGTGTGTGCCCGCTGCTCAACGTCAACCACTTAGGCCAGCTGGTACCGCGCAGCAAGATCCGCGGCAAGCAAAACGTGATCCGCGAGATCGTGGAGCGCATGGCACAGTTTGCCGATGGCGGCGAGCAGTATGCCGATAAGTGCTACATGTGCCATTCGGATTGCTACGAGGATGCGAGAGCGGTTGCCGATCTGGTGGAAGCCCGCTTCCCGAACCTGAAAGGCAAGGTGCTGATCAACGATATCGGCACCACCATCGGCAGCCACACGGGTCCCGGCACCGTGGCATTGTTCTTCTGGGGCGAAGAACGGAAAGATTAAAAGAACACAAGGGGACGGTTCTGCTGTGTTGACAAAATCGACAGTTTGAACACAAGGGGACAGTCCTCCCGATCTTGACAAGCAAAAAAGCAGCACCGAGCTTCCGCTCGGTGCTGCTTTTTGTTAAAATTCATCGGCGAACCAAACGGAGGGGAGTGTGAATTCCTTGCCGTTTAAATATTGCAGGTCCTCGGCGTCGCTTTGGAAAGCGAATTTAAGACGGTAGGAACATAAGGCTTGTTTGGAAAAACCCGACCCTTTATTTTGGGCATTGGTAC
>JAZQIV010000127.1:0-7648 GCA_045541305.1 Acutalibacteraceae bacterium | reverse complement strand
ACGGGTGGTGTAAAACGGATCGCGAACCCGATCGAGCTGCTCCGGTGTCATCCCGCGACCGTTGTCGGCGATGGTCAGAGTCAACCAATCGTTTGCCGTGTCTTCGCATACCGATAACGTGACGAGCGAAGCACCTGCAGAAATGGAGTTCTGTGCAATATCCAGAACATTCAGCGATAGTTCACGCATGGCTTATTTGCCGTACTTTTCCAGAATGCCGGGAACATCGTCTGCGGTCAGATTGCCGTACACGTCGCTGTTCACCGTAAGAACGGGAGCCAAACCGCAAGCACCGATACAACGGCAAGCCGACAGCGAGTATTTACCGTCTGCCGTGCATTCGTCTGCATCAATGCCAAGCAACTCTTTGAGCTTATCGAACACATCGCCGGCGCCCTTCACGTAGCAAGCCGTACCCAGGCACACGGAAATGTCGTATTCACCCTTCGGCGACAGCGCAAACTGCGCATAGAATGTGGCGACACCGTACACCTTTTCCAGCGGCACGTTCATACCGTCGGCGATCATTTGCTGTACTTCGATCGGAAGATATCCGTAGATACCCTGCGCTTCCTGCATAACGCCCATCAGACGACTGGGATCGTGCTTGTTAGCGTCGATGACTTTTTGCAGTGCAGCAGCTTGTTCCGCAGTTCCTTTGAAAGGAAGTTTGCTGATTTTCTTTTGCATTTGCCTTATCCTCCTTGACAGTTTTCATACCTGTTCACAATTATACATGAAAACTTTCGTTTTTGCAATGGAAAACTGCAACTTTGTTAGAATTTTGTCAAACTTTTTTTAAAAAGCAGAAACCAATCGGAATTTGTTTGACAAAACGACGGTTTGTTACTATAATTCTAATGTTTTTAGGGGAGGTGACGTCCTGTGAAAGATCGCTACATACACACGCGACGGTGCTGTTATTTGGGCTCCATGGTGCAAGCGTTGGTGCTCAACGTAACGCCGTTGTTTTTTGTTACGCTGCGCGAAGAATTTTCGATTTCGTTTGAAAAAATCGGTCGTTTGATTCTTATCACATTTTTTGTGCAATTGCTGGTGGATTTTTTGGCAGTCTATTTTGTGGATAAGCTTGGTCATCGCTGCTGCATGGCGATGGCGGAAGGGTGCGCGGCGGGCGGCTTGATTTTGTTTGGCGTTTTGCCGTACGTGCTACCTGATGCATACGTTGGCATGGTGTTGTCGGTGCTCGTGTACTCCATCGGTGCGGGTTTGGCGGAAGTGATCATCAGCCCGATTGTCGATGCGCTGCCGTCCGACCACAAAGCCTCTTCCATGACCATGCTGCACGCTAATTACCCGATTGGTCAGGTGATCGCCGTTGTGGCTACCACCGTGGCGGTATATTTTCTCGGCGCGGAACAATGGCGGTGGATCACCATGGCGTGGGCGGTTGTACCGTTTGTGAACTTTGTGCTTGTGCTGCGTGTGCCGTTTCCGCCAATGGTAAGCGGCAAGGAAAAAACACCCGTTGTCACACTTGTTAAGCAACCGTATTTTTGGTTGATGATGGTGCTGATGGTGTGTGCCGGCGCGGCAGAGCTTTCCATCTCGCAATGGGCATCGCTGTTCGCCGAAGAGGGGCTTGGCGTTCCCAAATTAGTGGGTGACCTGCTTGGCCCATGCCTGTTTGCGGTATTTATGGGCATTGGTCGTATATGGCACGGTGTCAGTCACGACCGTTTTTCGATGTACCCGCTGCTGCTTGGCAGCAGCATCTTGACGGTGGTCTGCTATTTATTAGCCGTTTTTTCACCGTGGCCGTTGCTGTCACTGGTTGGTTGTGCTTTTTGCGGTCTAACGGTCAGCTTAATGTGGCCGGGTGTTTTGGGGATCGCAGCGGCGCATTTCCCGAAAGGCGGTGTCGCTGTGTTTGCCTTGATGGCGCTTGGCGGTGACGTAGGCTGCTCGTTTGGTCCCTGGATCACGGGCGTGGTGGCTGATACCACCTCGTACGGATTAAAAGCGGGCCTTTTCGCTGCCGGTGTGTTCCCGATTTTAATGGCGATTATCTTACTGTTTGTTCAGAAAAACAAAAAAGCCGAGGTCGTGTGACCTCGTCTTTTTTTTAACCATTTAATAATTTTTCGGTGAATTTCCGCAGCTTGGCGGCGACTTCGTCGGCTTCCTCGGGCGTGGCACCCGTGGCGGTGACGTATCCTTTGATCTTCGGCTCGGTGCCGGATGGCCGCACAATGATGCCCGCGTGATTTTCCAGTTCAAACACCAATACGTTGGCGGAGGGAAGGGTCAGCGTTTCCACCGTGCCGTCTGCCGAACGGCGCTCGCTTGTTAAGTAATCCGCAACCGACAGCACGTTGAGTCCACCCATGGTTTTCGGCGGCTTGGCGCGCAAATTCTTCATGATATTGTCCATCGCAATCATGCCTTGTGCGCCCTCAAACTGTACGTTAACAAGCAGGTGGCGGTAAACACCGTGCTCGTGATACAGCAGGTGCAGCACTTCCGGCAGGCTCAGCCCGTTTGCTTTGTAATAGGCGGCCATTTCGCAAATTAACATGGAAGCGACAACCGCATCCTTGTCGCGAGCATGGGTGCCGGCGAGGCAGCCATAGCTTTCCTCGAAACCGAACTGGAACCGCTCGGGCGTGCCGGCTTGTTCCATCTCCACGATCTGTTCACCGATGTACTTAAACCCGGTTAACACATCGCGCATTTCGCAGCCGAATTTTTCGGCAATGCGGGTGGCAAGATCCGAAGTGACAATGGTTTTGATCACCACGGGATCCGCGGGTAACGTACCTGCAGCCGCGCGGCAGGAAAGGATATAGTGAAGCAATAAGCAGCCGGTTTCATTACCGGTCAGCAGGATGTATTCGCCGTTTTGCCGCACCGCAATGCCCACGCGGTCGCAATCGGGATCGGTTGCGAGCAGCAGGTCGGGCTCTTCGGTTTTGGCCAGCTCCAAAGCCAAATCAAACGTTTGCCGCAATTCGGGGTTCGGGAATGGGGCGGTGGGGAAGTTGCCATCCGGCAATTCCTGCTCCGGCACCACCGTTACCTGCGATAAACCAATGCGTTCCAAGATTTTGCGCACAGGCTTGTTGCCGGCACCGTTGAGCGGGGTATAGATCACTTTCAGATCGCTTTGCGCACAGATACCGGGGTTGATCTGCTGTGTTGCCACACAGGCAAGATAGGCATCGTTCACATCGTCGCCCACCATTACGATACGTCCGTCGGCAACCGCTGTATCAAAATCTGCCAACCGAATATCGGTGAACAGATCCAAGCGGCGAATGTAATCGGTCACGGCGTTGGCATCGTCGTCGGTCATTTGATATCCTTCGGGGCCGTAGCATTTATAGCCATTGTACTTGGCAGGGTTGTGGCTGGCGGTCACCATGATACCGGCTTGGCACACCAGGTGCTTGACCGCAAAGGACAGCACCGGCACAGGCGCCAATTCTGCAAACAACCGCACCGAAACACCGTTGCCGGCCAAAACGCGTGCTGCTTCCTTGGCAAACAGATCGGATTTGATGCGGGAATCGTAGCAAATGACGACACAGGGAGCGGGGTAGCGCGAATTCAGATAATCGGCAAGGCCCTGCGTTGCTTTGCGCACGGTGTAAATGTTCATGCGATTGGTACCGGCGCCTATGATACCGCGGAGTCCCGCCGTACCGAATTCCAACTCACGGTAGAATCGCTCATAAATTTCGTTTTCGTTGTTGGCAATTTGCCGCAGTTCTTCGCCCAAATCGGGGTCTTCCGCGGCATCGGTGAGCCAACGTTCATAGCTTTCAGAAACGCTCATAACAGCATCCTTTCTGTGGTTGATAGTGCCATTATAACCAATTTCTGCAAAAAAATCAAGTTAAGCCTTTCGACAAAAGACGCACCCACGGTTTTACCGCGGGCGCGTCTTTTTGGAGGGAAGGAGTTTTATTGGAATTCTTTCACATTTTCCAGATATAGATCACGTAACCAATCGGGCAGGGTATCGCCCTGACAGTAGCACAAATAATCGGTGTATTCGGTCCAGTATTCCTTGCCGCCCTCTTCGTACGTTTTCGTCACATCTTCATAGTGAATACAGAAAAACGGCTTGGTGGTATCCACCGTGTTTGTTGCTGTGGGAGCAAGCGTAACAGCAAGTGCTTTGATTTCGTCGGCGTAATCGGTGATATCCCTGTTGATATACACTGAACCAAACGGAACATCGCCGCCAAAGTTGAAAAAGCGAATGTTGATGCTGTCGTCGTCGTTCTTCATTGCATCGGTGTGATGCAATGCTTTGGAGAGTAATTGGAAATCATCCAGTCTTTCGTTGTGCCGCAGATACTCTTTGGCGGTCTGGGGGAACACCGTGATATCCAACGGCACGCGGAGTTCGTACCATTGCATCCCCTCGTACAAACGGAAGGTGAGATGCGTGAGGACGGGAGAATTATTACCGACATCCGTGTAGTAATAGTCCTCATATTTCTCGCCCATTGAACTTTGTATAGCAAACCATTTGTCAAAACCGATTGCTTGTACCTCGCTCAACAGCGCTTGATACACAGCATTTGCTGCCGAGGAATCCATGGTGCAGCTTTCGTTGGCATACACCGAAGAGATCGTTTGCGGCAGATCCATATAAACGGCGCGGAAGTCCTCTGTGTCTGCAACCGTGTCGTAGATCGCCGATAATTGTTCTTGACTCATGCGGATATTGCGCAGATGCGTCATACCGCCACTCTTGATCGCCACCGGCACGGTCAACAGATCGCTTTGCCAGTAACGGTCGCGCGAGGTTTCGAGTAAGTTGAGCGAATATGCCAATTGATCGGACACGATGCGCCGCGCTTCCTTGTTGGTGATTTCGATTTTTTCGGTTTTGGCGCTGAAATATTCTTCCGCACGGTAATAGATGCTATCGTTTAGAATACGGATGGAATCGATTTCATCGGTGGCAGGGGAGAACGAAGCGGTGGCATGATACAGACCGTAAATACCACCAAAATACACACCGACAAATACCAAAAGCGACACAATTGTGCTTACCGCGTATTTGTGCAAACGGCGGAAACTGTGCGAGGTAATGACCTGGAATGCCAGCGCGAGTAACACCGACACCGCAAACAACAAAAACAGAGTTCCCAACATGGATGCATCCAGCGATTCATCCTGTGCGATGGTATCAAACAAACCATATACCATGACCGAAGTAAGCACCGAACCGATCAAGAAACGGTACACCGCTTGCAAGAAGGGGTTGGGTGCGGATTGGCCGGCTGATTCGCTGTTGCGCTTTGTGAACAAGACCAGTGCCAACACCGTAAATATCAATGCAATAATCAGGGTGTAAACACCGCTGAACGATCCGGCTAAAGCCCGTTCATAATTACCGAACAAGAGGCCGAAGATGAAACCAACCGGTACGTTGTACTCGTAATTGAGAATGGAAGCAAACGAAAGATCGTGCACCAGCGGCAACGCATCGGACACCGCTATAACGGCGATGTAAATGAGCATGCGCGGCAGGAAAATGAGCAGCAACGATACCAGCACGTTACTGAAAACCGTGCCGGTTACACTCATGGCAATCGCAACACTGGCGGCGATGAGCAACGCGCCACTGAATGCGTTGAAGCTGACAAGCAACACGCTGGAAAAATTCACCGTGTACAAATGCGGCAGCACAGCGTACGACAAGGTGATCACCGCGCCGGATACTACCGTGATGAACAGAAGCCACGTAACGATCGCCGAAAAGAAACTAAGGAAGATGCACTGCCGTGTTTCGGGAATCGAGTGGTAAAAGTCGCTGGAATCCCGCTTGTTCAAAAAAGAGAACAAATACAACGTCATCAACGGTGCGATCGCGCAAAAGAGCAGAAAGATCGGCAGATTCATTTCCAGATAGTTGACGGAATTGGCGGTGAACTCCGTCATGAGAGAATCCAATGTGTCCAGATATCGCATAAAGGGTGTGATCACACCGATAAAAGTGAGCGCGACAGTAGAGAGAATACCGATGATGCGCAGTTGCTTAATACCGTCCAAATATAAACGGGGAGAAAAGAAACGTTTTTTCATCGATCACACCTCCAAAATATCGCCGGCGGTGTAGCCGAGCGCTTCCATCTCATAGGTAAAGACCTCTTCGAGAGAAAGCGGTAACACATCCAGCAGAACGGGGGACATGGCGGACAGTTTGGTAACGGTTTCTTCGCGGTTGCCGCGCACGATCAAATTGGCAACCGAACCGCGCTTTACGTAATTTAAGATCTTCAGTTCGGAAAAATCTTCTTCCCCGAAATCATGATTGAACGCGATCTGCACTTTAAAAAGCGAGGTTTTCAGGTTCTGAATATCACTTTCCAGCACCAAGCCACCTTTGTGCAGCAGTGCCAACTGATCGCACGTATCCTCCAATTCACGCAGGGAATGGGAGGTGATGATGGCGGTAGCGTTGCGCTCCAGCACGTCTTCACAAATGAGGTTCTTCACGACGTTGCGCATGATGGGATCCAGCCCGTCAAACGTTTCATCAAAAAAGATATATTGCGGATGTGTGGCAAGCGCCAAAATGGTGGCTGCCTGTCGCTTCATGCCTTTGGAAAAGGTATTGATCGGTTTCTTGGGATCCAGCGAGAACATCGCCGTCATTTTGCGGAACCGATCGTAATCAAATTTGGGATTGGCGGCTTTGTATAAGTCTGCCATGCGGTTCATGGACGCACCGGTGAGGAAAAACAACCCATCCGGTACATACGCGATCTCGCATTTTTTGACAGGGTTTTCATAAATCGGTTGACCGTCGATATGCACCGTGCCGGCATCGGGGCGATACACGCCCGTGATGGCACGCAAAAAGGTGGATTTGCCGGCGCCGTTGGAGCCGACCATGCCGTATACACATCCCTGCGGAATGGTGCAGGAGATGTTATCCAAAGCTGCGAAATCGCCGAACCGTTTGGTGAGATTTTTCGCTTGGATCATTTGAAAACACCTCTTTCTTCATAAACTGTATGGATACACTCTTTGAGTTCTTCTTCGGGGATACCGGCAAGTGCCAGATCTTCCGCCAACTGCCGCAACGTATCCAACTTCCGACGCATGTGCGTTTGCAAAATTTCGGCTGCATTCTTGGCCACAAAGCAACCGATTCCGGGAACGGAATAAATAATGCCGCGCGCATCCAAATCGGAATAGGCCTTTTGGATCGTATTGGGGTTGATAGACAACTCCATGGATAAGCTGCGCACAGAAGGCAATTGCGAATCCGCCGGTAACAGACCGGTCAGTACCAGCTTTTCCAATTGCTCAATTAATTGCTCATACACGGGTTGCCGCGATAAGGGATCGATCAGGAACATACCTTTCCTCCTTTCACAAAGCATTAACCGCAACAGGTGTACTATCTCGGTTAGTACACCTAAACTATATCATCCCGATACGCCTTTGTCAACAGAAAATTTTCAAAAAAATCCCACAGTCGAAAAATGACTGTGGGAAGGGGTCAGGCAATCGGATATTCGCCCCATTTATCCTGCCATTGCTTACGGTAGTCACGGGGCGAAATGCCCTTGGCGGAACGGAACACGCGGCTGAAATATAACGGATCATCAAATCCCAGTGAAAACGCGATCTCCTTGATGGTGAGCGAGGGGTCCTG
>JAZQIV010000126.1:0-12701 GCA_045541305.1 Acutalibacteraceae bacterium | reverse complement strand
ATTTTGAATGTAAGTTCCATTGCTTCCTATGCGCCCACGCCGCGCATGGCGGTATACGGCGCCACCAAATCGTTTGTTTCCTCGTTTTCCAAAGCCTTACGTGAAGAGTTAAAACCGTTAGGAATTACGGTACTCACCGTGTGTCCCGGCCCGATGGCAACTGATTTTTTGGAAGTTGCAGATATTGTCGGCCGTTCGCGCACGTTTGAAACGCTACCTTACTGCCATCCGCAAAAAGTAGCAGCGGTGTCACTTGCCCGTTTGTGCCGTAAAAAGGTATGGTACACGAACCGCTTATTCTATAAAATTTACCGCGTTCTCGGCAAAGTGCTCCCCCATTCTTTTATCATGAAATTCAGCAAAACCTAAAAAAAGACCGCGAGTGATACTCGCGGTCTTTTTTTGCCCTTCTTGCCGACCGCTGAGCGGTTTCCGAGGGCAGGTTATTTGGTTTCTTGTTTGACGATAACCGTTTCACCTGTAATCATCGTTAAAGGATCAATATAGCTGTTATTCACCAGCATTTCCACATGCAGGTGTGAAGGCATTAACACTTCCGCAGGTACGGTGGCAACCGTGCCGATCACTTCACCTGCCGATACCTTTTGACCTTTTTTGAGCTTAGCCGCCGTTACGCCGCAATAGCGTGTTACCACGTTGCCTTCGTGCTTTAGTTCCACCGTATTACCCCACAGCGCATCCTCGTGAATGGTAGCCACTTCCCCATCGGCAATTGCTTTGACCGGCGCATCGACCTGTGCTTCGAAGTCCACACCATTGTGCGTGACCCATTCGCCCAACGTATCCGAGAACACGTGCGTTTCACTGTAAGAATTCACAATACGGTTAGACACCGGAAACACAAATAAGGCTTTGGGTGCGGTTGTTGTTGTGGTGGTGGTAACGGTGGTGGTACGATCGTCCAGGATATCGGTTGCGGGGATCACGACCTGCTGAACCGACTTTGCAGTTGTTGTGGTGGTTGTGACAGATGTTGTGGTTTGCGGGTCTACCGGCTCTTCCACCGCAATGTTGCTGACAAACGCCGTGACCGCAACCCCACACACGGCGATTAAACAAATCGCCAACACAATCGGAAACACGCGTGATGCAGGTTTCTTTTCCTCTTCCATATCAAAATCATGCGAATGCTGCATATCAAATCCTCCTTGTTTCTCTTTCGACACTCATAGTCTTCGCGATTTTTTTGTGAATTATGCACCAACAAAAACAAAAAAGTCCCTTTCCGAAAAACAGAAAGGGACTTTTTTGTTGATTTATTCTTCAATATTTGTGACCGTGTATCCCGCTTGCTCAATCACGGCAATCAATTCCTCTTTGGAAGCAGTAGCGGTAACAACCGTTGCCTGCTTTTTTTCCAGATCCACCGTGGCGCTCACACCGGATACAGCGTTGAGCACATCCTCCACACGTTTGCGGCAATGCTGGCACATCATGCCTTCAATGGTGATTTTCATACGTTTGATTTCCTCCTTATGATTGGTTTGCGTGGTGCAACGAAAACGTCGCAAGCGCAACGCGTTGGTCACCACAAAAAGGCTGCTCATACTCATGGCGGCAGCACCGAACATCGGGCTTAAACGCCATGCAAACAACGGATAAAACACACCTGCCGCCAACGGAATACCAAGGCAATTATAGAAAAACGCCCAAAACAGGTTTTGGCGAATATTACGGATAACGGCACGACTTAACCGAATGGCAGTGACAACATCGCGCAGATCGTTTTTAATGAGCACAATATCGGCACTTTCCACCGCAACGTCCGTTCCGGCCCCAATCGCCACCCCCACATCGGCACGGACTAATGCCGGTGCATCGTTGATGCCATCGCCAACCATGGCAACGGTTTTACCGTTTTGTTGAATGGCAGCGATCGCCGCCTCTTTATCCTGCGGCAGCACATCGGCAATCACATGATCGATATGCAGTTGTGCAGCAATGGCTTCGGCGGTGCGCTGATTGTCACCCGTCAACATATAGACAGCAATGCCCATTTTCTGCAAAGCCGCAATGGCTTCCGCGCTGCTTTCCTTCGGAACGTCTGCCACGGCGATAAGACCAACTACGCTGCCGCCTTTTGAGAACAAAAGCGGCGTTTTCCCGGCAGCTGCTAAGGCTGGCAATTGGTTCTGCACAGCATCGGAAATTCCAACGTTTTCTGTCAGCAGGCGTTGATTGCCCGCGTAACACAGTTCGCCGTCTATTCTTCCAAGTACACCTTGCCCGGGCAACACAACAAAGTCCGTCACCTCGGGAATTGGTATACCGCGTTCGGTTACCACACGCATAATGGCTTCGGACAGCGGGTGCTCGCTGCGATGCTCCAGACCTGCCGCAATGCTCAACAATTCGGTTTCCGAAACCGAGAGCGGAATCAAGTCCGTCACGATTGGTTTACCGGTAGTGATGGTACCGGTTTTATCCAGCACCACGCAATCCACCTTGTGGGCTATCTCCAATGCCTCACCGGATTTGATTAAAATGCCGTGTTTGGCGCCTTGCCCGGTGCCGACCATGATGGCAACCGGTGTCGCCAACCCCAACGCACACGGGCACGAAATCACCAGCACACAAACGGCGCTGGTCAGCGCATCCTCAAACACACCGCCGACTAAGAGCCACACAACACCGGTTATCAAAGCGATCAACATGACAGCCGGCACAAAGACGGCGGCAATTTTATCGGCCAGCTTCGCGATCGGGGCCTTACCCGCTCCGGCATCTTCCACCAAACGGACAATACGGGAAAGCGTGGTATTTTCACCCACACCCGTTGCGCGAAATTTAAGAAAGCCATTTTGTGTAACGGTGGCACTGATCACCTGTGAACCAACTGTTTTTTCCGCCGGGATGCTTTCACCGGTAATGGCCGATTCATCCACCGCGGCATGTCCTTCCGTTACAATACCGTCCACAGGAATGCGCCCACCGGCACGCACGATCACAATATCTCCCACCCGCACTTCATCCAACGCAACGGTGGTTTCCACGCCGTCCCGCTCGACCACCGCTGTTGCAGGTGCCAGATCCATCAACGCTTGCAGCGCTTGCGTGGTTTTGTGCTTGGAACGGAATTCCAAATGCTTGCCCAACGTAATTAACGTGAGAATCATAGCAGCCGATTCAAAGTACAAATCTTTGTGATAACGCACTACCAGTTCCATGTTGCCGATGCCCATGCCGTACGCCATGCGGTACAGCGCAAAAACGCCGTATAACAGCGAAGCGGCAGAACCAACCGCAACCAAGCTATCCATATTCGGCGCGCGATGCCATAAAGCTGAAAAACCTTTTTCGTAATAAGCGCGATTTACATATACGATCGGTAAACACAATATAAATTGTGTAAAGGCAAAGGCCACCGCATGTTCGTGTCCACTCAAAAACGACGGGAGGGGCAGTCCGATCATGTGCCCCATTGACACATACATGAGCGGCAGCAAAAAGGCGAACGAAACCCACAGCCGTTGTTTGGTGGAGGGTTGTGCACTCGGCTGCGAAGGCGTGACAAGAGCTTTGTCTTTTCGCGCTCCTTCAACAGCAGCGCCGTACCCAGCAGCCACCACCGCATGGATAATCGTTTGTTCGTTCAGACGCGACGAATCGTACTCAACCGTCATATTATTCATCATCAGATTAACCTGCACGTCTTTCACGCCGTTTAGGTTACAAACAGCATTGTGCACGTGCGACGAGCACGCAGTACAGGTCATACCGGTTACTGAAAACCGTTGTTTCATATAGGGCTCCTTTCGGTTAGTCACTGCTAATCCATGGTAAAAAGGAAGCGGCTATTCGCCGCGATCCTTATACATTACGCTTCAAGCAAACACACAGCGTGTGCCGCAATCCCCTCACCCGCTCCGGTGAAGCCAAGGCCCTCCTCGGTGGTGGCTTTCACATTGACGGCATCTATTGGTAGTGCACAGGCTGTTGAAAGACGTTCCCGCATGGATGCAATATAAGGTTTTAATTTGGGGGCTTGTGCCAAAACGGTGGCATCAATATTCACAATGGTATAGCCGGCATCGTGAACCGCTTTGACAACCTGCCGAAGCAGTTCGATACTATCGGCATCCTTATACTGCGGATCCGAATCTGGAAACAAACCGCCGATATCGCCCAGTGCGGCCGCGCCGAGCAGGGCATCGGCAACGGCGTGCGCCAACACATCGGCATCGGAATGCCCCAGCAGCCCTTTTTCATACGGAACCGTGACGCCGCCGAGAATCAACCGCCGATCCTCCACCAAGCGGTGCACGTCATACCCGTGGCCGATTCGCATGCTCATTTCAACAACCCCTCCGCCAACAGTATATCCTCCGGTGTGGTCATTTTGATGTTGGTATATTCTCCCTCCACCAGCATAACCGGTTGACCCAGCGCTTCCATCAGTGCACATTCATCGGTGGAATTGGTAATACCGTTTTGAATGGCATGGTCATATGCTTTCAAATACAAGTCCGGTTTGAACGCTTGCGGTGTTTGTGCATTCCACAAGGTGGAACGATCAGGTGTATCTACCACAAAGCCCTCTGCATCTGCTACCTTCATGGTGTCCTTGGCACGTACTGCAACCGAAGCCGCTCCGTGCTGTTCGGCAGCAATCAGAACACGCTCGATCACGTTCGGCGTGATAAGCGGACGAGCACCATCGTGCACGGCAATCAAATCGGCATCCTCGCACACCATCACCCCTTTATAGGAGGATTCTTGGCGGGTGGCACCACCCTCCACAACGGCTTTTAATTTGGAAATGCCGTATTGCTTGGCCAACTCGTGAATACGCGCGTGATCGGCAGATTGCGCCACCACTACTATTTCATCCACCACCGTGCATGCCTCAAAAGCCTGCATGGTACGTGCCAAAACAGGGCAACCAGCAATCATCAAAAACTGCTTGGGTGCACCCATACGGGTGGAATTACCGGCAGCCAACAAAACAGCTGCAGTTTTACGTGCCATATCGTTAACATCCTTTCCGATTTCATGTGATCGACGTAACCTCTATCACTTTCAACGTGGTGTCGTCCACCGTGAAGCGAATATCCCATTTACCGAACGCCATGCCGTATATGCGGGTGGGATCCTGTTGATATGACGGGCGGGGGTCTTGCTTTAATATTTCCAGTAACGTGGTACGCTTATCAGGAGAAATCTGTGCAAGCAGTTCTTTGGGAAACTCCACTTGCAAGGCATATTCCCGCACAGCATCCGAAAAGCCGCCAACTGCATCGGGGTGGGAATCCGTGTACGCAATATACGGCTTGATATCCCAAATCGGTGTGTTATCTTTGAGATCCGCGCCGGTGACGCGCAGGACAGTTCCCCATTCTTCCGTTTGTTCCACAGCAATCAAGCGTACCGAGGATAAACCAAGAGAATTCGGACGGAACGGTGAACGCGTGGCAAACACGCCCATACGGCGATTTCCTCCCAAACGCGGCGGGCGGACAGTGGGACGGAAGCTTTCATATTCCGCCTCGGAAAAGTGCCAAAGCAGCCACAAGTGCGAGTACCCTTCAATTCCCCGCAAAGCCTCCGGGTCGCGAAACTGCGGTTCAAATACAATGGTAGATACCATTTCGGATAGCAGGCCGCTTTGGCGAGGAATACCGAATTTGCTGTGAAAATCGTTGTGAATACGTGCCACACATTCCATAGTTTTCTTCTCCTAACGATTTCCTTCATCCTACCACGTTTTACCAAAAAAGTCAATCAAGCGGCGTTTTTTCCGGATATTGACAGAGTGTGAGAAATCATGCTACACTATTGAAAGAAAGAGGGGGAATCAAATGTCAATTCTTTTCTTAGTATACACCTTAGCCATTTTGGTAATTGCCGGTGCGATCTGCGCCTATCTCGGCACCAAGCGCGGGATGTTTAACAGCGCGCTTCGGTTAGGCTTCTTTTTGATCTCGGGCATCCTGGCATTTATCATCACGCGGTTGCTATCCCCCGTGGTCGGCAATGCATTAGTCGACGTGCTGGGCAGCAATTTAGGCGAGGAGTTCATCGTTTTGCTGGAGAATCAGGCGTTGCGCAATATGGTAAAAAAGGTTATCGGCGGTATTGTATCACCCATCGTATTTTTGCCGCTATTTTTTGTCATTGACAAATTATCCTTCTTTGCCTACGTACCCCTGCGTAAGAAATTAGCCGACCGTGAGCAAATGCACAATATCCCGCACGACAAAGTGTACGGTGCGATTTTGGGCGTTGTGTTATCACTTTGCATCACATTATCCTGCGTAATGCCGATTGGCGGTTATCCGAAATTGTTAGCAGAAACCATGGATCAAATCGGAGGCACTGCTCTTACAGAGGAATTGTTCCCCCAGGAAATGATTGCTGATGTAAACGAGATCGCCAATTACGGAATTGTGAAAACCGACTACGCAATATCCGGCTGGTTGTTTAACGGATTATCGGCCGATACCCGCACATTCGTTGCGGAAGCAGCAAATCTGATAAAAGCCGCCGATCATTTGGTTTCCGAACAGAATCCCGCAGATGCAGTAGAAGCCTTACAGCAGGTATCCCCTCAATCCATCGCCACGTTCGCTGCCATTTTTAAAGACAGCCTTGCGCAAATCATAGACGATGATGACTCATCAGTTTCCGATATTGCCGCTCTGTTTCTGGACGGATTGCAAGCGTTGCCCGAACTGGAAAAAACGTTAGGAAAAGAAGAATATAACAAGGAACTGGAACGCATCTCCACGTTGGTAACGGCGCTCCAAAATAAGGACGTGAGCGACCCTCAAGGATTGCTGAAAGCAGCCTTATCCTCCAAGGTTATGCAAACAATTATCGTTTCCGGTTCGGATTTGGTTGCCGAAAAGCTCTCGGAAGTAACCTCCTCTTTGACAAAAAAACAAAAGAGGGAATTAAAAGCCGAAATGCAGGAATATTTGGAGGAATCCGAAGTTGAAAAAGACGTGGTAGATGCGCTGTTCAACATGCTGGATCTCGACTAAAAGTACTGCCGTTAATCACATTTGGTGATTGACGGCAGTTCCTTTTATTGGTATACTGTTTAATATCTCATGGAAGAGAGGATGTTTATATGGAACGTGAAAGACTCGGAAGTCGACTGGGCTTTATTCTGCTGAGTGCAGGGTGTGCCATCGGTTGCGGCAATGTGTGGAAATTCCCCTGGATGTGTGGGCAATATGGCGGCGGCGCTTTTGTGCTGGTGTACCTGCTCTTTTTGATCATCTTGGGCCTGCCGGTTATGGTGGTGGAGTTCTCCTTAGGCAGAGCCAGCCAAAGCAGTCCGGTGCGCATGTATCACAAGCTGGAAAAGCCGGGCCAAAAATGGCACATTCACAGTTACTTCGCCTTGGCGGGCAACGTACTGCTGATGATGTTTTACACCTCCGTTACCGGTTGGATCATCCACTATTTCATCCAGTTTCTTGCCGGCAATCTGACAGGTATTACCAATGAACAATCGGCAGCCGCCTTTGGAAACATGCTGTCAAGCCCGGCAATCACGGTAGGAGTTGTGGCAATTGTTGTAGTGCTTGGTTTCTTGATTTTGTCGTTTGGTCTGCAAAAAGGCGTTGAACGCGTTACAAAGTACATCATGGTTGCTTTGCTTTTGCTGATGATTGTTTTGGCAGTTCACAGTTTTACTTTGGACGGTGCGGCAGATGGTCTCACTTTCTACCTAAAACCCGACTTAAGCAAAATTAACGGATCGGTAATCGTGGGTGCCATGAACCAGGCATTCTTCACGCTTAGCCTCGGTGTTGGTTCCATGGCAATCTTTGGAAGTTACATTGGCAAAGAGCGTTCTTTGCTTGGTGAATCCGTGAACATTTTGGTGCTGGACACCTTTGTGGCGATCGTGGCCGGTTTGATCATCTTCCCTGCCTGCTTTACATTTGATGTGGAACCCGGCGCGGGACCCAGTTTGCTGTTCGTTGCCATGGCAAAAGTGTTCAACAGCATGGCAGGTGGCCGATTGTGGGGATCCTTGTTCTTCTTGTTTATGTGTTTTGCGGCATTCTCCACCATCATCGCGGTGTTTGAAAACATTTTGGCTTGTATCCGCGAGTTGACCAACTGGAGCCGTGTAAAAGCCTGCATCATCTGTGGTGTTACGCTGTTGATTCTGTCGATTCCGTGTGCGCTCGGTTTTAATCTGTGGTCGGATTTTGTTCCGTTCGCATCCGGTTCCTCCGTGTTGGATTTGGAAGATTTCTTAGTGAGCAACTGCCTGCTCCCCATTGGCTCTTTCTTGTTTGTACTGTTCTGTGTTTCCAAAAAAGGCTGGGGCTTTGACAATTTTCTGGCAGAAGCCAATGCGGGTAAAGGCTTGAAGCTTCACCCACGGCTACGGTTATATTTCACCTATGTGCTGCCGGTGATCATTGCCTTGATCTTCGTTGTGGGCATTTTTACATTCCAGTTTGCCGACAACTTCACGCTGTGGGGTTGGATCAAATCTCTGTTCTAAACATAAAAAAGAGCGGTTTAGCGTAAAGCCAAACCGCTCTTTTTTCATTTGCTTTTTCGTGTATCCAACGAGGAACCGAACACGAAGAATCGGTCATACAAGAACTCCAGCACAAAGTTGAGCAGCATGGTAATCACAAACACCAAAAAGCCATTCCAACCGATTTGCTCCAGCGCGGCACCGCCCCACGTTGAAAGTGGTGTGAACACCACGTAGAACGCCGCCACTTTTGCCATGGCAATGGGGATATTTGCCGCCGATTTAAACGTAATGTTGCGGTTTAAGGTGAAATTCCACAGCACCGACAACACCAACGACACCAGATACGAAATCCAATATTCAATATGCAAAAGCTCATACATAACCGTGAATGAGACCGTTTGGATAATGCCTGCACTGATAGAAAACAACGTGAATTTCACAGCGCGCATCAGCTCTGTTTTTTTGTTACTCATAACGCTTCCTCCTATCGTTTGATAAATCGATATATCAGTTGGGTGAAGGCGGTTGCCGCAATAATGCCGATCGCCAAGGCCGCCGCGAGTTCCAACGTATACACCGCTTTTTCAGCAAATCGCTGTGCGTCGCTTTGGAAGGCATAGGCCATGGTGTAATACAAGGATCCGCCCGGCACCAGCGGCACCAGCGAGGCAGTGATAAACGTTGTGGTAGGCGTTTTTACCAGGCGTGCCATTACCTCAGCATAAAGCGTTACCAATGCCGCCGACAAGAAATAACACACGGGCTCACTCGCCAGATAACGATGTGCCACCAGAAAAATCAACCAGGAAAGCAATCCGCCAACCGCTGTGATGATCAACCGCAGCCCTCGCACATTAAATAGCACCGCAAAGCCGAGCGCACCCACGCAAGCGGCAGCGACCTCCAACCATTCTTGCATGCTCATCCGACAACACCTCCCACAAAAACAAACAGGAAGTATCCGGCAGCAATTGCCAGCGCAATCAGTACCGCTTCAATGGAACGCAACAAACCGGCAATGCTGTCTCCCGTGAACAGATCACGCAAGGCGTTAGTTAAACCGATGCCGGGAACCAACGTCATAATGTTGCCGATAATCAATGTATCCACCGTGTTAACCCACCCCAAGCCAAGCGCCAGGAACGACAGCGCTGTAGAAGCAAAGGATGCTATAAATTTTGCAAACATTTTGTTGGCAACCGTTTTATCCGAAGCCAATATCACCAAGCGAACGATGGCACCGATGCACAAGGAGAGAGCCGCCTCGATCCAACCGCCGCCGAAAAACAACGTGAACGCACCGGCAATCACCGCATAGCAGAAACACTCCAACCAAAACGGATACGTTTTGGTGTGCATGATCCGTTGCAGTTCTTCCTGCGCATCGGCAACCGAAGCGGTGCCGGCGCAGATTTTGCGGGACAGCGCATTGAGTTGATGCACTTTTTCAAAGTCCGTACCGCCATTCACCAGACGTCGCGTCTGCGTGAGGGACTCCCCCTCTCCGAAACGAACCGTGACCACCATGCTGGACGTGATGATGAACACATCGGTGTGAGCGGCGCCAAATGCAGAGCAGATGCGACGCATACTATCTTCCACGCGATGCACCTCGGCACCGCACAACAACAGCTGTTCGCCAATATCCATGGCGCAATTGAGTTGTTCCCTCATACGTCATACTCCTTTTTGAGTGCCCGACGTTCTTCGCGGCGACACATTAAAATCGCCAGCACAAGTGCGCACGCGCCGGCCACCAATTTGCCGATCATCACGGGCGCAAGCAACGAAGCATCAAAAGCAAGCGTGAACGCCAAATGCCCGCCGAACGTAAATGCTGCCGAAATGGCAAATGCAGCATTTAAAATTGCGCCTTTGCGGTCCATGCGGTTAATCATTTCCAGCGATGTGGCGTTGGTTGCTAACGTGGACAGCAAGCCGAGCGCCGCCGTGGAATCGATGTTCAATTTAGCGGCGATATAGGTCAGCGGTTTGCGCAATACCTTGGACAGCACCCACATGAACGGGAATGCGCCG
Source organism: Acutalibacteraceae bacterium (assembly GCA_045541305.1). Lineage (GTDB taxonomy): Bacteria > Bacillota > Clostridia > Oscillospirales > Acutalibacteraceae > RGIG3009. The sequence goes on along the minus strand of JAZQIV010000126.1, from coordinate 2,191 downwards.
CACAACACAGCGCACGCGTTAAGGCAAATCGCTGCACCGTTTTCCAACGTATCCATACCGTGGATCAACTCAAAACCGGTTAAGAAGCGGATCACACCCACAATCAAGCCAAACGTAATCAAAACCATAATGAGGTGCCCGATCACTTCAAAAATCTTGACGCATAATAGCGGCTTAAACCACAATCCCACGGCCACAATCGCCGAGAAAATCAAAAGCGGCAGCAGATTCCAAAGCACCGACAGAATCGGCAATCCCATCACCAATCCGGCAATCACGCACCCGATCGGAATGGTAACGATACCGTACAGAAAGCCCAAAAACATATCCGCATGCTTTTGATCCTTCACAACGCCCAGTGCATACGGAATTGTAAACGAGATGGTAGCCCCCATCATGGAGGAAACGACAAGTGCGTTATAGGAACCCAGCCTTTCGTTTACCGCCACCTGCATGGCAAGCGGCGCACCGCCCATATCGTTGGCAAACAATGTGGCGGGAATGATGGACGGTTCCATGTGTAAAGTGTTGGAAAAGAAAGAAAAGACCGGTTCCAACAGATCAGCAAGCACCGGTGACAGCACAATCATACCGATCATCGATAATGCCATGGTGCCCAGCAGCATGAAGCCGCGTTCAAATTCCACACCCAGTCCAAAACGATTTCCCAGCATGCGATCAATGGCGCCCAAAACGGCAAAGATAAGCATAAACAACGCAACATAGTTCATAATCGTCACTCCAACGGTTGTGCGATAAACCCGTTTTTCGTCAAGGAATAGATTTCGCGGAAGCCATGTGCTTTCAACAGTTCAAAGGCATCGGGAAAACTTTGATCCAAATAGCGGCAATCATGGCAATCCGAAGAAACAACCGCGCCAAAACCCAATCGTTTTAACTCGTCCAACAAGTAAGGCGACGGATATGGCGTTTTGCGATACCCACGGGAGATGGCACCGGTATTCACCTCAAACAGCGGAATTTTTCCGCGCAAGGCCTCCAGCGCTTCGGTGACTGCATGGCGATACGTTGGATCGGTTTCATCAAAGAATTCCACCGCATCGCTGTGCTTGCAAATGATATCCGGGTGCCCGATAATATCAAATTTACCGTATTCCGGAAGCTGAGCCAGCGTTTCATAATAGCTCACAGCATACGCCATACCATCGCCGCCGAACACCGTATGGATCAGCTCGGCAACCTCTTGCTGTGAGCGATCAAAGCCCCATATCTGGCCATCTTTTTTTATGTAATGAACCGAACCGATGAGGTAATCATACCCCTCCTGCGGGGTATCGGAATACATATCGAACTCCAGCCCGCAAAAAATCGGAAACTCTTCACCCCACTCAGCTTGCAGGCGGCGAATATGCTCACAATACGCAATCGTTTGATCGGGCTGCATGCAATATTCTCCCTCATACGACGTGTAAGAGTGCCCCGAAAAGCCAATGGAATCGAAACCTTGTTTGCGCGCAGCTTGGATCACTTCCTCCGGTGTATTCTTACCGTCACAATAACAGGTATGTGTGTGTAAATTCTGCTTATACACGTCCCCATCTCCTCATTTAATCTGCTACTCATTGTAGCACACAACCACCGCACATTCAATCATTTCTCATGCGTTTCGACCGCTTTTATAAAAAATGTTAACTTTCATCTCGTACGGTGTGGTTGACTTGTATGCATGCTGCTTGTTATAATAAAAAACAACACGGAGGTGATTTTTTATGATATTACGTGGAACGGTTGTCAGTAAAATTGACAATCAGCCGCTGTGTGGGATTCCGGTCAGCGACGGGCGTAACATCGTCTTAACGGATGAAAACGGTGCTTTTTCGATGGAGTGCTGGAGTGGAGCTCACGTTCTCAACGTGAACACGCTCACATACGGTCATAACGACTGGTTTTTCCCAATTGATGGGCGTGACGAATATCGTTTTGTCATTGATAAGATGGACACCTCTTCCGACTTTTGCTTTTTGCATATGTCGGACACCGAAATCATCAATCGCCGCGTGGTGGATTGGACCGATTTTGTAATCGAAACCGTGCGTCACGAAAAGCCGGCATTTTTCATCCACACGGGCGATATTGCACGCGATGAGATTCCGCGGCACGCGTTGTTGCTCAATTCCGAAGTGTTGCATTGCCCGGTACGTTATACCATCGGCAATCATGACGTATACGG
>JAZQIV010000125.1:0-4283 GCA_045541305.1 Acutalibacteraceae bacterium | reverse complement strand
GTCCGTGGCTCTGACGAGAATGCTGCGCTGCATTATGCGGCGAGGCTCATTCAGGCTGGCGATATTCTTCCACTGTGCAGACGGCTTCTGTGTATAGCGTCCGAGGACGTGGGATTGGCGTACCCACAGATCATTCCCATTGTCAAAGCGGCGGTGGACAGCGCTTTGCAGGTGGGGCTGCCGGAAGCGCGCATCCCGCTTGCCGATGCGGTCATTTTGGTTGCCCGCGCGCCCAAATCCAATTCCGGCGAAGCGGCCATTGATGCAGCCCTTGCCGATATTCGCGCCGGAAAAGTCGGTGCTGTTCCGCGCCAGCTGCAAAATAAGCATTTCGATGGGGAGGATGCCGTGCGCAAGGGCCAGCATTATCTTTATCCGCATTCGTATCCGCACCATTGGATCAAGCAGGAATACTTGCCGGATGTTGTGAAAGATGCCGTGTATTACACCCCCGGCGAAAACAAATCCGAGCAAGCGTTCGAAGAATACTGGAAAGCAATCAAGAAATAAGGCGTAAAGCGGAGGAAATCAGCGGATTTCCCCCGCTTTTTGTATGCCTTTGCCAAATTTCAGAAAAATAGGAAAATATATTGACATTCTGCGGGAAAATCGGTATAGTGGTATTCGTTGTTCATCGTAGGAGAACACGCATCTTGGCACAACCAAAAGCGATATGAGGCATCGCCGCAGCCGCGGTTTTCTGACGGCTGTGAAAAACCCTTTGCGGAGGGCGTTGCTCAAAGTATCGCGGTTTCCTTCCATGGGGTTCATGGGAAACTTTTGTATACAGCCGCTCGCTGTATATACACCGCAAAGGGGGATGCTGTTATGCAAACTAAAGAAATTATTTCGCTTAAGGACATTACCGTTTCTTTTGACGGGGAAAAGGTGCTGGACGGATTAAACCTCAGCATCATGGACGGAGAGTTTGTGACCTTGCTGGGCCCTTCCGGGTGCGGCAAGACAACGACCTTGCGCATTATCGGCGGCTTCGTTTTCCCGGATAGCGGCAATGTCTTTTTTGACGGCAAGGATATGAAGGATCTGCCGGCGCACAAACGTCAGGTCAATACCATTTTTCAACGGTACGCGTTGTTCCCGCATCTCAATGTGGAGGATAACGTGGCTTTTGGCATGCGTGTGCAGCGCAAGAGCAAAGCGGAGATTCGCGAAACGGTGGATCACATGCTCAAGCTGGTGAACCTGGTTGGGTTCAACAAGCGCAGCATTGATACGTTGTCGGGCGGTCAGCAGCAGCGTGTGGCAATCGCACGCGCTCTTGCCAACAACCCGCGCGTGTTGCTGTTGGATGAGCCGCTGGCGGCCCTGGATTTGAAGCTGCGCAAGGATATGCAGGTGGAGCTCAAGAACATTCAAAAAAGCCTGGGCATCACGTTTATCTACGTCACACACGATCAGGAGGAAGCACTCTCCATGTCGGATACCGTGGTGGTGATGGATAACGGCAAGATCCAGCAGATCGGCACGCCGCAGGATATTTACAACGAACCGAAAAACGCCTTTGTGGCGGATTTCATCGGGGAGAGTAATATTCTGGATGGCATCATGCACGAGGATTATCTGGTGGAATTCTTCGGCCGCAAATTCCGTTGCCTGGATGCCGGCTTTGAAAAAGATGAGCCGGTGGACGTGGTGATCCGTCCCGAGGATATCGATATTGTACCCGCTGACCGGGGCCATCTGACCGGCACGGTCACGGCGGTGACCTTCAAAGGTGTGCATTTTGAAACCATCGTGGATTTCAAGGGCTTTAAATGGATGATTCAAACCACGGATTATTATCCGGTGGATTCGGTGATCGGCATCGTGCTGAACCCCGAAGATATTCATATCATGAAAAAATCGGAGTATTCCGGTGAATTCGGTGACTACAGCTCGTATTCCGAAGAATTTGATGAAATGGCCAATCCCGAGATCGATCTGACCGAGGATGCCGCGGAGGCAGAGGCATGATCAAATCGAAGGGGGCTGCCGCGCCGTTTGCGGTGTGGATGGCGTTGTTCACGGTGATCCCGCTCGGTATCGTGGTGTGGTTTGCGTTTACCGACGATGCCGGTCGTTTCACGCTGTCCAATTTATCTTCCATTATTGAATATGCCGGAACGCTGGGTATTTCCATTGCATTAGGGGCGATCGCAACGGTGATCTGCCTCGTTTTGGCGTTCCCGTTGGCGTACACCATTTCCCGCACGCAGGGCCGTGTGCAGCAAACCATGGTGATGATCATCATGCTACCCATGTGGATGAACTTTTTGCTGCGCACGTATGCTTGGATGTCGATTTTGGAAAACAACGGTTTTATCAATCAATTGCTTCGCGCGGTTGGTTTGCTGGAGGCCGGTCATTCCTTGGAGCTGATCAACACCAGTGGCGCTGTCGTGCTTGGTATGGTGTATAACTTCCTGCCGTTTATGATCCTGCCGTTATATTCCGTTATGGCAAAGATTGATAACAGCGTGATCGAAGCGGCGCAGGATCTCGGCTCCAACGTGTTCCAGGTGTTTCGCAAGGTCATTCTGCCGTTGTCGGTGCCGGGCATGCTCAGCGGCATTACCATGGTGTTTGTGCCGGCGGTCAGTACATTTGTTATTACCAAACTGCTCGGCGGCAGCAAAACGCTGATGATCGGCGATACCATTGAAACCATGTTTATCGGTCAGGGTGCGGATTATCACGTCGGCGCCACGTTGTCGCTTGTGCTGATGGTGATGATCCTCATCTGCATGGCGGTCACCGGTATGGTGGATAAGGGAGAGGAGGACGAATTGTCATGAAAACTCTCTCTCGGATCTATAACGGTTTGATTTTTGCATTTTTGTATGCGCCCATTCTGGTGCTCATTGTGTTCTCGTTCAACGATTCCAAAAGCCGCGTGGTATGGAACGGCTTTTCGCTGCGTTGGTATGAGGAATTGTTCCGCGACGAAGAAATCCTGGCGGCACTCGGCGTAACATTGTCGGTGGCGATTATTGCCACCGTCGTGTCCACCGTGATCGGCACGCTGGCGGCGATCGGGATTCGCAGCGTGAATCTGCGCATGCGCAAGGTGCTGCTGGCAATCAACAATTTCCCGATGGTCAACCCCGAAATCGTGACCGGTATTGCGCTGATGCTGCTGTTTGTGTTCATTTATCGCACCACCGGTTTGCTTCAGCCGGGATACATGACGCTGTTGTTATCGCACATCACGTTTTGTATTCCGTACGTGATTTTGCAGGTAATGCCGAAGCTTCGCCAAGCCAACCCGCATTTGTACGAAGCGGCGGTGGATCTCGGTTGCCCGCCGGTTTCGGCGTTTTTGAAGGTCATGGTGCCGGAGATTCTGCCCGGTATCATCACGGGTGCCTTGATGGCGTTCACCATGTCGCTAGATGATTTCGTGATCAGCTTGTTCACGTCGGGCGCCACGGCACAAAACCTGTCGGTCACCATTTACGCGATGGTGAAGCGTCGCGTTACCCCCGAAATCAATGCGTTGTCCACGTTGATGTTCGGTGCGGTGCTCGTTCTGCTGGTGCTCATCAACGTGCTGCAGATGCGTTCCGAACCCTCGCGCAAAGGAGGGAAACGCTCATGAAACGTTTTTTGACGATTGCCGTGGCGTGCCTGCTCCTTGTGGGGCTTGCGTTGCCTGTCGGCGCCGCACAGCCCGATCCGTCGGTCACGCTGAACGTGTATAACTGGGGCGAGTATATCGATCCTGCGGTGAACGATCTGTTTACCGAGGAAACCGGTATCAAGGTCAATTACAAAAACTTTACCGATAACGAAAGCATGTATGCGGTGCTGGATTCCGGTGCGGCGATTTACGACGTGATCGTTCCTTCGGATTACATGATCGGCAAGCTCATTAACGAAGAAAAATTGGCAAAGCTGGATTTTGCCAATATTCCTAACATGAGCAAGATCAACCCGTCGCTTCTCAATCCGTCGTATGACCCGAAAAATGAATACTCCGTGCCGTATACCTGGGGGACGATCGGTATTTTTTACAACACCAAATACGTGGACGAAGCCGACCTGCAGCTTGGCTGGGATTTGCTGTGGAGCGAGAAATACAGTGGGCGTATTTTCATGTTTGATAACCCGCGCGATGCATTTGGCATTGCCCTGCTCAAATGTGGCTTTTCGCTCAATACGTTGGACGTTAACGAATGGAACACGGCGTACGATGCGCTGCGTGCGCAAAAGCCTGTGCTGCATCAGTACGTGATGGACCAGGTGTACGATAAAATGATCAACGAAGAGGCCTGGATCGCCCC
>JAZQIV010000124.1:0-4493 GCA_045541305.1 Acutalibacteraceae bacterium | reverse complement strand
TGCACGACGGCCCTCCGTATGCTAACGGCGATATTCACAACGGTCATGCGCTGAACAAGATCATCAAGGATATGATCGTCCGTTATTACAACATGACAGGTTATCAAGCACCGTTTGTGCCGGGTTACGATACCCACGGTCTGCCGATTGAGTTGAAAGCACGCGCGAAGGCGGGTGCCGAGAAAGCGCTGACCATGGCGCCGGTGGATCTGCGCGGCCTTTGCCGTGATTTTGCGTTAGGTTACGTGCGTAATCAAACCGTGCAGTTCAAACGTTTGGGTGTACTGGGCGATTGGGAGCATCCGTATCTCACGTTGGCACCCGAATTTGAGGCGCGTCAGATCGAAGTGTTCGGTCAGATGGCGACCAAAGGGTATATCTACAAGGGCTTAAAGCCGGTGTATTGGTGTCCCGAATGTCAAACGGCTTTGGCGGAAGCGGAAATCGAATACGGTGAGGATCCGTGCTATTCGGTGTACGTCAAATTTGCTGTGAAGGACGATCGCGGTGTGCTGTCGGCTGCCGGTGTGGACGTTTCCAAGACCTATTTTGTGATCTGGACCACCACCACCTGGACGTTGCCGGCAAACCTTGCCATTTGCCTGGGTCCGACGTTTACCTATCAGGTTGTCAAATGCGGCGATGAAAATTATATTCTGGCGGAAGGCTTGGTGGAGGACACCATGAAAGCCGCCGGTATTGAAGCGTATGAAGTCTTGGCCTCGTTCACGGGTGCTGAGCTGGAACTCATGACCGCGCAGCATCCGTTCCTGGATCGCGAATCGCTTATTATCGTGGGCGATCACGTCACGCTGGAAAGCGGTACCGGTTGCGTGCATACCGCTCCCGGTCACGGCGTGGATGACTTTAATATTTGCAAAAAATACGAGCAGATCGGCATTTGCGTGCCGGTGGACAGCGAAGGCCGCATGACCGAGGAGGCCGGCCCGATTTGCGCCGGTATGACCACGGACGAAGCCAACAAAGCGATCGCCATTCATATGGATAAAACGGGTTCGCTGCTTGCCATGAAGAAGATCGTTCACCAATATCCGCACTGCTGGCGTTGTAAGAACCCGGTGCTGTTCCGTGCAACCGATCAATGGTTCTGCTCGGTGGATAGCTTCAAGGAGGATGCCGTAAAAGCCATTCAGGATGTGAAATGGATGCCGGCCTGGGGTGAGGATCGCATCATTTCCATGGTGCGTGAGCGTGCCGACTGGTGTATTTCGCGTCAGCGCTTGTGGGGCGTGCCGATCCCGATTTTCTATTGCGAGGATTGCGGCAAGCCGATCATTGACGGCGAGTTTATCAAAGCGGTTTCCGAACTGTTCCGTCGAGAAGGTTCGGACGGTTGGTACACGCATGAGGCGGCCGAGATCCTGCCCGAGGGTGCCACCTGCCCGCATTGCGGCGGCAAGCAGTTCCGCAAGGAAAGCGACATCATGGACGTGTGGTTCGATTCCGGTTCGTCCCATGCGGCTGTGTTGGAAGAGCGTGACGAGCTCGGAACACCCGCCGATCTGTATATGGAAGGTGCTGACCAGTATCGCGGTTGGTTCCAGTCCTCGTTACTCACCTCGGTTGCCTGCACCGGCAAAGCACCGTACAAAGCGGTGTTGACGCACGGTTGGGTTGTGGACGGCGAAGGCAAAGCGATGCACAAATCGCTGGGTAATGCCATCGCGCCCGACGAGGTAATCCAACAATACGGCGCGGAGATTTTGCGCTTGTGGGTGGCTTCTTTGGATTATCGTGTGGACGTGCGTTTGTCCAAAGATATTCTCAAGCAATTGTCCGAAGCGTATCGCAAGGTGCGTAATACCGCGCGTTACATTCTCGGTAACATTCACGATTTCGATCCCAACACGGATTGTGTGGCAGATGACAAGCTGCACGATATCGATCGTTGGGCGCTGCTGCGCTTGAATCAGGTGATCGCGGACGTGCGCCGCGCATACGATGCGTTTGAATTCCACGATGCGTTCCACGCTATCCACCATTTCTGCGTGGTGGATCTGTCCAATTTCTATTTGGATGTGCTCAAGGATCGCTTGTACGTGGAGGCGGCTGACAGTGTCGCGCGCCGTGCTGCTCAAACCACCATGTACCGTATTCTGAACGCGCTCACGCGTTTGCTGGCACCCATCCTGGCTTTCACGTCGGATGAAATCTGGTCCTTCATGCCGCACGCGGCCGAGGACGATGCCCGCGCCGTCATGCTCAACGACATGCCCGAAGTGCAAGAGGTTGCGGCGGACGCTGCGTTTGAAGAAAAATGGAATCGCATCCATGCGCTGCGTGACGACGTGCAGAAAGCGTTGGAAGCGGCCCGAACCGCCAAAACGATCGGCGGTTCGCTGGATGCGAAGGTCACCTTGTTCTGTGATGAAACGATCCTGCCGTTTGTGCGCGAGATCGAATCGCTTCTCACCACCGTGCTGATCGTATCGCAGGTGGAAATCCGCGAAAGCGGTGCCGGTGAGTTTGCCGGTGAGTTTGTGGGTCTTACGGTTTCGGTTGCACATGCAGAAGGCGAAAAATGCTGCCGTTGCTGGGCTTACAGCGACACGGTGAAGGCAGAAGGCGAAAGCGCCGGCTTGTGTGCTCGCTGCGCGGCGATCCTTAACAAATAAGGAGGAACGGTATGTTCCAGTTCATCGTATTGGCGGTCACTGCCGCTTTGGTCAGCCTGGATCAGGTGACCAAATGGTTGGCGGTCCTCTTCTTAAAAAACGCCGAAACGGTTGCGGTGATCCCCCCGATTTTGGGGTTCACCTACGTGGAAAACCGCGGGGCGGCTTTTGGGATTTTGCAGGGTCAGCGTTGGTTCTTTTTGGTGCTGACCGGTGTGATCATGATCGCTATATTGGGGTTAGTGCTTTTTGGTAAATTCCGCGCATCCCGTTGGTTCAACGTCAGCGCCACGCTGATTGTGGCGGGCGGTATCGGTAATTTTATCGATCGCTTGATCAACGGGTATGTGGTGGATTTCATCCAGGTACAGTTTTTCGATTTTCCGGTGTTTAACGTAGCGGATTGTTACGTTGTGGTCGGTTCGGTGCTGCTGCTCATTTTCTTCTTTTTCTTGTACGATGAGCACCCCGTTTTTTCGACCAAAAAAGCGGAGGAATCTGATGGAAAAGACACAACTGATCGTACCAATTGAATACAGCGGGGACAGGATCGATGCGGTCCTGTCCCGCGTTCTTTCTATCACCCGTTCAGCGGCTCAGCATTGGTTGGAGCAAGGTCGTGTAACAGCGGTTGACGGTTCGGTGCTTACCAAAAGCACGCGCGTTTCGGCGGGACAGGTGCTGGCAGTCGACGTGCCTGAACCTGAACCGTGCGAAGCGGTGGCGCAGGACATTCCGCTCGATATTGTGTATGAAGACGATGACCTGCTGGTGGTGAACAAGCCGAAGGGAATGGTGGTGCATCCGGCGGCGGGTAATCCCGACGGAACGCTGGTCAATGCACTGCTGCATCATTGCCCGGATAGCTTGTCCGGCATCAACGGCGTGATGAGGCCCGGTATTGTGCATCGCATCGATAAGGATACCAGCGGCTTGCTGATTGTTGCCAAACACGATCGTTCACATCAAGGCTTGGCGGAGCAGATCAAGGAGCACAGCTTTACCCGTGTGTACGAGGCAGTGATCGTGGGGCATCTGCGCGAGCAGCAGGGAACGGTCGATGCACCCATCGGTCGGCATCCGACGAACCGCAAAAAGATGACGGTGATCGATCGCAATTCCAAGCCGGCGGTCACGCATTATACGGTGCTGGAGGAATTTGTCGGTTATTCGCACGTGCAATTGAAGCTCGAAACGGGGCGCACACACCAGATCCGTGTGCACATGGCGCATCTCGGTCATCCGGTGGCGGGAGATACGGTGTATGGTGGTGCCAAGCAACCGAGCGAGCTGCAAGGGCAGTGCTTGCACGCCAAAAAAATTGGATTTATTCATCCGATGACCCACGAATATTTGGAGTTCGACAGCGAGTTGCCCGCGTATTTTGATGCATTTTTGCAAAAGATTCGCGCAAGATAAAAATATCTGACGAATTGTCAAGGAAAGAATCAAAATTTTCCTTGACAATTCGGATTCAGTTATATATAATAGCATAGCACGATTCATTAGCTCAGTCGGTAGAGCACCTGACTTTTAATCAGGGTGTCCGGGGTTCGAGTCCCCGATGGATCACCAAAAACAAGCGATGCGCTTTTGCGCATCGCTTGTTTTTATATATCTGGTGGGACTCGAACCCGAGAGGGTCTGAGCGTAAAAAAACAGTCCGGCGGACTGTTTTTAGCGAAGAGCGCGAGGCGGGCACCGGCGCGAAGCAACGGTCGCCGAAGCGGGAAGCCTGCAAGCCGTAGGCGCGGCAGGCGGCGAGTCCCCGATGGATCACCAAAAACAAGCGATGCGCTTTTGCGCATCGCTTGTTTTTATATATCTGGTGGGACTCGAACCCGAGCGCTCGCGGTG
>JAZQIV010000123.1:0-9881 GCA_045541305.1 Acutalibacteraceae bacterium | reverse complement strand
GCTTGGCCTCCGACTTCGTTTTGCGGATTGACAGTTGACAGGGTCATCAAAACGCGGTATCATAACAGCGATAACTTTTGCAAAAAAGGAGAATGAACGATGAAACGAATTGCTTGTATCGGTAGTGTGACAACCGATATTTTGGTAAAACCGGCAGACGCGATCCCCGCGCCCGGTGTGTTGCAGTATGTGGATAATGTGCAGATGTTGGTGGGCGGTTGTGCCTCCAACGCGGCAATGGATATGGCGATCATGGGCATCCCCTCGGAATTGTTGTGCCTGGTTGGCGAAGACAATTTCGGCAACTTTGTGAAGATGTCCGCTTCGCAGACGGGCGTTGGTATTAAAGGCGTGCGTACACGCGCCGGTGTGTCCACCACCGGCTCGGTCGTGTGCATCGGCTCCACGGGGGAACGCAGCTTTTTGTACAGCCCCGGCAGCACGTCGGATTTCACGCTGGAGGACGTGGATGATGCGGTGCTGGATACTTGTGATATCGTGTTCGTGGCGGGCGCCATGCTGCTGACGAAATTCGATGGCGAGCCGTGTGCCAAGCTGATGAAGCGCATGCAGGAAGCGGGCAAATTCACCGTTATGGATACCGCATGGGATTCCGAGGGTGTGTGGCTGCCCAAAATCGAAGCGGTGTTGCCGTATTTGGATCTGTTCATGCCCAGCTACGACGAAGCTGTGAAGCTGACCGGTGAGGAGGATCCCAACCGTATTGCGGATTTCTTCTTTGATAAAGGCGTGAAAACCGTTATCATCAAGCTCGGTAGCAAGGGTGCGTTGATTTGCGAAAGCCGAACCGAGCGCTACGAGCTGCCCACCTACCGCTCGGTCAAACCGGTGGATACTACCGGCGCCGGTGACTCGTTCTGTGCCGGCTTCTTGTCCGGCTTGGCCATGGGCTGGGATTATCGCCAGTCCGGCAAATTTGCCAACGCGGTCGGCACACATTGTATCATGGCAATCGGCGCCAACGGCGCGATCGGCAAAGTAGAAGATATTTTGGCCTTCATGGAGGCGCATCAGGACGAGGTTGCCCTGTAACCGTTATGAACAAAACACCAAGCGATTGTGAATCACATCGCTTGGTGTTTTTTGCATATACCGCACACAAAAAATGGATACTTTCACAACAAAATGCTGCGATACCCTATCAAAAACAATCGCGATTTTATCAAATTGACACAATAATGCTATTTTATTGCAACAATTTTACTATATTTTTAGCAGTGAATCAGTATAATGTTAGTAAGGGCTTTGTCACTTTTGAGCAAAAAGTATGCTTTTTGTTCTTTTTTCGTGTGGCTTTTCACGAACAAAGTTGCTGAAATTGCCAAACAAAGAAATTAAGGGTGTGTAAGAATGATGCGTGGTCAATTTCTGAAAAAGTGGATTTCCGTCTTGGCGGTTATCGCGCTGGTTTTGGTGATGGTACCGGTGGGCTTGGCCGAGAACGGCGAAGCTGCGGCCGACGCGCCCGTTACCGATGTGCAGGGCGATGCCGAGAGCACGACAAGTAAGGCCGGCACGTACCTTGCCTATTATAACACCCACAGCAGTGCAACGCGTCCGACGGACGTGGTGGTGCTTGGTGTGGAGCAGGTGATTGGCTCGCAGAAAAAGGAGGCGGCCGTGGTGGCTGCTCCCGAACGCGAGGGTGAAACGGCGGTGTTCCTCGGCAACCATAACCTGTGGGCCGAGTGGCAGTTTGAAGTGCCGACGTCCGGCGTGTACAACATGACGGTTGAATATTTCCCGGTGGAGGAAACGTCCACCGGCCGTGATATTACATTGGAGGTTGCGGTGGACGGCAAAACACCCTTTGTCGAAGCCGGCACCCTAACGTTGCCCCGTTTGTGGAAGGATGATCCGGCGGGTCTGATCAACAACGGCACGGAATTTAAGAAAGACCAGACCGATAACGATCTGCGCCCCGGTCAGGTGGAGATCATTCAGTGGCAGAAAAACTCGTTTTTGGATCCGCTGGGCATGTATCAGGAGCCGTATTTCTTCTATCTGGAAGCCGGAACACACACCGTCCGCTTCAACAGCATCCGTGAAGAAATGATCGTCCGCACGATCGAGTTGAGTGCTCCAGCTGCGCTGCCGACTTACGAAGAGTACGCCGCGCAGTTTGACAGCAGCAAGACGACCACCGGTGAAGCCATTGTGCTGGAGGCGGAGATCCCGTATTCCAAAACCAGCTCGACTTTATACGCTTTGTCGGATCACCAGGATCCCGGTACCACGCCGAACCACCCGGTGAACATGCTGCTTAACACGATCGGTGGTGCAAACTGGACCACCAACGGGCAGGAGATCACGTGGCAAGTGCCGCAAACCGTGCAGGAGGGCTGGTACACCCTGGCGTTCCGTGCACGTCAGCAAGAAAACCAAGGCATGATTTCCTACCGTACGTTGAAAATCAACGGGGAGATCCCGTTTGAAGAAGCTTACAACCTGGAATATCCGTACGACACGGATTGGGAGGTTCGCCCGGTCGGCACCGCCGAAAATCCGCTGAAATTGTACGTGAAGCCCGGTGATACCATCACGCTGGCAGCAACGGCGGGCGCTTTGTGCGACGTGCTGCGCACCATTCAACAGTCGGTGTTGGATCTGAACCAGATCTACCGTGAGATCATCGTTATCACAGGTACAGCGCCTGACATTTACCAGGATTATTACCTGGAAGACGAAATCCCGAACCTGAAAGAGCGCTTCTTGGAGCAACAAAAGGTGCTCAAGGAAACTGCCGATAAGATCATTGAGGTAACCGGCGAAACCGGCTCGCAAACCGCCACGCTTTTGAAAGCAGCCGACAAAATCGGTATATACGCCACTAAATCTTATGAAATCACCGCAAACCTCGGCGAATTCAAAAGCAACATTGAAAGCCTAAGCTCGTTGCTGTTAACGTTCGGCGGTCAGCCGCTTGAGGTGGACTGCTTGTATTTTATTCCCGACGGGGCTGAAATCCCCTCCGGTCGCGCTTCGTTTTTTGCCGGTCTTTCGTTTGAGGTGCGCAAGTTCTTCGGTTCGTTCTTCAACGATTATCAGGATGGAACCGGCGGCGACGAAACCATTGTGGTATGGGTCACCACCGGCCGCGATCAGCTGCAGGTTGTCAACTCCTTGATTACCAACTTTACAGCGGAAACCGGCATCCCGGTTCGGCTGGCGCTGGTGGATACCGGTGACACGCTGATTCAGGCGACCATGGCGGGCAAGGGCCCCGACGTGGCGTTGATGGTGGCTGCCAGCTATGCGATCAACCTGTCCATGCGTGGTGCGTTGGTGGACCTTTCCAAAGCACCGTACAGTATTAAAGAAACCATGGCCGCACAAAACACCACGATCGATGAATCGGCGTGGCGGCAGTACATTTACCGCAAGGGCCTAACGGTTGCGGATGAGGGCATCTACGGTATTCCCGAAACGCAAACCTGGCCGATGCTGTTCTACCGCACGGATATTTTGGATGAATTGGATCTGACCCCGCCCGATACGTGGGATGAGTTTTACGAGATGCTCCGCACCTTGCAGGGTCGTAACATGAACTTCGGTATGACCGAAACCTCCTCGGCGCTGCCCGGCGTTTCCGGCAGTATCGACGTGTTCCAGAGTTTGTTGTTCCAGCGCGGCAGTAACTATTACAACGACACGCTGACCAAGACGTTGTTTGACACGCCTGAAGCTTACGATGCGTTTGAGCAATGGGCGCAGTTCTATTCCAAGTACGGCGTGGCCCGTAGCGTGGATTTCTATAACCGTTTGCGTACCGGTGACGTGCCGATCGGTATTTCGACCTACGCGACGTACAACCAATTGATGGCGGCGGCTCCCGAGCTGCGCGGCTTGTGGAAGATGGCGGTAACGCCCGGCACAAAACAGGCAGACGGCACGATCAATCGTTCCGTGACCGCTCCCAGTAACGGTTGCATGATGCTGCAGGCCGCTGAAAAACGCGGTGTAGCGGACAACGCGTACAAATTCCTGACCTGGTGGGCAAGCGCTGCAACGCAGACCGAATACGGTCAGCAGCTGGAAGCTACAATGGGTGTGGCCGCGCGTTATGCTCCCGCTTCGCTGGAGGCGTTTGAACAAATGGGTTGGACCATTGAAGAAAAAGCCGTTTTGCTGGAGCAGCGCCAGTATATCAACCATGTATATTCCATTCCGGGTGACTACATGGTATCCCGTTCGCTCACCAACGCGGTTCGTTCGGCGTTGGACGGCAAAACCGAACCGCGCCGTGCGCTGTCGCAGTACAATCGCGATATCAATGCGGAAATCACCCGCAAACGCAAAGAGTTCGGCTTGCCGGCCGCAGAAAATTAAGGAGGTGGAGACACGATGAAACAAGCAAAAACCTTGAGCATGCGCACGCAGGCTCGGCGCAGCTATCTGTCGCATTATGCGATGATGTCTCCCTTCCTGCTTGCGTTTTTAACCTTTACGATTTTGCCCATTTTGGCGGCTATTTTGCTGAGCTTTACGGATTTTAACATGCTGCAGCTGCCTTCCTTTGTAGGCGTGGACAATTACATTCGCCTGTTATTCGAAGACGACGTGTACATGATCGCGCTGAAAAACACCTTGATTTTGGCGCTGGTCACCGGCCCGATCGGATATATTTTGAGCTTCGTGATCGCGTGGCTCATCAACGAGCTTGGGTATCGGCTGAGAGTGTTGTTCACCTTCTTTATGTACACTCCCGCGTTGTGCGGCGGTGCCGTTACGATTTGGGCGTACATTTTCTCCTCCGACAGCCAGGGTTTCCTGAATGATATTCTGCTCAAGCTCGGTATTATTTCGGATCCGATCAGCTGGCTGACAAATCCCCAGTACAACCTGGTGATCGTGATGATCATCACCATTTGGGGCAGCTTTGGTACCGGCTTCTTGTCCTTCGTTTCCGGTTTGCAATCGCTTGACCGCACCTACTTTGAAGCGGCGGCGATCGACGGTCTTCGCAACCGTTGGCAGGAGCTGTACTACGTTACCTTCCCGCAGATGAAAGAATTCTTGCTGTTCGGTGCGGTGCAATCGGTTTCTAGCGCGTTCTCCATTGCGCCGACGATCACCGGTAACCCCAGTACGAACTATTCTACGCACACGTTGGTACTGCACATTTCGGACCACGCACAAATTCGGTACGAAATGGGCTATGCCTCGGCTGCCGCTGTTGTGTTGTTCATCCTGATGATGGCCGCTTGGTTGGGAACCAAGAAGCTGTTGTCCAAGGTTTCGGCGTAAGGGGGGGCGACAGAGATGAGTGCTATCGTTAGTAAAGTAAAGCTGTGGATCGAAACGGTTCGCGTAAACAACAGCCGTGTGATCCTGTCCCGTTCCAAAGCCGGAACGTTCTTCATCGGTTTCTTCATTTTGTTGATGTCGCTGTTCATGCTGCTCCCCGTTATCTATTCGGTGGTGCAGGCATTCAAACCGATCGATGAGATCTTCGCGTATCCGCCGAAGTTCTTTGTGCAGCATCCGACGCTGGATAACTTCAAAATGGTGCTGCGTTTGGCGGGTAACCTGTGGGTACCGTTCAGCCGGTATCTGTTTAACAGCCTGTTGATTTCGGTTGTCGGTACGTTTATCACGGTGTTTATTTCCTCGTTGTCGGCGTATCCGCTGGCAAAAGGTAAATTCCCCGGCCGTTCGGTGATTTCCAGCGCCATCGTGGTCGCCATGTTGTTTAACGGCAACGTTACCACGATGCCCCGTTATCTGATTATCGCCGGTCTTGGCATGGTGGATACCTATTTTGCCATCCTGCTGCCGGCGCTGGCAAACACCATGGGCGTCTTCCTGATGCGTCAGTTTGTGGTGTCCTCCATTCCGGATTCCACGTTGGAAGCGGCGCGGATCGACGGTGCGGGCGAATTCAAAATCTTTTTCCGCATCGTTATGCCCAGCATCAAGGCCGCTTGGATGACCTTGATTATCTTTGCGTTCCAGGGTTTCTGGAACTCTACTTACGGCAACTACATTTACAGTGAGGAACTCAAGCAGCTACCCTCCGTTTTGTCCTCCATCGCTGCGGGCGGTATTGCCCGTGCCGGTGCCGGTTCTGCAGTTGCAGTAATCATGATGCTTTTGCCGATCATTGTGTTCTTGATCTCGCAGAGCTCCATTACTGAAACGATGTCCCATTCCGGATTGAAATAAACTGCGAAACGGTATTGAGAGAAAGGTGAGTGTTAGCCTATGCCGAAGAAAATAGTAGCGTTCGCGGTAGCGGTTATTCTGTTACTCGCGATCCCGCTGAATATAGGGGCATCGCCCATTACGCATGTTCCTTATAATACGTATGATTATAACTTTTACGATGAATCCATTGCCGCTCCCGCCGGCTATGTTCCGGCACAGCGCATCGACGGTGCCGCGATCGGTGTGGAGGGTGAACTGGCGCAGCCGCAGGATATTTATTACGACGGCAAAGACAATGTGTATTTGTTGGATGCCGGTAATGCCCGCGTGTTGGTGCTGGATACCAATCTGAAGCTGAAAGAAACCGTTGCGCTCACAGCGCCGCCCAAGATCGACATGTCGCTGTTTCCGGGACTCACCGAGGAAGAGGTTCGCGATATTGTCGGCAGCGAGCCGGTTGAAGTCAAAACCGCCACCGGCGTAACGGTGGGTGTGGACGGCCGCATGTATATCGCCGATCCCACGGGTGAGTGTGTGCATGTGTACAACGCCGATCGCTCGTATGCCTACGTCATCACGCGTCCGCAGACGGCGCGCTTGGACGAAGAAATGCCGTTCAACGCATCCAAGGTGTCGGTGGACAACCGCAACAACCTGTACGTCGTTGCCAAAAGCGGTAACATGGGCGCGTTCGTCTTTGACGGTGAAGGCAATTATCAGCGTTTGTTCGGTGGTAACTCTGTGGTGCAAACCGCCGAAGTTATCATGAAATACATGCTGCGCCCGTTCTTGACGCAGGCACAGCTGGAAGGTATGCAATCCTCTGTTCCGATCACCATTGCGAACTTTGACGTGGATGCGGAAGGGTTTATGTATACCACCACCATCGTGTCCGACGAAACCGTTGTACCCGCCGGTGTGGTGCGCAAGCTGAACTATCTCAGCCAGGATATTCTGGAAGAGGATTTGATTTTCGGTGACCGCGAATGGGATCGCCAAAGCAAGCAGCTGAGCATCATCACGTCGTTTAACGACGTGGATATCGATAGCGAAGGCTTTATCAACCTGCTGGATAAGGGCCGCGGCCGCGTATTCCAGTATGCGGAAACGGGTGAGCTCATCGCCGTGTTCGGTACGTATGGCGAGCAGTTCGGTGAATTCGGTATCGATCCGCAGGCGATCGAAAGTATCGGCAATTCTGTGATCGTGGTGGATACCACCAAAAATTGCCTTGTCCGCTTTGACCCCACCAGCTATGCGGAGCAATACCGCTCGGCGTTGATTCGCCTCAAACGTGACGACTTCGACGGTTCGCTGGAAACCTGGCAGGCCTTGTTGGCGGAAAACTCCAACAATGCTAACGCGTATTACGGTATCGGCCGTGTATACGATATGCAGGGCGATTACGAAACGGCAATGCAATACTTCAAGCTGGCGGGTGATCGTGCAGCGTATTCAGAGGCGTTCCAGGAGTATCGCAACCTGACCATCAAAGCCTTGTTCGTGCCGATCCTCGGTGTGGTTGTGGGCTTGATCGTGCTGTATTTCGTTTATAAACTGATTCGGTCGAAGCGTACCAAGGCGGCCGCTTCCACGGTGGGGGGCAGTGCGTATTCCAAGCTGGAATCCAAATATACGTTCCCGCTGTACACGCTGTTCCACCCGATGGACGGTTTCGGCCAGCTGAAGCCCCGCAAGATCGGTTCACTGCGTGTGGCTGCCATCATTTTGGTGGCGTTGTTTGCCGTGTTTACGCTGCAGTTCTTCGCAACGGGCTACATCTTCAACGAAAATCGCTTGTCGGAGTACAGTTTGCTTATCATGCTCATGAAAACCGTCGGCATTGCCTTGCTGTTTGTGGTTTCCAACTGGGCGGTGTGTACGTTGTTTAACGGCAACGGTAACTTAAAAGAAATCACCTGCGTGACCACGTACGCCTTGTTACCACTCATTTTCGCGATGATAACCAACGTTGTGTTGTCTAACTTCCTCTCCGGTTCGGAAGGCGCGATCATGAACATTTTGCTCACGGTGTGCATCGTGTGGTCCTTCCTGCTTCTGCTGTGCGGCTTATATTGTATCCACGAATACAACATGACGCAGACCTTCTTCTCGGTTATCGCCACGGTGATCGGCATGGCCGTCATCGTGTTCTTGCTCATCATGTTCACGAGCTTGTTGCAACAGACCTGGAGTTTTGTTTATTCCATTGTGTTAGAACTCATTCAACGCTAAAGGAGGGGAACCGAATATGAAAACAATCCGTAAGCATCTTCGCGTTCTCCTTTGCACGATGCTGATCGCGGCACTGGTACTGTCGATGGGCGGCATCGTGTTGGCGGACGAGGCGGAAGATACGACTACTATCGGTGCTATCGAAACGGATGATCGCATCGTGTACGAAAAAATCGCACAGAACGATCAGTTGGCGCTGTATGCCGACAAGACAGACGGTTATTTTTACGTAGAGAATCTCAAAACCGGTAAAAAATGGTACAGCACGCCGGAGGATCTCGCGGAAGACCCGTACACCGTCGGCCTGGAAAGCTCTAACCTCCGTTCGCATCTGGTGATCGAATACATCAGCCGTGAACGCAAAATTTGGGCGGACTATGCGCAAAGCACCAACAGCTATACCGACTGCGTGGATCACGGCGGTGTCACGGTGACTCCGATCACCAACGGTATCCGCGTGGATTATCATTTCCCCATTTTGGAAATCACGGTTTCCGCGACGTATGTGTTAAAGGATACGTATCTGGAGGCCTCTATCCTGACCGAAGAGATCAAGGATGACGGTGAATATGCCATCATTGCGATCCAGTTGCTGCCTGTTTTCGGTGCCGGTAGCTGGCGTGATACCGGTTATTTGTTTGTGCCGGACGGCAGCGGTGCGTTGATCCATTTCAACAACCAGCGCAAGCTGGCGCAGAACTACCGCGTGCCGATTTACGGCACGGATAAGCAGGTCATGGCGGAAACCAAAACCACCACCACCGAAGCGGTGCGCCTGCCGGTTTTCGGCACGGTTGTGGGCGATGAAGCCTTGATGGGTGTCATCGATGATGCCGCAGCCGCCGCGGAACTCACCGCAATGACCGGCCACGCCACCTGCGGCTATAATGCGGTCAGCACGTTCTTTAATTATCGCTTGCTCACCTCGCAGTACAACATGTACAACCGCCGTCGCGTGAATGAGATGGTGGACTTAGATCACGGCACGGATACGTATTCCGTGCGGTATTATCCGTTGGATGGCGAGAAAGCCAATTATATCGGCATGGCAAACGCCTACCGCGAGTATTTGATCGCAGAGCAAGGCTTTGCCAAGCGCGAGACCGCTCCGTCGTTCCACGTGGACCTGATCGGTGCGTATGAAACCGATGCCAGCTTCCTCGGCATCATTCCGTACGTCAAAAAGATCCCGTTGACAACGTACGAGCAAGCGCAGACGATTTTGACCGGCTTGCAGGAGGCGGGCATTAACGCCTTGTCTGCACAGTACAGCGGCTGGAGCAACAACGGTATCACCAACGTGAAGATCCCCAAAGCCGCTTCGCCGTTGTCGGTGCTGGGCGGCAAAAAGGCGTTCGCTGCCTTGACCGCTGCCGCGGATACCAACGGTGTTGCGTTGTCCACCTCGGCGGATCTCACCACCTTCATGAAAGGCGGTCGCGGCGTCAGCGTGACAAAGCACGCTATTCGCACGGTCT
>JAZQIV010000122.1:0-9638 GCA_045541305.1 Acutalibacteraceae bacterium | reverse complement strand
TTTGGTGGATTACCGCGTGTGTGCGTATTTGGCAGGTCTTGGGCAGATCGGATATTCCAAGGTGTTCTTAACTCCCGAGTTCGGTCCGTTCCAGCGCTTTGTGATCTTATTGACCGATGCTCCGCTGGAACCCGACCCGATTTTTGAGGGCAAACTGTGCGATCGTTGTATGCGTTGCGCCAAAGCTTGTACCGGCGGCGCTATCTCCATGACCGAGACCGAATCCATCACGGTGGCAGGGCACACGATTGAGTGGGGTAAATTGGATGTGCTGAAATGCTCCACCGCGTACATGGGCGCACACAAAGAATACAATCCGTTCCTGCCGGAGGGCACCCCGTCGCCGGAGGAGTTAAGTGAAACGTATCACGGCTACCATCACAAGCATAACTGGACCGGATATCAATCGGCGGATGGCAACAATCCACCTATTGAGGGTGCGCGCGGTTGTATGCGTGAGTGCTACGCGCATTTGGAACAGCGTGGGGTATTGACCCGGAATTTCCACAATCCATTCCGCGAAAAAGGACAAAAGCCGTGGGCCATCACAGACGAATGGCGCGAGGAATACCGCCGTCGTATCCAAGGCGGAACGACCGGCGTGGTCGATAACGATGAATGAGTTAAAGTTTTCGGTCGGCTATCCCTGCGCCGCGCCGCAATCGTTTTTCCACACGGTTTCACCGTATCTGGATCGTATCGGTGAATTGTATTTTGCTTTGCCTGACTTTGCCACGGGACGCGCCACTTTTGAAAACGATCCGCGCCACGACCACGAAAAGCTGACAACCGAACTGCGGCTTTTTCGCGAACAGGGCGTTTCGCTGAATCTGCTTTTAAACGGCAACTGTTACGGTGGAGAGGCCATTTCTTGTACGCTTGCCAAGAATGTGCGCGATGCGGTTGGCGACTTGCATGAGCGATTCGGCTTGCACACCGTTACCACGGCATCGCCGTTCGTGGCGCACGTTGTCAAAACCAATTTTCCCATCATCGACGTTCGCGCATCCGTGAACATGTGGGTGGATGGTGTGGCAGGTATGCAACAATGTGCCGATCTGTTCGATTCATTTTATGTAAAGCGCGATTATCATTATTGCATCGATGAAATCCGCGCGGAATACGATTGGTGTCACCAAAACGGCAAACGGTTATACTTGTTGGCAAATAGTGGCTGTATTCCGCATTGCGCGTATCACACGTTCCATGATAATTTTGTGGCACATAGCGCGGCGGTCGCCAAATTGCCAAAAGACGCTACGTTTGAACCGTATGCGTGCCGCCGCATGCTGGCAAAGTCGGAAAACCGTTATCTGATTGTGGCAGGCAATCTGGTGAGACCGGAGGATGTGTGTCGCTATGAAGGATTGGTGGATGGTATCAAACTGGCAACACGCATCCATCCGTTTCCTGCCATTGCTCTTAGCGCGTATGTGCGCGGCCGTTGGCAGGGGGATCTGTCGGTATTGACCGAACCCGGTTTTGGCGATTTGCTTGCACCGTATATTCTCAACAATGCTGCCATCCCGTCCACGTATTGGGAGCAAAAAACCTCCTGTGC
Source organism: Acutalibacteraceae bacterium (assembly GCA_045541305.1). Classification (GTDB taxonomy): domain Bacteria; phylum Bacillota; class Clostridia; order Oscillospirales; family Acutalibacteraceae; genus RGIG3009. Next base: position 8,077 of record JAZQIV010000122.1, on the reverse strand, counting down.
GCGTGCGCAGTCCAAAGGGAATACCGCCGTATGCCGTGAATGCGGGTACTGCGCCGAGGTGTATCAAAGCATTTTAACCGAAATGGAATAAAGAAGACGCATCGCTTTGCGATGCGTCTTCTTTTATAACAGTTCAAATTGTTTTTTGTGGCTTTCCAAAACTCCCTCACGGCGGAGCTTGCTGATTTCGGCGGATAGCCCGCTGCGATCGACTTCCAAGTAATCTGCGAGTTCTTGTCGGTCAAATGGGATGGAGAAGCGGTTGCTGCCGGCTTTTTTTGCTTGAAAGAAGAGGTATGCCATCAGCTTATCCCGCGTGGTGCGTTTGGAGGTGATCTCGATCTTTTGGTGGAACAGCAACGTTTTGAGCGCTAAGTCTTTCATCAAATTAAAAATGAGTTGTTGATGAAAGCCGCAGTTGTTTTGGCAGGTGTGCAAAATGTGGCTGCAGTTTATCAGCATGACATCGCACGGCTCGTTGGCGATCACCGAAACGGGGATGGACGGAATCTCGGCGCAGGCGAACGCTTCCGCAAACATTTCCGACGGCCCGATCCCCGAAAGGATGCTGCGGTTGCCGTAATAATCGATTTGGATGATCTGTGCGGAGCCGGTTAACACGATGCCGATATATTTCGCGGGATTTCCCTCCGCCATGATGGTATACTTTTTATCGAAGTGTTCGATCGTGGCTCCCAGACACCCGAGCATGGTGGGCAGATGCTCATTGGCAATTCCCTCAAAAAGAGGACAGCTTTTGATAATTTCCAAATATTTTTCCATCTTTTTCTCCGTTTGTTGAAAATTCAACAGAAATTCTGTGTTTAGTATACTATACTGGTTACAGAAAGGCAAGGAGGAAATTGTGGTGTTACGGAAAATTATAAAAATAGATGAAATAAAATGTAACGGGTGCGGCGCGTGCGCGGCGGCATGTCACGAGGGTGCGATCGAGATGGTGAACGGTAAGGCCAAGCTCACGCGTGAGGATTATTGTGACGGCTTGGGCGATTGCTTGCCGGCGTGCCCGACCAATGCCATCACGTTTGAGGAACGGGAAGCACCGGCCTACAACGAAGCGGCGGTACAAAAAGCAAAATTAGCGGCTTTTGGCGAAAAATTGCCGTGCGGGTGTCCCGGCACGCAAGCAAGAGCAATCAAGCGGGAGGCAACCATGCCGATTCGATCGGGTGCCACGCACAGCCGGCTGGCGCAATGGCCGTGTCAGATCAAGCTTGTGCCGGTGAATGCACCGTATTTTGAAGAGGCGAATTTGCTGATTGCGGCGGATTGCACGGCGTTTGCTTACGGCGATTTTCACAACGAGTTTATGCGCAATCACATCACGCTCATCGGTTGCCCCAAACTGGACGAGGGAGATTATACCGACAAACTTACACAGATCATTGCGAATAATAACATTAAAAGCGTGAAGATTGTGCGCATGGAGGTGCCGTGCTGCGGCGGACTCGAAAACATTGTGAAACGTGCCATACAAGCAAGTGGGAAGTTCCTGCCGTGGCAGGTGGTTACCGTCACGACCGATGGAAAAATTTTAGTGTGATGTTGTAAAACACGGAAAAACATGGTAAACTAACAAACAGAGGTGACGGTCATGGTTATTACAAACGATATTCAATACGTCGGGGTCAACGATCATAAGATCGATCTGTTTGAGGGACAATATGTGGTACCGAACGGCATGTCCTATAATTCCTATGCGATCCTGGATGACAAGATCGCGATCATGGACACGGTGGATGCCAATTTCACACATGAGTGGTTGGATAATCTGCAAAACGCATTGGGTAATCGTAAACCCGATTATCTGATCGTCCAGCACATGGAACCGGATCATTCGGCGAACATTGTGAACTTTGTGAAAGCGTATCCGGAAGCCAAGATCGTGTCGTCTGTCAAGGCGTTTGCCATGATGAAACAGTTCTTTGGCATCGATTTTGCGGATCGGCAGATCGTGGTGGGCGAGGGTGACACCTTGTCGCTTGGGCGTCATGAGTTGACGTTTGTGACCGCGCCGATGGTGCATTGGCCGGAAGTAATTGTTACGTATGACAGCACGGATAAGGTGCTGTTTTCGGCCGACGGATTCGGCAAGTTTGGCGCTTTGGATGTGGAAGAGGATTGGGCGTGTGAGGCGCGGCGGTATTATATCGGCATTGTCGGCAAATACGGCGCACAGGTGCAGGCGCTTCTCAAAAAAGCCGCCGGCTTGGACATTCAGACCATCTGCCCGTTGCACGGTCCGGTGTTAAAGGAAAACCTTGGGTATTATATCGGCTTGTATAATACGTGGTCGAGTTATCAGCCGGAAGAAGAGGGCATCGTCATTGCGTACACGTCGGTGTACGGCAACACCAAAAAAGCAGTGTTACAACTGGCGGACAAACTCAGAGCCAACGGTTGTCCCAAAGTGGTGGTCAACGACTTGGCACGTTGTGATATGGCGGAAGCCGTGGAAGATGCGTTCCGATACAGCAAACTGGTGCTTGCCACCACCACGTATAATGCGGATATTTTCCCGTTCATGCGTGAATTCATTGACCATTTGACCGAGCGGAATTATCAAAATCGCACGGTGGCGTTGATGGAAAACGGCAGTTGGGCACCTCTTGCCGCCAAAGTCATGCGCGGTATGCTGGAAAAGAGTAAGAATCTGACCTTTACCGATACCACGGTGAAAATCTTATCGGCATTGAACGAAGAAAGCGCCGCGCAGTTGAACACACTGGCCGAAGAGTTGTGCCGTGATTATTTGGCACAGCACGATGAAACCGCTAACAAGAACGATTTAACGGCATTGTTTAAGATCGGATACGGATTGTACGTGGTGACGTCGAATGACGGGAAAAAGGATAACGGACTGATCGTCAACACCGTCACACAGGTGACGGATACCCCGAACCGTATTGCAGTGACGATCAACAAAGCAAACTATTCCCATCACATCATCAAGCAGACCGGCAAGATGAACATCAACTGTTTGACGGTGGATGCGCCGTTTGCGGTGTTTGAGGCGTTCGGTTTTGTCAGCGGGCGCAACGTGGATAAATTTGCGAACTGCGAACCGCTTCGTTCGGATAACGGGCTGGTGTTTTTGCCGCGGTATATCAACTCGTTCATGTCGCTGAAAGTGGAGCAGTACGTGGATCTGGATACGCACGGTATGTTCATCTGCTCGGTTACCGAGGCACGTGTGATCTCGGATCGGGAAACCATGACGTATGCGTATTATCACGCGAACGTGAAACCGAAGCCGAAGACGGACGGTAAGCAAGGATACGTTTGCAAGATCTGCGGTTACGTTTACGAAGGCGATGTATTACCTGAGGATTTTATCTGCCCGTTGTGCAAGCACGGCGCGGTGGATTTTGAAAAAATACAATAAACGGAGGAACAAAATCATGGATGCAAAAGTACACGAATTACTCAATCAGCAGATCAATAAGGAATTTTATTCCGCGTATTTATACCTCGATTTTTCAAATTATTTTAAAGCAGAGGGTTTGGATGGCTTTGCGAACTGGTATATGATCCAAGCGCAGGAAGAGCGCGATCATGCCATGCTGTTTTACACCTATCTGCAAAATGAGGATATGGCGGTCACGCTGGATGCGATCGCCAAACCGGATAAGGTGTTTAACGAGCACATGGACGTGCTCAAAGCCGGTTTGGAGCACGAGCAGTACGTAACGTCGCTCATCAACGATATTTACGGTGCGGCGTACGACGTGCGGGATTTCCGTACCATGCAGTTCTTGGATTGGTTTGTGAAAGAGCAGGGTGAGGAAGAAACCAACGCCAAAGATTTGATCACCAAAATGGAACTGTTCGGTTCGGATCCCAAGAGCTTGTATATGCTCAATCAAGAATTGGCAGCCAGAGTTTACAGCGCTCCGTCGCTGGTGTTATAAATAAAAGGAGGAATCTGTGATGAAAAAGTATGTATGTGACGTATGCGGTTGGGAATACGATGAAGCCATCGGCGATCCCGATAACGGTATCGCGCCCGGCACGAAGTTTGAAGATCTGCCCGACGATTTTGTTTGCCCGTTGTGTGGCGTAGATAAGGATAACTTCAGCGAAGCCTAAGCAGGCGGAGATCCCCACAGCACAACCGACTTTCGCGGGCGTCTGTGGGGATTTTTCTAAAAGGAGATTTACATAATGGAACTCGTATTGTTGACAGCACTCGGCGTCGGCGGTGCAACGGTGATCGGTTCGCTGATTGGGTTTGCCTTCAAAAAACTTTCACACCGTTTTTCGGATATCATTTTGTCGTTTGCAGCCGGTGTCATGCTGGCCGCGGCGGTGTTGGGACTCATTTTACCGTCGCTCGAATACGGCGGAACATACGGGCTGGGAATCACAATTTGCGGTATTTTCGTGGGTGCGTTGTGCCTGAACCTGATCGATAAACTGGTACCGCATCTGCACAAACTGGTGGGTCCGGACATTGAAGCGCATCACAATGCCAATTTGAGCAAAGTGTTGTTGTTCGTCACCGCCATTGCGATCCATAATCTGCCCGAGGGTATTGCGGCAGGCGTTGGGTTCGGTGCAGGCGATACCACACAGGCGCTTATCATTGCCGGCGGTATTGCACTGCAGAACATCCCCGAGGGGATGGTGATCATTGGCCCGATGCTTGCGGCCGGTGTGACACCGCGCCGTACGTTCTTGTGTGCGATGGCAACCGGATTGGTGGAAGTGATCGGTGCGTTGCTTGGGTATTTTGCGGTGAGTGTGGCATCGGCGATCCTGCCGTTTGCCTTGGCGTTCGCGGGTGGTACCATGTTGTACGTCATCAGTGACGAAATGATCCCGGAAACCCACGCGCACGGCAGTGAGCGGGGCGCTACTTACGCATTGTTGGTCGGCTTTTGCCTGATGCTCATGACGGACGTGTTGTTGGGTTGATTTGTGACATACTAAAAAACAGAAAGGATGCGTGATTATGTCGGTATTACACGTTAACAAGGAGAATTTTGAAGCAGTGAAACAAAGCGACAAACCGGTGCTTTTGGATTTTTATGCCGATTGGTGCGGACCGTGCCGTATGGTTTCGCCGCTTGTGGATGAGATTGCGGAAGAAAATCCGCAGTATTTGGTGGGTAAGATCAATGTGGATGACGAGCCGGAACTTGCCATGCAGTTCGGCGTTTCCAGTATTCCGATGTTGGTGGTGCTCAAAGACGGTGCGGTTGTTAATCAAGTGGCCGGTGCGCGCCCGAAGCCGCAGATTTTGAAGCTGTTAGAGGAGTAACCATGGAACGGGTATACGATATGATCGTCATCGGCGGCGGGCCGGCGGGGTATACGGCGGCATTGTATGCTGCGCGTGCCGGTTTGGACACGGTGGTGATCGAACGGTTATCGGCGGGCGGACAGCTGGCTCTGACGGGCGACGTGGATAATTACCCCGGTTTTGAAGAGGGCGTGGACGGGTTCACACTCGGTATGAAAATGCAACAGGGTGCCGAGCGTTTCGGTGCCGAAACGGTGTATGCCGAAGTAACGAATGTGTCGTTGGACGGTGCCGTGAAAACGGTTTTCACCACCGACGGCGAGTTTTACGCCAAAACGGTGGTGCTGGCGATGGGGGCTAATCCGCGGCCGCTTGGGGTTGAACGGGAACAGGAACTCGTTGGAAAAGGTGTGCATTATTGTGCGCATTGTGACGGTCGGTTCTACAAAGGTAAAACCGTGGCGGTGATCGGTGGTGGCAACTCGGCAGTTTCCGATGCATTGTATTTGTCGCGGCTTGCCGAAAAAGTGTATCTTATTCATCGGCGGGATACGTTGCGCGCCACCAAAATTTATCACGAGCCGCTTTTAAAGGTGGAAAACGTGGAGTTTTTGTGGAACACAACGGTACGATCGTTTGTGACGGAAGATCGCGTAACGGGTCTTGTGGTTGCCGAAAAAGACGGTGAGCATTCGCGTGAATTGACGTGTGACGGGGTGTTTGTCAGCATTGGCAGACAACCGGCAAGCGACTGTGTACGCGGTGCGGTGGAGCTGGATGAAAACGGGTATATTATCGCCGGCGAGTCCACCGAAACGTCGGTGGAGGGCGTGTATGCCGTGGGGGATATCCGCCAAAAAGCATTGCGGCAGATCGTCACAGCGGTGGCGGACGGTGCCACCGCTGTACATTATGCGGAAGAATATTTGGCAAGGCAACTATAAAAAAGGCAGAGTGCTCATGAGCGCTCTGCCTTTTGTTTATTTATTGGTTTTGCGGGCAACGGATATCAGCATGGTTTCGCCAAACCAGAAAGAGGGGCTGCCAAAGACCTCTTGCAGCTTATCCAACGCAAAGGTCATCCACTCCAGCTCGTTTTTGACCTCCAGGTTGAACGGGTCTTTTTCCAAAGCGCGTTTGTAATACATGGTGCGCAATGAAAATCGCATTTTGTACAAAGCCATGCGCTCGTCGTAATCCATTTGAGAGGTGTTGATGAACGAACCAAACACGCGCGTGTCCTTGTAACCCGTTGATTCCAGATAATGGAACATTTTTCTGCCGATAAAGCGGTCGTCCAGTCCCGGCGCGCGTAGGTATCGTTCACACACTTTTTTCACAAGGCCGTCATCACCGTAGGCGATATAGGTGCCTTCGTCGGATTGACGGAAAATAACGTACCCGTCGTTAGAAAGGCACGAGCGCAGATTTCGCAGAGCCTTTAGCGGGTCCTTCACGTGCTGCAAAATATAGGCACCGAATACAACGTCAAATTTTTTGATGTTGTATTTGTCCATGATCATTTCCATTTCGTCTTCGAAGTTTTCGGATAACACGTCCAAGCATTCATAATGTGCGTCGGGATCGTCGTTGAGTTCTCGCGCTTTGGCCAGAACAGCTTCCGAAATATCGATTCCCACCATGACTGTGTGGGGGAAATCGGCAAAGCGATCTCTGCCCACCACACCGTATCCACAGCCAACGTCCAAAACGTAAACGGTTTCTTTGTCGGCTAATTGCTCTTTGACATAATTCACGCCAAGCATATCGCTGGGACGCATAGCCTCGCCCTGCAGCTTCAATCGCTTGTACTCACCGCTGTAGGTGGAATCGTAATACGATGCCTTTTTCTCGCTGAATTCCTTGCTTGCGGGTTGAATTATATCGGCCATGTTCGGTTTAACAGCCGTGGCCAAATTGTCACTCTCAGGTGTTTGTTTTCTGTTTTCAATGGCGCGAATCACAAAATCGCCCACGGTTTCAATCGGGGTTTGGTCAATCTTGAACGATTGATAATGCCGGATCGCGGTGGGAACATCGATTAAATCCATATCCCCGAGATAGGTGATGATTGAGCCGTTTACAATGTTGGAGAGAATATTTTGCTGATAGGTGTGCCATTCATATTTGCACCATTTGGAGGCCAGATATTCCTTTTTGCTGCCAACGACAACCATGATTGCTACTTCATCCAAGGCATCGTCGATCACTTCTTTATATGCCGATTCGCCAAAGTCCAGGAGCGAGACGTTGCTGTAAAACGTATTGATTCCTTTTTCACTCAGGTAACGGTATAATTCTTCACAAATTCTCTTGTCTTGCGTGAATTCGTTGTTGTCTGTATTCTTGAATGAAATAAATACCTGATAATCCAAGACGTCCTCACCTCCTGTGGCTGAAACTTATCCAAAGACAATATAGCATAAACCGTTTTTTGTGTCAAACGTGATCTGCGTACACTTTCGAATCCCTAACTCTTTTTTGAAAATAAAAAAACGCCTTTTAGGCGGTTTCTCATTTTTTGGCGGAGAGTTAGGGGGTTGTACAAAGCGGAAGATGGATCTCGTCTGCGAGTTTCGGTACAGCAGGGTAGGGCGGTGCAACGCTACGGCCTAAAAACTCTCCACCGGAGAGTTTTCTAAACGGCCTTTCGAATCCCTAACTCTCTTTTCGGAAAAATAAAAAACCGCCTTTTAGGCGGTTTCTTATTTTTGGCGGAGAGTTAGGGGGTTGTACAAAGCGGAAGATGGATCTCGTCTGCGAGTTTCGGTACAGCAGGGAAGGAAGTCGGATCGTAGCCATGTCGTTCTG
>JAZQIV010000121.1:0-2016 GCA_045541305.1 Acutalibacteraceae bacterium | reverse complement strand
GATTCCAGCTACGTGGTGCGGGAGGTGTCCAAGGTCGCGGCAGCGGTCAAGACGTTCTCGGTGGGCTATGAAGAGGAAAAATACAGCGAGTTGCCCTTTGCACAGGCGTTCTCGAAAGAGATCAACGTGGAGAATATCGCTAATAAGGTTTCGGCTGAGCAATATTTCAAAATGGCGGGCAAGATCCAGTATTACATGGACGAGCCGCTGCCCAACCCCTCGGAGGTGCCGCTGTATTTCCTGGCGGAAAACGCTGCGAAATATGTGAAGGTTGTGCTTTCGGGTGAGGGTGCCGATGAGCTGTTCGGCGGGTACCCGATGTATCTGGAAGGCGGGCATTTTCACAAATACAGCCGTATTCCGCGGGTGTTGCGCAAGGGTGTGGCAGCAATTGCCAGGCGGTTGCCCGAAAGCGTGAAAGGCAAGCGCTTTGCCATTCGCGGCGCGATGCTGCCGTATGAACGGTTTATGCGTGCCAATTACGTGTTCACGCGGGATGAGCGGGCGAAATACCTGAAAAACGCGGGTACACCGTGCGATCCGGTGCAGCTATCCAAAGCACATTTTGATAAGGTGGCACATTTGGATGAGCCGACGCAGCTGCAATATGTAGATATGCAAACGTGGATGCTATATGACATTTTGCAAAAAGCGGATCGCATGAGCATGGCAAATTCGTTGGAGCTGCGTGTGCCGTTTTTGGACAAAAAGATGCTGGAACTAGCGGTGCAATTGCCGACCCGTTACCGCATTGACGGCAACACCACTAAGGTGGCGCTCCGTGCCGCGGCACTTCGACAGTTGCCGGAGCGCACCGCGCACAAGAAAAAATTAGGGTTCCCCGTGCCGCTCAACGATTGGCTGCGGCAGGATACCTATTATCAGATGGTGAAAGAGGCGTTTACGGGCGAGATCGCGGAAAAATTCTTCCAGGTCCCCGCCATTTTGCAGCTGCTGGAGGATCACAAGCAGGGCAAGGCGCTCAACATGAAAAAGATCTGGACCATCTATACCTTTATTCTTTGGTACGAACAGTTCTTTGTTTTGAACTGACACAGAGTAGATCGATAAGCGTTAAGTGCCGTGCGGACGGGGAGTTGCCGCGCGGACGAAAAGAAGCTTCTTGCGGTTTATCGGTCGCATCCCGCTGTTGAATAACGAGAGTATATTCCTCCTTGTTCAACATTCGGAGAATGAGGAGGAATTGTTATGTCAAAAAGTACAAACACATCTGCCGGTATTTTGCGTCTGGTCGTTTGCGGCATGATGATCGCCGTGGACGTGGTGCTGGCGCGGCTGGCGTCGCTCAACACCACCACCGAACGATTGGGGTTATCCCTGTTTGCGGTGGCGATCATCGCGTATCTGTACGGCCCGGTGGCAGCGATGGTGGTGCACGGGCTCAGCGACGTGATTGGAGCGCTGCTGTTCCCAAACGGCCCGTATTTTTTGGGGTTCACCATCACGGCGGTGACCATCGGTTTAATTTACGGGTTGTGCTTTCACAAATCCGTGAACATGTGGCGTATTGTGATCGCGGTGGTCAGCACCCAACTTGTGTGCACGCTTTGCCTCAATACGTTGTGGTTGAGCATGCTGTATGACAAAGGATTTTTGGTGTTCCTGCCGGGGCGGTTGATTCAATCGGCCATCACCACGCCGGTGCAGTTAGTGGGATTGCCGTTTTTGTTCCGCGCATTGCAACGCAGTGTGAAACCCTTGTTACAAAAATAATCACAAGTGCCCGTCGGAAAACCCGACGGGCACTTATTTTTTTGCAAACTTGCAAAAAACGTCAAAAACAGGAGAAAACAATAGAAAACGAGAGATAATTTTAAATAATCGGGAAAGAGCCCTTCTCTTTTTCTAAAAAGTCGCAAAACGATATTTGACGGTCACGTGAACCTGTGATATAATCAAATCACCCTAAAGAGAAGAGGTGAGTGCGTGAAACGATATCCGGGCACGGTGCTGACGGCGCCGGCAGAGGGTGACGAGCCATCGTTTGCGGCGTTT
>JAZQIV010000120.1:0-4127 GCA_045541305.1 Acutalibacteraceae bacterium | reverse complement strand
TTATTCGATCTACGATGCCATTGAATCGGGCTTTGGCAAGATTGTGTTTGTGATTAAGCATGCCATCGAAAAAGAGTTCAAAGAACTGCTTGGCAATCGCATTGCGCAAAAAATCCCGGTGGAATATGTGTATCAGGAGCTGGATAAGCTTCCCGCAGGCTACACCGTACCGGAAGGCCGCACCAAACCGTGGGGCACCGGCCATGCCATTTTGTGTTGCCGCGGCGTGGTAAAAGAACCCTTTATGGTGATTAACGCGGACGATTTTTACGGCCGCGAGAGCTACCGTATTTTGGCAGAGTTTTTATCGGCGGCGAGTGCGGAAAACGGCAAAATGCAGTTTGCCATGTCGGCTTATACGCTGGAAAATACCCTGACGGAAAACGGCTACGTGTCGCGCGGGATTTGCTCTATCAACGAGCAGGGCAAGTTGTGCGGTTTGGTGGAACGTACGCACATTGAGATTGTGGACGGCAAAGCGCAGTACAGCGAAGACGACGGTAAAACATGGAACGAGCTGCCTGCCGGCTGCATGGTGTCCATGAATGCGTGGGCGTTCCCGGCGGAAATGCTGGATCACCTGGAAGCCGGTTTCAAAGAGTTTTTGGATACGACCGCCAAAGAGAATCCTGCCAAAGCGGAATTTTATCTGCCGTTCGCGGTGAACGACATGATGAGCGAGGGCAAGGCTGAAACCACTGTGCTGCGCACGCGTGACCGCTGGTATGGCATGACCTATGCTGCCGATAAAGCGGATGTGGAGCAGGCCATTGCCCACATGACGGAAAACGGCGTGTATCCCGCGAGTATGTAAGGAGTGTTTGATGATGACGATTGTTGAAATTGCCAAGCAGTTTGCGTTGGACCGCGAGCCGTTGACGGCGGAGCCGTATGGCTGCGGTCATATCAACGATACCTATTGTGTACAGGCTGCCGATAAGCGCTATATTTTGCAGCGCATCAATCACAACATTTTCCCCAACGTGAAAGGCCTGATGGGGAATATCCAAAGCGTGACCGAGACCATCCGTGAAAAGGTGGTAGAGGCGGGCGGTGATCCCGAGCGCGAATGCTTGCAGATCATTCCCACCAAGGACGGCAAGGCGTATTTGGAGCATGACGGAAATTATTACCGCATGTACGTGTTTGTGGAGCGCACACTTTCGCTGCAGACGGTGGAAAACCCGGTGCACTTTTATTATTCCGCGGTGGCGTTCGGCCAGTTCCAGCGCCGATTGGCGGATTTCCCGGCGGATACGCTGTGTGAGGTGATCCCTAATTTCCACAACACCGCAAGCCGTTACCGCGATTTTGAAGCGGCGGTTGCTGCCGATAAAATGGGGCGTGCCGCCTCGGTGCAGGAAGAGATTGCGTTCGTGCGTGCTCGCAAAGCCGATACCGAGAAGCTGGTGGCGCTTTTGGAAAGCGGTGAGCTGCCGCTTCGCGTGACGCACAACGACACGAAGCTCAACAACGTGTTGTTGGATGATAAAACCGGCAAACCGATGGCGGTGATCGATCTGGATACCGTCATGCCGGGTTCGGCATTGTATGATTTTGGTGACAGCATTCGCTTTGGTACCAACCCCGCGAGCGAGGACGAGCCGGATCTGAGTAAGGTATACTGCGACGTTCGCTTGTTTGAGGAATATACTAAAGGCTTTTTGGAGGCGTGCGGCGAAAGTCTGACCGCCAAGGAAAAGGAATTGTTGCCGTTTGGCGGATATTTGATGACGCTGGAATGCGGCATCCGCTTCCTTACCGATTATCTCAACGGCGATACGTATTTCAAAATTCACTATCCCGAGCAGAACCTGAACCGTTGCCACACGCAATTCAAGTTGGCGGCGGATATTCAAGAAAAAATGGACGAGTTGTGCGCGATCGTGAAAAAATACGACAAATAAAACCAAACGACCCTTTCAACAAAGGGTCGTTTTTTGTTGGGATAAGTTGACAAGTTTTCAATTGTATGGTATAGTCAAAGCACAATCGTAGATAGAGGTGCGGGGCACATCAGTAACGCGAAAAACCGTGGGGACGGGCGCGTGAAAGGGTGTTTCGCCGAAGTGTCGCGTGCGATCCCTGTCGTGCCGATGCTGGTTGGCTGTAAAACATGCTGTCAACTGTCACATCTGTGGAGCGCTATCGATCCTTTGTGAAAGCAATCGTGGTCGCTTCATTGTTGTGCGATCGCGATTTTTTATTTGTAGGAGGGATTTTCACATGAAAGCAACCAGAAGACCCCGCTGGCTGACCGTTTCCATTGTGTGCTTGATCGTGTTTTTGGTCACGACCTTTGCGCTGACGGTATCGGCAGACGGCGAACCCGCAACGGACACAGCACCTTCTTCGGAGCTGGTGTTCACGCTCAACGACGTGGAATACGATCTGTCGGACGGTGACTCGGCGCAGGAATACGTGGACGGCTATGCCGACAACCTGAACGTTGACCCGGATTTTAAAACGCACTTGGATGCGGCACTGGCAACGGTGCGGGAATCCATCGGTCAATATGCCACCATTTGGTCGTTGCTGCCGCCGGTCATTGCTATCGTGTTGGCGCTCATCACCAAAGAAGTGTATTCTTCGTTGTTTGTGGGCATTCTTGTCGGTGGTCTGATCTATTCTAATTTCAGTTTCGAAGGCACGGTCGTGCACGTGATCAGTGACGGCTTTGTTGCCAGTCTGGCAGACAGCTACAACGTTGGTATTTTGCTGTTCCTTGTTATGCTTGGCGCGTTGGTTGCCATGATGAACAAGGCGGGTGGTTCGGCGGCGTTCGGCCGTTGGGCAACCAAACACATCAAGAGCCGCATCGGTGCGCAATTGGCAACCATCGCTTTGGGTGTGCTCATCTTTGTGGATGACTATTTCAACTGCTTGACGGTGGGTTCGGTGATGCGTCCGGTAACGGATAAGCAGAACATTTCCCGCGCGAAGCTGTCTTATTTGATCGATGCAACGGCGGCGCCGGTTTGCATCATTGCCCCGATCTCTTCCTGGGCGGCGGCGGTTTCCGGCTTTGCGGCCGGCAGCGGCGCCGAAAACGGCATGGCGCTCTTTATCAGCGCGATTCCGTTTAACTTCTATGCGTTGCTCACCATTGCCATGATGATCTTCCTGACGGTGACACAGACCGATTTCGGCCCGATGAAGAAGCATGAGGACAATGCGAAAAACGGCGATATCTTCACGGTGGAAACACAGGAAGCCATTGAGAACATGGAAGGCAATCCGAAGGGCCGCGTGTGGGATCTGGTGGTACCGATCTTGTTCCTGGTCGTTTCGTGCATTGTCGGTATGATCTATTCCGGTGGTTTCTTTACGGCGGATTCCGACGGATATCGCAATTTTATCACCGCGTTCTCGAATTGTGACGCGTCGGTAGGTCTTGCTTACGGTTCGGTGATCGCGCTGATCTTTGCGGTGATCTATTTCTCGCTGCGCCGCGTGTTGACGTTCAAGGTGTGCATGGAATGCGTGCCGGAAGGCTTTAAGCTGATGGTGCCTGCTATCATGATCCTCACCTGTGCCTGGACACTCAAAGCGATGACCGATAGCCTGGGTGCCAAGATCTTCATTTCGCAGATCGTGGAAAACTCCGCCGGTTCGTTCGCGCTTTTCCTGCCGGCGATTATCTTCTTGATCGCGGTTGGCTTGTCGTTTGCAACCGGTACGTCCTGGGGTACATTTGGTATCCTTATCCCGATCGTGCTCAGCGTGTTTGGTGCCGAATCCGGTACCATTACGGTGATTGCCATTTCGGCATGTATGGCCGGTGCGGTGTGCGGTGACCACTGCTCGCCGATTTCGGATACCACCATCATGGCTTCCGCGGGCGCACAGTGCAATCACATTGCACACGTTTCCACGCAGTTGCCGTACGCGCTGCTGGTCGCGGGTGTATCGTTCATCGGTTACATCCTGTGCGGTTTTGTGCAAAGCGCGTGGGTGGTACTGCCCATCTGCTTGGTCCTGCTCCTGGGCGCGATCCTGGTGATCCGTGCGCTGCAGAACAAAAAAGCTGCCTAAGTTGTAAAAGCAGAAAAAAGCCGCGGCCCGGAAAAGGGGGGGGTTTTGTGGTTTCGCTGGCAAGGAAAAGGGAACTCCCCCCGCAGGGGGGG
>JAZQIV010000119.1:0-3510 GCA_045541305.1 Acutalibacteraceae bacterium | reverse complement strand
ACCTCGGTTTGGACTGTGTATACAGACGGCCGCATCGAGCTGTCTATGGACGTAACGAAACATCCCGGCGCCCCCTATCTGCCGCGTTTCGGGCTGCAGTTTACGTTGCCGAAATCCATGGCAGATGTGACGTATATCGGTCGCGGTCCGTATGAGAATTACGTTGACAAGCATCATGCTTCCTATATGGGAACTTTTTCCACGACTGTGGAAGAGTTGCACGAAGACTATCTGTTTCCGCAGGAAAACGGCAGTCACGCCGCTTGCGAGCAGTTGGTGTTGAGTAACGGCATGAACACGTTTCTCGCCGATGCCACGCTGGCGCCGTTCAGTTTTAATGCTTCACCGTATACGGTGGAGATGTTGGATCAAAGCATGCACTCGTATGAGTTGCAAGAAAGCGGTCATACTGTATTACACCTGGATTATCAACAAAGCGGGGTTGGTTCCAACAGTTGCGGTCCCGCTCTCGCCGAAGAGCATCGGTTAAACGATCCCGCATTCACGTTCGGATTCTTATTAACCTTGTCCTAAAGTATGCGGTGATAGGGATCCCCTCTCGCCGTGTTTCGCCTTGACTTTATAAAGCAAGACAAGTATACTATCGACATATCGTTTTTCAGAGGAGTTGTCGCAATGGATCTCATCACCTTGTTATCCACCGCTATCGGGTTGTCCATGGATGCCTTTGCCGTTTCACTCAGCAACGGCACGGTTTTGAAAAAAGCCACCGTTCCGCAAACGCTCAAGATCGCGGGTATGTTTGGCTTATTCCAAGGACTCATGCCGATCATCGGGTATCTAATCGCCGGCTTGTTTTCGGCACAGATCGTAGCAATCGATCATTGGATCGCGTTTGGATTACTTCTCTTTATCGGCGGTAAAATGTTATGGGAAGCACTGCACGAAGAAGAGTGCAACTGCGAATCTGCCGGCGATCCGACCAACTGGCGCACCTTGTTTTTAATGGCTATCGCCACCAGCATCGACGCGATGGCAGTCGGTGTGACCATGGCGATGACGCGCACCGATCTGTTAGCACCGTGGTATGGGTTCCTCGTTTGCGCCGCCGTCATCGCCGCCATCACGTTTGTGTGTTGTGCGGTCGGTGTGAAAATCGGTTGCAAAACCGGCACGTGCTACGGCAAACGCGCCGAAATCGTGGGCGGTATCGTACTGATCCTCATCGGTGTGAAAATTTTATTAGAACATGTATTAGGATAGATTCAGATTTAACAAAGACGGACGCCTATGAGGCGTCCGTCTTTGTTAAGTACTATTTTATGAATTCGGCTAAAGCAGCCGTTTTAATTTTGCTTCTGTACCAGTTTGTATTCATCAAAAAATCGAAACAGCGGACACGAGTGCGATCGATTACCGGAAAAGCGCGCCATGTCATCCTCGTCAAACCCACCGATCGCATCGCATACGTATTCTTCGGTGACATCGTCATACGTAAAGTATGCACAATGCTCGCACTGATCCATCCATCATCACTCCTCTGGAAATATCAAAACGATTATACCACATAAATCGTAAGCTTTGCAATTAGATCCCGCTTTTTATTATCCCACCAACATGCCGCCAACGCGCACATTTTCTGTGTTGCGGAACACAATCTTCACGTCGTGTTCGGCGTTGTCCAAACCATGTGCCAGCATAAACACCTGCGCATGATCGTACATTTGGAAACCCAAATGCGTATCGTCAATACGGAACATCCGACTTTTTCCGTCAATGGTGTATACCATCTCCACGGGCGCGTTACTCATCTGCAACAGAATACCCAGCGTCGTTCCGGTGAACACGAACGAAAAGCGTGCCACACCGTTCACCATAACAGATGTCGGCGTGATCGTAACCGCTTGCCGTTGCAAACCGGTGTGATACATATTAACGGTAATCGGCACGGAGGTCACTTGTGCGTTGCCACTGACTGACAGTTGATCTCCTGTGAGAATGCGCGGCGAAGAGATCGGTTGCGCGTGTAGCGGTTTCGGCAGATGCTTATAGTAGTTGTACAGATTGTGCGAAGATAGCGTGATCTTCTGCATGCTCGCCGCCAGCATTGCTTGGATCTCATTAAAATAAATTCCAAAGCCGTTGCAGCTGGGATGCAAATTGTCCGTTGTATAGTAATACCCGCCATCTATTTCGTTTGTTGTACCAATACGCTCACGGATCGCATTGGTCAGCGGGATACCCACGTCGATCATCGGAATCCCGTAATGGGAAGCGACCTGCTGATATGCCAAACGGCTCTCGGAATCCTCTGCGCGCGCGGTACACACAACCACGATTTCGGCATACGGATTGTGCGCATAAATATTGCGGAACAACGATTCCGCCTGCAGCGCCAAATCCGCTTTGCTTTGCGTGTCGTACACCCAATCGTTGGTGTTATATTCCACAAACACCACGTCCGGCATATCGTGTCCGTTTTTGTTCATCAGCGTGGATTCCAGACGAAACAGCCCAAAATTAGTGGCCGTGTCCGACACACCGGCATTGACCGTTTCAATCACCGCATTCGGGAATTGAGACCGAAACCATGCAGCGGTGCGATTGACCCACGATAGCGATAAATCCCCGCCGGATGCCGAAAACGATCCGTCCCCGTTGTCGCCTTTTTGCGACGAAGCGCCTTCGGTGATGGAGCCGCCGATAAACCCGAGCGTCAGTTTGCGTTCGGTCTGTAACAATTTGAGTGCGTTGGAAAGCGACGATTCGGTAATTTCCGATTCCTGAACAGTCGGGCGTACCGCGGAAACGGTAGTAGCAGACGTTTTAACCGTGGTATCCTGCTGCGTCGTCTTGGCAGTTGTACTGTCCGTTGTGGTGCGCATGCTCTCATCCCCCGTGATTGTGGTTGTGGAAGTAGTGGTCGTAACACTCTCAACCGCGTCTTTATGTGGTGTTTCGCATCCCATAAGCATGCACAAAACAAACGCCGTCAACATTCCAAGCGCCATACCTCGTTTCATCATGAGCCCCGCCTCCTTACCGATATTATATGTCAGTTATCAACCACTGTCAATGCAAGCCCCATTCAAGCCATACGAACTGATTTTTCCGGATAGGCCGCTTTACACAACATAAAAGGGACACCCCCTTCGGATGTCCCTTTTTATGTTGGTGGAAATAAGCTGTTTTGTACAGTGCGGTAGTTTGATCTCGTCTATTGGTTTCGGGACAGCAAATTCGGGCGGTGCCTTTCCGTTTGCGGTGCCCGAAATTTGTTCCTCCTCGCTATCGCTCGGTAAATTCCGACCACGGCACAGAGCTTTTTGCTTGCTGTATCCGCCACCGGCGGCGCTCACAAACGCTCACCCTCAGCGCTAAAAACGCGCACCCCGGCGCATTTTCTTGACGCACCGCTTCGACCCCGCTTTGCGCCAACGAAAAAAGGACACCGTAAAGGTGTCCTTTTCGTTGGTGGAGATAAGCGGGATCGAACCGCTGACCTCTTGAATGCCATTCAAGCGCTCTCCCAGCTGAGCTATACCCCCA
>JAZQIV010000118.1:0-58494 GCA_045541305.1 Acutalibacteraceae bacterium | reverse complement strand
CCTCGCCGAAAAACCCAAAAGGCGGCCCCCGGGCAGCAAGCCTGCGGGTGCGGGCCCGACTGCTACCGGCCTGGTAGCGGCCCAAAAGTTGGGGGAGAGCACGGCCTATATCGGGGTTCTATCCAACGATGCCGGCGGCGTGTTTTTGAAGCGGGATTTTGAAAAATACGGTGTGGATACGTCACTTATCGACGTGAAAAACGGATATCGTTCGTTTTCCTCGGTGATTTGGCTGTGCGCCGATTCTTCCAGCCGCACCTGCGTGTTTGATCGCGGCGATCTGCCGGCACTTGTGTTGTCGGATGCGCAAAAAGAGGCGATCGCACAGGCAGATCTTTTGATGGTGGACGGCAATGAGATGGATGCAGCGGTTGCTGCAGCACAGTTTGCACGTGCAAACAACACCAAGGTGTTGTACGATTGCGGTGGGTTGTACGCCGGTGTGGAACGGTTGCTGCAATACACCGATATTATGATTCCATCCGAAGAATTTGCGTTGGGACATACAGGTTGCGCAACTGCGGAAGAGGCGTCAGAAAAACTGTATGAATGGTATCATCCCGAGGTTGTGGTGATCACGCAGGGAAAACGCGGTGGCCTGCTTTATGATGGAGAGCGCTGTGTGCAGTATCCCATCTATCCGGCGCAGGTTGTGGATTCCAACGGTTCCGGTGATGTGTTTCACGGTGCTTTTGCCGCAGCCGTTGTGAAAAGATACGATTATTTGAAATGTTGTCATTTTTCAAGTGCTGTATCGGCCATTAAATGTACCGGTATCGGCGCGCGGGAAAGTGTACCGGATTTTGAAACCGTAACAAGATATATGAAGGAGAACGGATATGAATTATAAGAAGACTTACACACCTGCCAAAGGGTATACGCCGGTCTGCAAGATCGGTGAATGCACGCTCAATCGTTTGGAATTTGGTATTATTGAGCTGGATGCCGGTGAACAGCAGGTGTTTGAAACCGAAAACAAGGAAACTGCTTTCATCATGTTGGAGGGCCATTGCAATGTGGCGTTTGACTGTGTGCTGTGGGAAAACGTCGGTAACCGTAATTCGGTTTTTGAAAACCGTAAAGCGGAAAGTTTTTACATGCCGCGGGATAAGAAACTGACGATTATTGCGCTGGATCACGTGAAAATCGCCGTGTGCGCAACGCCGGTTAGTGAAAAGACTGAGCCGCAGCTCTTACGTGAAGATCACGTGGTACTGAAGTTGTTGGGTGAGCAACCGTTCCAGCGCGAGACCAGTTTTATTATCGACGGCAACAGCAACGCCAAAATTCTTACCATTGGTGAAGCGTATTGTACCGAGGGGAACTGGGCCGGTTTCCCGCCGCACAAACACGATGAAGACAACATGCCGACCGAGTGCATTGCCGAAGAAATTTATTATTTCCTGTTTGAACCCAAGCAGGGTTTCGCTGTGCAGTGCTTGTATACAGCGGACGGTACGGTGGATGAGGCGTATCGCGTGAAAAACGATGAGTTGGTGGAATTTCCGTTTGGTTATCACACCACCGTTTCCACGCCCGGCTATCAGACGTATTTCTTGTGGCTGATGGCTGGCGATCACCAAGGGTTTAACAGAAGCAGCGATCCCGATCACGCCTGGATCGAAAAACGCTGATTGAGCGTACAAAATAGAGATATGCCGCACGGCATATCTCTATTGTTGCAGAAAGGGGAAAAGAAATGCTGACAGTTTTGAATCAAAAAAACACGGATTTTAAAGTATATGCGGTGAATAGCGAGGAGTTTCGCTCGTTTGGTCGCCTTATCACTGACCTGGATACCACAGAGATTATGGCGGTGGCTGAAAAAATTGCAATGCCGCAAAGTGGTTCTGCTTATCGCGCTTCGGTTGAAGCTTTCGAAGAATTGGCAATTGCCGATCAGATTCGCAATGCTTACTTTGGAACATTACCGACGCAAATCGGGTATTGTTGGGGGTACAGTCGTTTCTTAAATGCCACGGAATGGCACACTTCCAGCGAAATTAACATTGCTGTTACGGATCTTGTTTTGATTTTGGGGCATTTGTGGGATGTAAAGGACAACAAAATCGATGCTTCGCAGTTTATGGTGTTTTACGTACCCAAGGGCACGGTGCTGGAAACCTACGCCACAACGCTGCACTATTGTCCCTGCCAGGCGGCGGATAGCGGCTTCGGTTGGGTGGTCGCGCTGCCTAAAGGTACCAACACCGCCTTGCCTTGCCCGGCTGCCGATCCGTTGCTGACCGATCGTAATAAATGGTTGATTGCACATAATGAAAACGAAGCATTGATCGCCAAAGGCGTCGTGGCCGGTATCAGCGGCCCGAACTATGAGATCAAATATTAGGAGATCGACATGAAATACTTATTGGGTATTGATTTCGGCGGCGGTGCATCCAAAGCGACCCTGCTGTCGGGAGACGGCGTGATCGTAGCGGAGAGCACGGCCGAATATTCCACATTATATCCGGGAAACGGAGCTTGCGAACAAGAACCGTCGGATTGGTGGAAAGCCTTGTGTGAAAACGTGACGGAACTGTTGGCTACAAGCCGTGTGGCTGCAACAGACATTGCATGTATAGCGTTGGATTCGGCAACGCATACCGCGGTATTGTGTGACGAGTCATACACGCCGTTGCGCCCGTCCATTCATTGGACCGACAGCCGTTCTCGCAAACATGCAAATTACCTGAAAGAAAAGCACGGTGAAGCGATCTTTGGAGCGGCGTATCACCGCCCCGATACGATCTGGACGCTGCCGCAGCTCATGTGGGTGCGGGAAAACGAGCCGGATACTTTTGGCCGGGTTCGCCATATTTTCTTTGAAAAAGATTACCTGCGCTATCGTTTAACCGACGTGTGGTGTACGGATTATATTGAGGCACAAGGCAGCATGCTGTTCGATTGCCGCACTATGCAGTGGTCGGAGGAACTGTGTGCTTTAGCCGGTGTTTCCACCGAATGGTTGCCGCCTTTGAAAAATCCAACGGATATTATCGGCGAGGTGACAATGACGGCTGCCGCCGAAACCGGTTTAGCTGTGGGTACACCGGTGATTTGCGGCACTACCGATACGTGTATGGAAGTGTTTGCCTCCGGCGCGGTAAAGCAGGGCGACGTAACCGTCAAACTGGCAACTGCCGGGCGAATTTGTGTGATTACCGATCGCCCGTACCCTAATCAACATTTGGTGAACTATTCGCACATTGCTCCGGGGCTGTGGTATCCGGGAACGGCTACCAAATCGTGTGCTGCCTCTTATCGTTGGTATCGCGATACGTTCGGTGGCGATTACCGCACCTTGGACGCCGGTGCGGCCGCGGTTCCGATTGGATGCAATGGCATGATTTTCCATCCCTATCTGAACGGTGAACTCACGCCGTACGCTGATCCGATGCTGTGCGGTAGCTTTACGGGTATTCGCGCCACGCACACGCGCGCACATTTCACGCGCGCCGTGCTCGAGGGCGTGTGTTATTCGCTGCTGGATTCCAAACGCGCCCTGGATCAGCTTGGCATTGCGTGCGGTAACACCGCCACTGTTATCGGTGGCGGCGCTAAGGGTGAATTGTGGCGTCAAATGACAGCCGATGTTCTCGGTATGACCTTGAAAAGCACCGAAAGCAGCGATTCTTCGTTTGGTTCGGCAATGCTCGCCGGTATTGCCATCGGCGTGTTTGCCGATCCTTTGGATGCGGTGACGCGTTGTGTGCGTGAGGTAGGAATTACCGAGCCGAATTCCACGCGTACGGCGCAGTATGCGGAAATATTTGAAGAATACAAACGGATCCACGATGCGTTGGCACCGTTGTATGATGCGAGATAAGTATGAAAATCGTAGTATGTGTGCGGCAATCCGCCGCAGGAGAACTCAATCCGTTTGATGCGTGTGCATACGAGGCGGCGCTTTCGATTCCCGGTGCTGAGGTTACACTGCTAAGCATGGGACCGCCTTCTGTGGAGGCTTTTTTGAAATCGTTAACGCGTCTTGGTGCTAAGCAGGCGGTATTGTTGACCGACCGCGCTTTTGCCGGTGCCGATACATTGGCAACGTCCTACACATTGTCTTTGGCGATTCACAAGTTACAACCCGATCTGGTCTTTTGCGGGCGGCAAACGGTGGATGGCGATACCGGGCAAGTCGGTCCGGCGTTGTCTGTGTTGACCGGGTACAGTTTGATCCCGAACGTGATGAAAATGCAGATTGCGGATGAACAGATCACCTGCACCGATCGTGATGCTGTAATTCACAAACGCCCTTTTCCGGCCTTGTTAACGGTTGAGCGTATCAACACGTTGCGCTTACCCAGCTTGCGTTCGCGCGAGGCGGAGGTTTTGGTTTGGTCGGCGGAGGATATTGCCGCCGATGTGTCGCGGTGCGGTTTAATCGGTTCGCCAACGCGTGTGATAAAAACGTTTGAGAATGATCAAGACCGGCGCCATTGCACGTTTATTGAGCCATCGGAATTGAAGCAGGCGATTCAAAGCGGTCTTGAAAAAGGCAAGAAGCGTGTGGCACCGATTGTAACATCAGGTGCCCGTCTTTCCCGCGTATGGATCGTGGGGGAAGCACCGCGCGAGATGGCAAGTACGATCAGCGACGATATTACCGTGATTGAGCTGGATGAACCCGAACACATGGCACAGAAGATTCGTGAGGGTCAGCCGGAGGTTGTGTTGTGGGCAAGTGACACGCGCAGCAAAGCGGTCGCGCCGCAGGTGGCAACCTTGCTTTCAACGGGACTTTGTGCAGATTGCACGGCTCTGGAAACCGATGGTACGGAATTGTTTATGTACCGTCCCGCTTTTTCGGGCAGTATTATTGCCAAAATCCGTTGTATGACCCGTCCGCAGATGGCAACGGTGCGCACGTTGCAGGCGGACGTGGCACCGATTGTTGTGGGCCTTGGTATGGGAGTCAAGGAACACATGGAAACTGCACAGGCGTTTGCTGATTCTCTGCAAGCGCGCACAGCCGCATCTCGCTTGATGGTAGATCATGATTATTTGCCATATGAAATGCAGGTGGGTCTCACCGGAAAGACCATCAATCCGGATGTGTATATTGCGCTGGGCATTTCCGGTGCGGTGCATCACATCGCCGGTGTGCGGCAATCCGGCACGATTATTGCGGTTAACCGTGATCCGAATGCTCCCATTTTCAAATATGCGGATTATGGAATTGTTTGTGACGTAAAGGAGATCTTGTAA
Organism: Acutalibacteraceae bacterium; assembly: GCA_045541305.1. Classification (GTDB taxonomy): domain Bacteria; phylum Bacillota; class Clostridia; order Oscillospirales; family Acutalibacteraceae; genus RGIG3009. The sequence continues at coordinate 53,280 of JAZQIV010000118.1, read as the reverse complement.
ATGACGCGTGTTTTATTTTTGTGTCACGGGAACATTTGCAGATCGCCGATGGCGGAGTTTGTGTTTAAGCAGTTGATACAGGGCACCGATGTTGTGGCGGAATCCAAAGCGGTTTCACGCGAGGAGATCGGCAATCCCATCTATCCACGCGCTGCACAAACGCTTCGCGCACACAGAATTCCTTTTGGTGACCACCGCGCGCGTCAGGTAACACGTGATGACTATGAGGCATTTGATTATATCGTGGTCATGGAAGAATACAATCTCTCGCGTTTGATACGCCTTATCGGCGGAGATCCGCAAAACAAGGTGTATCGCTTGTTGGATTTTACCGATACACCGGGTGATATTGAAGACCCCTGGTACAGCGGGAATTTTGACCGCGTGTATCGCCAGATCGAAAAAGGCTGCAAAGGATTATTACAGCATATAAAAAGCACCGAGGCTTAATGAACAAGTCCGGTAAAAACGGACAATAGTAAAAAAGCACCTCCTATGGTAGGAATTAAAGAACTACCATAGGAGGTTTTGTTATGTCAGGAATAAAAGGGATGAAAAAGTATCCGCAAGGAATAAGAGAAAGGATACTCACGGAATATCAAGAAGGAGTGTCGCAGTGTGAATTAAGCAGAAAATATGGCATAAGCAGATATGCAATCCAGTGTTGGATAGGAGCAAGGCCAGAAAAGAATATACCTCCAAAACAGCGAGGAAGAAAACCGGCAAAGACATTGCAAGAATACAAATACGAAAACAAACGATTGAAAATGGAAAATGAACTGCTGCGGGATTTTCTCTCGCTCACAGAAAGGAAGTGAAGACAACTGTAAAATACATGGTAATCTATCGTCACAAAGATAGGTATTCAATTAGTGAAATGTGTCGATTTTTCAAGGTATCACGAAGTGGATATTACGGATATGTAGGCCGAATGAATGTACCGGCTTACGGCATCACACCGTCAATGTCAAGACGTGGTAATCCCTATGACAATGCTTTAGCTGAAAAAATTTTTTCAATTCTTAAAACAGAGTGCATTTACCGCGTAAAACTTCAGACCTATGAGGAGGCTCGCCTCCTCATAGATGAGTATATCCATTTCTACAACCACCAACGTATTCAACTAAAAACAAAACTGACTCCGCTTGAAAAACGAAGTCAGTATGTTGCTTAAATTTATTTCTTGCTGCCATTAGGTGCTTTTCTGTGCTGTCCGCACAATTTGGGGCGGTTCATAACACCTCGGTGCTTTTCATTTTTGGCTTTGAATATAGTTCCTCAAGGCATTGGCGTCGCCGTCAAACAAATACCCCGGTATGCCAACGACTTTGGCGCCGTCGATGTTCAACGGACTGTCGTCAATGAACAGACAATCTTTTGGGTCGAGGTGATACGTGCGCAACAGATATTCAAAGATAGCCGGCTGTGGTTTGACAGTTTGCAAGGGCCCGGAAAACGCCAAGCCATCAAACAAACCCAGCAACTTGCAAAGCCAGGGGACACGACGATACGTTTCGGAAAAACCGACGCTGATATTGGAAATCAAATACAGCGAAGCGCCGCTTTCTTTCAGATCGGCTACTAACTGTTCCATGCCGGCAATCGGCGGCATGTTTTGCACCCAATTCTCAAACACGCGGCATCCTAACTCCTGCCATTCTTTGGGAAGCAGGTGGTGCAAAATCAACTTGAATTCGTTATCGCTGAGTGCGCCTTTATCCAACAAATCCCAGTACGCACGCTCGAACACAACATCACAGATGGGATCGATCATTGTTTCGTCCGATACACAAGCGGCAGTCATAGCGCGCGGATCAAACCTTGCCAAAACGTTTCCTAAATCGAAGATATAATGCTTGATCATGATATAGTTTCTTCCTTTGCTACGATATTTTTCACCCAGAAACCTTTCCGCACCAGGATGATGCCCAAAACGGATTTGATAATGGCAACGGCCTGCACAACGGCGAAGATTGCGGTGAAGGGAAGTGCGGTATACTCAGATAACACAAATGCCAATACAAAGTTAACAGCCCACATGCAGCCGCTGTCGAACAGGAAGGTAATCATGATCTTTCCGCCGGATCGCAGTGTGAAATACGAGGAGTGCGCCACTGCATCAAACGGCATTGCCAACGCTGTTATTTGCATAAGGCGGGTTGCCAGGTGGCGAATATCGGCGGAGGTGTTGTACGCAAGCGGGATAAACTCCGCGCAAACACAATATAAGAGGGCGACACCCACTGCCAAAAGAAAGGAGATGGTGAGCAGCTTGTATGAGGCGGCTTTCGCCTCTTTCAGTTGATTGGCACCGAGAAGCTGCCCGATGATAATACTGATTGCGACGCCGACCGCCATATATGCAATGGAAAAGACGTTCCAGAACGTTTGCGAAATGTTACAAGCGGCGACTGCATTCAGTCCGTGTAAAGAATAGCATTGCGTAACCGCCGCCACACCGGCGCCCCATAACGTTTCGTTGAGCATGAGCGGGAAGCCTTTTGCCAAGAGCTGCACCATCAACTGCTTTGGTACATACAAACTGCGGTAAACACCTTTGAGGAATGGGAACAGTGCGGTGTGCGCATGTGCCCAACAAGCCAGGATCGCCAATTCGACAAAGCGGGAGAGAAATGTTGCCAGGGCAGCACCTTTTACGCCGAGCATCGGGAAGCCAAATTTGCCGAAAATGAGCAAATAGTTGAACACCAAGTTTACGAAAACGGCAATGGTGCCGGCTACCATGGGTGGGGTAGAACGACCCGCTTCACGCAACGTGCTGCTGTAGCATTGTGTGATCGCATAAGGAATCAAACCAAAGAGCATAATGTGCAGGTAGTCGGTTGCGTGGCGCATGGTTTCCGTCACGTCCGTAACGTTCTGCTCTCCTTGCATGTACAATTGCAGCAAAGCCCTTCCGCCGCATATGAACAGCAGAATACCGACTGCGGTTAACAGAATGCCGGCGATCAGTTTAAAGCGCATGGTATGGCGAACCCCTTCGTGATCGCCCTTGCCAAAAAACTGAGCGCCGAAAATTCCCGCACCGGAAACCACGCCGAAAATGCAAAGGTTAAAAACAAACAACAACTGGTTGGTAACGGCCACACCGGTCATTTGGGTGGTGCCGACCGAACCGATCATAATATTATCCAGCATGTTGACAAAATTTGTGATTCCGTTTTGCAGCATGATGGGGAGCATCAAGGCGAACAATCGCTTGTAAAATGCGCGGTCACCGAATAATGTTTTCCGCATAGACCGGAGTCCTCCTTTGGAAGTAAAACACAACGACGATTTTATCACACAGTCCTGTGGATTTCAACTATGCTTTGTCAAAAAACGAGTCGGTTTTTACACCATTTGTTTTGTCAAAAAAAAAGCGAACAAGTTATTGCACAAATCAGTCATGCACGAGGAAAAATGCGCCTGGTAAAGGGCGAAAACGCGCTCGGTTGACCCCAAAATTCCACAAATCTAAAATAGAGGTAAACAAATATCACAACAATTGTTATCGCAATTTTAGTGAATTTGTATTATAATTACTACCGTTAGAATGGGTGCGTTGGTGTATTTTTCAGTTCGTATGCTTGAAAAGTGTATACCGGTGACGGAAATATACAATAAAGGAACGATTATGTAAAGTGAAAACCAACCGACCAAATTGTATAATGATAATATAGGCTTATCTTTTTTGTAATAGGGAGTGTTACGTTTGAAAACAAGTAGTCGGAAACTTGTCGCTTTGCTTGGCTTATTGACGTATATCGTCGGAAGCGGTTTCGCTTCCGTCTCGGTTGCCGCTGATGAAAATCTTGTAACAGATTCTGTTGTGGATTCGTCGGCCGACAGTAATACGACTGCCACCAAAGTAGAATCCTATTTCAATTATTATTCGACGGTATCTGAGCAAAACCGTCCGGCGGTTCAGGTGCTGCCGGTCGGTGTTGTGTTATCAGAAACGGCGGATCGCACCACATTGGATGCGGTGGAAGGCGTACGCTTGGATGATGCATCGGAATGGGTTGAGTGGACTTTTACCGTTGAAGAAGGCGGCGTGTACTCCATTTATCCGACCTATTACCCGTTGGAGGGTACCGGAAAAGATATCTCGATTTCGGTGATGATTGACGGTCAGCTGTTATTTGCGGAAGCACAAGAAATTTTGTTGCCGCGTTTGTGGACGGATGACCTGCCTGCAGATGCTGTCGATTACGAAAAAGATTCCTTGGGAAACGATATGCGTCCCGAGCAGATTGAGGCTCCCCGGTGGCACACGCAGGGCTTGCGTGATACGCTGGGTATGTATGCTGAACCGTATTTGTTTGCTTTTGAAGCGGGCGAACACACTGTGCGCTTTGCTTGCGCTCAGGAAGCCTTGGTGATTTCACAGGTAGCGCTTGATAACGTTCAGTTGATTTCTTACGAAGAGTACTTGGCACAATATAGTGAATCCGATTATGCAACGGGCGATGTCACACGTCAAGAGGCCGAAAAGGCAATCGAAAAAAACGTGTCTACGTTGTATCCTACCTATGACCGTTCCACTTGCGGAACAGTGCCGAGTGATCCCTACCACACGAAATTAAATATCATTGGTGGCTCCGGCTGGACACAAAGCGGTTCGTATATCACCTGGAAAGTCGATGTGCCGGCAGATGGGTTGTATCAACTGGCTTTTCGTGTACGGCAGAACACCAGCGAAGGCTTGAACGCCTATCGCCGTTTGTACATAAATGGAGAAATCCCGTTTGCCGAAGCCAACAAGCTTGTGTTTGGATACAAGCAAAACTGGTACATTAAAACGGTGGGGGATGACCAACCGTTACTCGTTTACCTCAAAAAAGGCGACACTATCACGCTGGAGTGCACATCCGGTGATTTGGCAATGCCTTTGCGTGAAGTACAGCAGGCGGTACTGGATCTCAACGAGATTTACCGTGAAATCATCATGATCACCAGTACAACGCCCAGTATTTATCAGGATTACGACCTGGAAGGGCAGCTTCCCAATTTGGTGACTGACTTGACCGACGTGTGCGACCGCTTGAAGGTGGTTGTAGAATCCATTGAGCGCGATCTCGGTAAAACGGCGGCGGCCGCTGCAACCATCGCCAAATCGCTTACCGTATTTGAAGAGTTAGCAGCGGATAGTTATTTTATTACCGACCGTTTAACCAACTTTAAGGGCAGTATCGAGAGCCTGGCCTCGTTGCTGCTGACTCTGGGCGGTCAATCGTTGGAGATTGATTGCTTGTATTATCAACCTGTCGGTGCGCAATTACCGAAAGCCAACGCCAATTTCTTTAAGGATTTCGGCTATGGCTTTATGCGGTTTTTGTACACGTTCTTCAATGATTATAACTCGGTTGGTTCCGCCAGCTTGGATGACCAAAATGCCATTTTAGTGTGGGCGGGTGTTGGCCGAGATCAGGCGCAGATTGTCAACCGTTTGATTGAGGAAGAATTTACCCAACAAACCAATATCCCGGTTGTGCTGAACTTGGTTACGGGTGATGCCACGTTGATCAAAGCAACGCTTGCCGGCAAAGGCCCGGACGTTTCCTTGACGGTTGGTGCCACTACGCCGGTCAACCTGGCGGCTCGTGGTGCTTTGGTGGATTTGAGTAAATTCGATTTGTCCACCCTGAAAGCCGAAACCTACGCTTCGGCATGGACGCCCTTTGAATATCAAGGCGGTGTTTATGCGGCACCGGAATCGCAGAATACGGAGTTTTTCTTCTATCGCACAGACGTGTTTGAATCCTTGGGATTAACACCTCCGCAAACGTGGGATGAATTCTACCGCGTGTTGGAGGTGCTGCAAAGTAAGAATCTGCAGTTCGGTTGGCCGGAAGGTAATGCGGTAAACCAAGGCAGCTCGTTGGCGGTTGCCTCGTTCGCACGTTTCCTGTTCCAACGTGGGGGTCAGTTCTATAACGATGCGTTGACCAAGACCATGTTTGATACGGAAGCTGCGTATTCGGCGTTTGAACAGACGGTGGAATTGTACCGTATCTACGGCATTAGCCGTGAAATCAGTTTCTTTAACCGTTTCCGCAGCGGTGATGCACCGGCCGGTGTTTCGTCTTATCTTTTCTATACACAGTTGATCGCCACAGCTCCGGAGATTCGTGGCCTTTGGGATTTCACGCTGATGCCCGGCACACCGCGTGAGGATGGCTCGATTGATTGCACGCAGCTTGGTGCTTCCACCGGTTGTGTTATGATGTCTTCGGCCGCAGAGCGCGGCGTGGATGATGAGGCGTTCCGCTTTATCGAATGGTGGTGCGGCGCGAATGCACAGACCGCCTACGGCAAAGAATTGGAAGGCATTTTGGGTATTATCGGACGTATCGCACCCGCAAACCGTGAGGCGCTCCGTAATTTTGGTTGGACCGAGGAAGAATTGGCGATTATTGAAGCGCAGCTGGAACAAGTCAAGAATAATCCTGAAGTGTTAGGTAACTACACAGTGGATCGTTCGTTGACCACTGCACTTCGCGCAGCGATTGCGGATGAGAATACCCCGCGCCGTGCGTTGGCAATTTACAACAAAGCGATTAACGATGAAATCACGCGTAAGCGGATCGAATTCAAATTAGATTGAAAGGGGGAGTCGTTGTGAAAAGACCGTATGGGTTATCTCGCAAAGAGATGAAACGAAACGTACCGTTCTATGTGTTATTGGCTCCCTTTTTCACGCTTTTTGTTGTCTTTATGTTGATCCCGGTATTGGCTGCCGTGCTGTTGAGCTTTACGGATTTCAACATGGTACAGACACCGAACTTTGTCGGCTTATCGAATTACGTGCGTATTTTCATCGATGATGAAATTTTTATGATCGCGTTGAAAAATACGTTGATTTACGCCGTAATCACCGGCCCGGTGGGATTTTTGATCAGTTTTGTGGTCGCGTGGTTGATAAATGAAATGCCTCGTGCTGTGCGAACCGGCGTTACGTTGCTGATGTATGCGCCTACGCTGGCCGGTAACGTATACTTTGTGTGGCAGTATTTGTTCTCGTCGGATAGTGCCGGTTTCTTGAATAACTTGTTGATTCAATTCGGTGTAATCACCGACCCGATCACATGGTTGACCGATGCGCGATACAATTTCGGTGTTACCTTGATCGTTATCATTTGGTTGAGTTTTGGTACCGGCTTTTTGTCCTTTGTTGCCGGTTTGCAGGCGTTGGACCCCAGCTATTACGAGGCAGCGGCACTGGACGGCTTGCGTAACCGTTGGCAGGAGTTGTACTATGTAACACTTCCTCAGATGGGCCCGCAGCTGTTGTTCGGTGCGGTTATGCAGATTTCCAGTGCATTTGCTGTGGGTTACCACAACAAGGCACTAACCGGTTTCCCGAGTACCGGTTATTCGACGCACACCATTTTACTGCACAGTTTGGACTATGCGGACAATCGATATGAGCTTGGCTATTCGTCTGCTATTTCGGTTGTGTTGTTCCTTATGATGATTTTGTCGTGGGTGTTGATTCAGAAGGCTCTGAAGAAATTCACGGATTGACCGATAGTGAGGAATGGTGAAGGAAATGAGTACGATTACAGCTTTATATCAGCGAATCCGATTTAACTATCGGTCTCGCAAACGTGTGCGCCTGTCCCGTTCTGCAGGAGGAACTATCGGAATTTTCCTCTTTTTGCTTATTGTGTGCTCGTTCATGGCGCTGCCGTTGGTTTATTCGATTTTGCAATCGCTTAAACCGTTGGAAGAAATATTTGCCTATCCGCCGCGTTTCTTCGTGTATAACCCCACGTTGGATAACTTCCGCCAGGTATTATCCTTGACGGATAATCTGTGGGTGCCGTTCTCGCGGTATTTGTTTAATAGCTTTTTTGTGACGATCCTCGGTACGATTCTTTACGTAGCGTTGTCATCGATGGCGGCGTATCCTTTGGCAAAAGCACGCTTTTTCGGCAGTAAATTCGTCAACCAGTTGTTTGTGTGGACGTTGCTGTTTACAGCGGAAGTCACGGCGATCCCGAAATACCTAATCGTGGCGAAGCTCGGTTTGGTGGATAGCTATTTTGCTATTGTGCTGCCGTATTTGTCTTCCACAATGGGTGTGTTCCTGATGCGGCAGTTCATGGTGGCCTCGATTCCCGATTCCACGCTGGAAGCCGCACGTGTGGACGGCGCTTCGGAATATCGCATTTTCGGACAGATTGTGCTGCCCAGCGTCAAGCCCGCGTGGATGACGCTTATCATATTTGCATTTAAGGATCTGTGGAATGCCGGCACTTCGGCGGAATACATTTACAGCGAAAACTTGAAAGGTTTGAACGCTGTTATGTCTTCCATTTCCACAGGCGGTATCGGACGTACCGGTGCGGCATGTGCCGTTGCGGTTTTGATGATGATCCCGCCGATCGCGATCTTTGTTTACTCACAGAGTTCCGTCATGGAAACCATGACACACTCCGGTTTGAAATGAGGAAATGCAAATGAAGAAAAAATGGATTATCGGAGTTTTGGCGGTCGTTTGTCTGCTGTCCGTCGGTCTTTCTGTTGGGGCGAAATCCATATCGTATACGCCGTATCAGGGATATGAGTATAACGATTATGGTGAGTCCACCGCCGCACCGGTTGGTTACGTTCCGGGGGTGCGGTACGACAGTACCGACATGGGCTTGGAAGTGCCGCTCAATGCTCCTCAGGATTTTTACTACGACGGTAAAGATAGTTTTTATATTCTGGACAGCGGTAACGGCCGTATCGTGGAGCTGGATGCCTCGTTGCACGTTAAAACCGTTTACGATACGTTTGTGTTGCCGGATGGTGAGCAAAAGGATATCACCGGTGCTACCGGTCTTGCCTTGAACAGCAAGGGGAACTTTTATATTGCACATCCGGATAATTATGAGGTGATCCAAATCGAACGTGAAACCGGAACGGTTACTCAAGTGATCACCCGTCCGGATGAAAAATTGTTAGATACCGATTCACCGTTTATGGCTTCCAAGGTGACGGTGGATAACCGTGACCAGCTGTATATTTTGGTGGAAAGTATCAATAAGGGCGCGTTTGTTTATGATGCGCAAGGCAACTTCATGCACTTCTTCGGCAGCAACCCGATCGTGCAGTCGGCAGAGATGATCTACGACTACATTTGGAAACGGTTTATGACCAAGGAGCAGCGCAAGGGTCTTACGCGTATCACACCGACTGTCTTCAATAACTTTGACGTGGATTCGTACGGTTTTTTGTATACCGTTACTTCCGAAAATGGGAGCACCGCGAAAAAAGGGACAGTGCGCCGCCTCAATTATTCCGGTTCGGATATCTTAACCGAGGACCTCATTTTTGGCGATCAGGAATGGGATCGCGGGTTTTCCATCGGTTCCAAGAAGACGACATTTATCGATGTGGATATTGATAGCGACGGGTATATTAACCTGCTGGATTCCGGTCGCGGTCGTGTGTTCCAGTACACCACAAACGGTGAATTGATTGCGGAATTCGGTACATACAGCGAGCAGATTGGCGGTTTTACCACTCCGGTTGCGTTGGAGAGCATTGGGAATACCATCTATGTTTTGGATTCCGGTAAAAATCTGATTCACTCGTTCCGACCGAGCGATTACGGTACTTTACTGCGTAAAGCATTTTCGATGCTGAATACAACCGATACCGATGCGGCATTGGATATTTGGTCACAGGTGATGCAGCTGAGCACCAACAGTCAGTATGCGTATTACGGAATCGGCACGGTTTATGATACGTTGGGCGAGTATGCAAAAGCAATGGAATATTTTAAGCTTGCCGGTGCGCATGAAGAGTATTCTAAATCCTTGCGTGAATACCGCAAAGAATTTGTAAACGAGCAATACTTGTGGATCATTTTAGTGGTTATCGTCCTGTGTGTTGTCATTTGGTTGATTGTCAGAGCCATCAAGAAACGTTCCGCTTTGGTGGATGGAACGGCATACTCTGCTTTGGAAACCAAATACCTGTTCCCGGTGTACACAACGTTGCACCCCGCGGATGGTTTTGCACAGTTTAAGGATCGTAAGATTCATTCGTTGAGAATATCCGTGATCCTAATGGTGGCGTGGTTCTTCTTGGATACGTTCTCCTTCTTCTATACGGGGTATTCGTTCAATATGAGCCGCCCTATGGATTACAACTTTGCCACGACGCTGTTGTTTACGATCGGATTGATGGTATTGTTCATCATTGCGAACTGGTCGGTTTGTACGTTGCTGAACGGTAAAGGCACTTTGAAAGAGATCACGGCTACCTGTTCGTATGCGCTGGTGCCGTACTTGATTTCGATTTTTGTGAACACGCTGTTGTCCAACATTCTGACCGGAGAAGAAGCTGCGATTATGACAATTATTTCGACGGTTGGTTTATTGTGGAGCGCGTTGCTGTTGTTCATTGGCCTGCAAAGTATTCACCAATACGGTTTTGCCGGAACGTTTTTCTCGATTCTTCTGACGATTTTCGGCATGGCTGTCATTTGCTTCCTGCTTTTGTTATTTTACACCTTGGTGCAGCAGGCTATTAGCTTTATTCAATCGGTGTACACCGAATTATCACTACGTTAAAGGAGGGGACCAACTTTGTTGAAAAATAGAGTATTCAGAGCGTTGGCTCTGTTATGTGTCGTACTCCTTTTGTTACCGACTTCGGCGGTGTTTGCCGAACCTGCAACGGATGGCGTTGATCTTCCTGCAGAATTGGTGCAGATAGGCTTGGATGAAGAGACCGATGAGGAATATATCATCCGCTACGAGCCGGTGGCTTCCAATGATAACAGTATCTTGTATGCCGATATGCAAAAAGGATTTTTCGCCCTGCAAAACAAAACGTCCGGCGATATTTGGTACAGTACGCCGAACGATTCTTTGTTGGATGAAATCAGCGGTGGCGCGGATAAGTGGACTGTCCGTTCGCAACTGGTGATTGGCTATTTGTACAAAGAAGACGTGGTAACGGCCTCTGCTGCTTCCCGCGCAAACAGCCAGTTAGCTTGCGTGGAAGCGGATGGCGGTATCGAAGTCAAGAAACTGGACGATGGCATTCGCGTTACCTACCATTTCGTGGAGTTGGGTATCACCATTCCGGTGGAATATCGGCTGCAGGACGCTTCTTTGTCGGCAACCATTGATGTAGCAAACATTGATGAGGGTGAAGAATGCTTGTTGACCGAGATCAATCTTTTGCCGGCTTTTGGTGCCGGCAATTGGCAAACAGAAGGTCAATTGTTGGTTCCTGACGGTTGCGGTGCGCTGATTGATTTCAACAACGGTGTGAATTGCTTGCCGTATGAGCAGTTGGTATATGGCAAGGATCAGTTGACGGTGATCGATATTGATCCCTCGGTCACAGAAGAGATCCGCTTGCCTGTGTTTGCCACGTTGATGGCAAATAAAGCCTTGATGGGTGTTATCACACAAGGTGACGGTAGTGCTTCGATTCGCGCTCTTAACGGCAACGAAGAACGGGGTTACAACGCAGTGAGCTCGATCTTCAAAATGCGTACGCTGGACATTTTGTCCATGTTCAAAAACACCAGTAATCGCCGCGATTTAGCGCGCTTGAGCGGTCACACGGAATCCATTGAAACGTATCAGGTAGTGTATACGCCGCTTAGTGGCGAACATGCCGATTATGTTGGCGTTGCCGATGTGTATCGGCAGTATTTGGTGGATCAAAAGGGTTTGTCCAAGCAAGCGGCTACCCCGGGCTTAGCAGTGAATATGCTGGGTTCGATCGATGTGAAAGCAGCTTTTTTGGGTATCGAGTACAGCAAACAACAGTCTTTAACCACGTTTGCCCAAGCACAAAGCATTTTGTCGACTCTCAAGGAAAAGGGCGTAGACTCATTCTCTGTTCGGTATCAGGGGTGGAGCAATTACGGCTTGTTGAATAAAAAACTGCCGACTAAAGCGAAGCCTTTGTCCAACCTTGGTGGCAAAAAGGCGTTGAAGGCGCTTAACACCTACCTGGCGGATAATTCGATTGCGATGTATCCGGATGTGGATTTTCTGCGTTTCCGTTCCGGCAGCAAAAAGCAGTCAATCAAAACGTCGTTTAATGAAATTGTGTATCATACAGAACGTATGCGATCCGTGTTTGCAACGAAGTTGGATTTGGTGCCGTACCGTTTCTTAACGCCTCAGAACTTAAAAGCGGTTTCCGATCGGTATTTAAAATCACTTGACAACACCGATTTTAAAGCAATTTCGCTGGGGACCTTAGGTGAATACGCTTACGCTAACCATTCGCAACACGATGGTTTCCATCGGTATTTCTATCCGGAAACAGTCGCTGCTGTTTTAAAGGAGTATCGTAACGCCGGTTTATCGGTATCGGTTGAAGGCGCCAACGCCTTTGCGGCGGTGTACGCTTCCCGTATCTATAACACGCCGACCCAGACCAGCGGATATGATATGTTCGATTACGAAATTCCGTTTTATCAAATCGTGTTCCACGGTTACACCTCCATGACCGTTACGCCGATGGCGCAGGCAACAGAGGCCACCGTGAATTTCCTCAAAGCAGTTGAGAGTGGCAGCGAATTGCTGTTTGATTGTATGCATGAGGCGTCTTCTGTGGTGACAGGCACGCGGTACGATCATCTGTACGCAACGCAGTACACCTTGTGGGTCGACCAGGCTGTTCGACTGTATGAGCGGTATCAACCGTTGCTGCAATCGATTTACGACCAAGTCATTGTATCCCATACCGAATTGGCAAAAGATGTGATGCAAACCACGTATGCCAACGGCATTTCGGTGATTGTCAATTACAGCAACACCGATTATGTGAGCGGTGATCTGACGGTGAAATCGTTGGATTATGCGATGCAGGAAGGGGGAGCGTTGGCGTGAAAAAGTTAAAACGAATGAGCTTGACCACGCGCCTTTCCTGGACAGGATTTGCGTTCATCTCTCCCTTTGTGTTGGGCTTTTTATTCTTCTTTTTAGAGCCGCTTTTGCAGTCTTTGCGGTTCGTGTTCAGCAAGGTCGAGGTTACGCTGGAAGGCTACAACGCAACATGGATCGGCATGGAAAACCTGCGCTATATTTTTCGTGAAGACGCCACTTTTTCCCAGAATTTGGTGACAAGTGTCACGAACTTGGTCTGGCAGGTACCCATTATCTTGGTGTTTTCTTTGTTCTTTGCGATCATTTTGAACCAAAAATTTACCGGCCGCACGGTGGTTCGTGCTGTGTTTTTCTTGCCGGTTGTCATTGCTTCCGGCTTGATTTTGGAAATCATCCAAGGTGATGCTGCCGCCGGTACTGCTTTAGCGGGTGATGTGGTCGCCACCGGAGGCGGATCCTCGCAAAGTGATGCATTGCAGGAATTATTGTTGAGCTCCGGCTTGAACAGCGAATGGATCAACGGTATCATGACGGTGGCAAACAGTTTGTTTGACCTGACGTGGATGACCGGTATTCAAATGATCATTTTCCTGGCAGGCTTGCAGAGCATCCCACATCCTTTGTATGAGGCGGCTTCTATTGAAGGCGCAACCGCATGGGAAAGCTTTTGGAAAATCACGCTTCCGATGTTAACACCCATTATTCAATTGAATTTGGTGTACACGATTGTGGATAGCTTTACCGATGTGGGTAACAAGGTGATGCAACAGGTGATGAAGAACCAGCAACTGGTTCGTTACGGCTGGACTTCTGCTATGTCTTGGGTATACTTTTTGATTATTGCGGTTATTCTTGTCGTCGTGTTTGTGGCGTTTTATCTGATCGAGAGAAACACCGAAAAATCACACGTTTGACGGGGGAAAGGAGAGAATCAGCATGTTTGATCGCTATAAAGCCATGATCAAACACCGTGCGTATAAAAATCCGCAGGTTCTGCGCGATAAAATATTGCATGCAGTTTTGTGGATTTGCCGCTGGGTGTTTATACTGGCGCTTTGCTATTTGTTCTTGTTCCCCATGTTTTTCTTGATCTCGACCTCGTTACAGGATCCCTCTTCCGTTAATGATCCGAGTGTTATCTTTATTCCCAAGGTTTTCTCTTTGGCGAGTATTAAGGAAATGATCGGCGTCCTCAATTATTGGGAATCTGCCTTGCTCACGTTGGAAATTGCGGTGTTCAGCACGCTGGCTTCGCTGGTTTCCTGCTCGCTGGTCGGGTATGGTTTTTCACGCTTCAATTTCAAGCTCAAAAACGTGTTTTTTGTGCTGGTGATTTTGACCATTATCGTACCGCGGCAGGTGATTTTGCCGTCTTTGGCGCTAAACTTCCAGTTTTTTGATTTCGGCGGGATTTTATCCTTGCTTCCCGAAGGTTCTAATTCCATCAACCTGGTGAATACCGTCTGGACGTTTGTTTTGCCGTCGTTGTTGGCAACCGGCGTTCGTTCCGGCGTTTTCATCTTCATTTTCCGACAGTTCTTTTTGGGACTGCCCAAGGATTTGGAGGAAGCGGCCCGCATCGATGGCTGCGGAGCTATTCGTACTTACGTGCGGATCATTGCGCCGTTGGCGGTTCCTGCCTTTGTGACGGTAGCGCTGTTTTCTTTCGTTTGGCATTGGAACGACTTGTATTCATCTTCCATGTTTTTCTCCTCCGATATCAAACCGTTGATGCCGCTTTTGGATAATCTGAGCGTTCTGATCGATCGTGCGGATATCGGTACCACGGCGTATTCGGCGCGTACCTACATGGCGTCGGCACCGCTGCTTGCGGTTTTACCGCCCCTTATTTTGTATATCTTTACACAGCGATTCTTTACGGAAAGCATTGAACGTTCCGGTATCGTTGGTTAACGGATATAAAAGTTAGACTGAAAGGAACACATATTACGAAACATCTCGTTATTCTTTGCGTTTCTGGTGATTCGGCAAAAATTCAAACGCAAAGTGATAAGGATTCCGTGATCAAAAACAGCCGAAATGTTGCATTTCGGCTGTTTCGACAAAGCAAGGGGGATATGTATGTCAGAAAAAAAGTTTCGCCTCCCGGAAGGTAAAACGGGATATCGTGCGTATATTGATGCTTTGTACGAAGCGGGGAAGCAGTTGGATAAAGAAGCCTTCCTGGATGGCGTTGAAACGGTTGGCGCTGCCATGCGTCAAGATGTTTTGGATGCGCCGGATACCATTGTAGCGACAGGAAAAACCTATTATTTATCTAATAGCGGAAACGACGATAATGATGGGCTATCGCCTGAAAAGGCTTGGGCGACCATGGCTAAGTTGAACGCTTTGTCCGATCAATTGAATCCCGGTGATGCCGTTTTGTTCGAGCGTGGCAGCACATGGCGCAAACCGCTCGCCGTGTTGTACCCCGATGCTGCACCGGATGCTTTTGTTCCATCTTCGTTGTTTTTTGCTCAAAAAGGTGTTAGCTATGGTGCGTACGGTGAGGGCAGGAAGCCAATCCTTAAAGGTTCTCCCATCAATTTTGCGGATCCCCAATTATGGGTGGAAACCGATGTGCCGAATGTGTATGAATGCACGCTTCGTTTTCACAATGCCGGTGTTGTGGCGTTGGATCACAGCGGAGAATACGGTTTGTACGATGAGCGGATCGCATTTAAAGAAATGATCGACCGTCATGATTTTACAGGGTATACCGATTTTCGACGCGATGAAAGCTATTACAACGACATGGATACGAAGAAGCTTTACTTCTATTCGCTCAAAGGAAATCCCGGCGAGCGTTACCACTCCATTGAGATTGGCGGCCGAAACGGTTTGATTCGCAACCAAGGGGCTGCGTTGATCGAAAATTTGGAAATGTGCTACGATGGCTACGGTATAACCGGCGGTCCTACTATGCACGTACGTGGTTGTGTGTTTTATTGGTTGGGTGGTTGCCAGCTGCAAGCCATTACCGGTAAAACGGTTGTGTGCGGCAACGCAGTGGAGATCTATGGCGCGGTTGACGGGTTAGACGTTGAGAATTGTTGGATGTATCAATTGTGTGATACCGGTGTTTCCCATCAATTGTGGAGTTCGGAAGGTGAGTGCATTCAAAAGAATATTCGTTTTGCCGGCAACGTAATCGAATACTGCCATTGGTCGATTGAATTTAACAATCCGCCCTCAACCGATGGCACTACGCGTTATATTCAAGATTACGACCATTCCTACAACTACCTGACAATGGGCGGTTACGGATGGGGGAGTGTGATGTTCGATCGTCCCGACGGTGCGACACTCTATAACTGCTTTGGCACGGCGGATACCATTAACGGTCGTTGCGAGAAAAACATATTTTACCGCTCGGCCGGTTGCGTGTATCGCATGCGGTTTGACGGTGATCGTAAGATCGCTTATAAGAAAAATATCCATATTCAACATAAGGCCAACAAGATTGGGTATCTGTTCGACGGTGATTACCCTTACACTGAGTCCGGTAGGGAAGTGCTGCTGAAGAATACGCAGCAGGATGATCCGATTTTTGTTACGATTTAATCATAAAAAAGAAGCGTTCTCCGTATTTGACGCGGAGAACGCTTTCCTTTTTAAAAAAAGCTAATCAAAGGTAGTGAAATCTTAAAAGAAGTAAAATTTTACAATAAGTACTGCTATCGAATTTTTTGTGGATTTTTGATAAAATGAATTCGGATAAGTTTACCAAAAATTTGTGTTTTGTAAAATAATAAAGAAAATTTACCGTTTTTTAATGCTTCTGCCGCGAATCTTTTTGTACACACAGCAAAGATGTGCAGCATCATAAAATCCCAACCGAACAGCGATCTGTTCCAAAGTCTGGGAAGTGTTTAGCATTTCTTCTGCGTACATAACCCGCACGCGATTTCGGTAAGCTGTGGGCGGAACGCCACCGGAATACTTTTTGAAGCGTCGCACAAACGTGCTTTCGCTCATGTAACATAGGTTCGCAAGCTCGTGTATCGAAAGGCTGTTTTCGGGATGATTTTCGATGAGATTGATGGCGCTCAGGATATCCTTGTAAGTGTCAGAAATGCTGGTCGTATCTTTACCGGATAAAAAGGTATCCAACAGGTAGAAGAGTTCACGCTGCATTTTGAGTTTTCCGGAATTCTCACGCAACACCGCAAACAGAATGTTGTGAAAGTGCTCTAACAAAGTTCCCTTGAGGTCGTGATAAATGATCTTGATCGGTTCGTTAATCAATAAGATTTCACCGTTGGGATCTCGTAACTGAAAGGAAACACCGATTCCGCAGGACTCTGTTGCTGTGGCATTGGTAGTGCTGCGATAGCGATATCCGTCCGGAATAAAGACGACGTCTGCTTCCTGCAAATTCAAAAGCAGTTGGTTGTGTCGGTAATAGTGTCGGGAACCTTGAATCTGATAGTAAATCAGGTTTTTGGAACGGCCCAGTTTTTCAAAATCAAATTCCGGCGGACTGTTCATATCGGAATAGGCAACGGCAATGTCGGTGATGACAAAATCAATGTTGCACAGTGAGGACAATGCTACTGTTTTCACTATACAACCTCCTTCCTTTGGCCTTTTATCTGTCACGATCATAGCACAAGCGACTATAATTTACAAGCAATATTTACAATCGTTGTTTGGAATGTTCTCATTTCTTATCTTTACACCATGGCACATAAAGCGTATTTTATCCTACGTATCATGTTGAAAACGGTGATTTCTATTCTTCTTTCCACACTGTTTCACCTGTGACGGAAATATACAGTAAATCTACGGATATGTAGAGTGAAAAAAAGTCGTCTAAAATGTACAATTTAGTTGGTTTAGTATAACCGGTTGTACATAGGAGGTTTCCGTATGATTTTACGTAATGGATGCGTTGTGACCCCGTTTGAGATTTGTCGTGATGTGGATGTGAGAATCAAGGACGGCATTATTGCAGAAATCGGCAACATCACCGAGTGTGCTGATGAAACGGTGTGTGATCTGCAAGGCAAGTATCTTTGTCCCGGCTTTGTCGATATTCACACACACGGCGGTTTCGGCGGCGATTTCATGGATGCCACCGACGAGTCGTTCGATAATGCGCTGCGTTTTCACGGCACGCACGGTACTACCTCGGTTGTGCCAACATCCGTTACCGCTCCGCTGGAGCAGATTGAAACTATGCTGAGTGCAGTCCGTCGTTACCGCGACAAGGCACCAACAACCTGTCGTGTACTGGGGGCGCACTTAGAAGGTCCGTACCTTTCCATGAAAAACAAAGGTGCTCAAAAGCAAGAGTTTATCCGCGTTCCTGCGCGTGACGGATATGCAATCTTTACCGACAACGCCGATATCATAATCCGCGCCACGATCGCGCCCGAACTGCCCGGTTCCGCAGAGATGACAAAAGAGTTGACCGCTGCCGGAATTGTGGTATTTGGCGGTCACGATGACGGTGAACGTGATTTGATCATGCCGGTTGTGGATGCCGGACTTGCGGGATGTACGCATTGGTACTGTGCCATGTCGGTTGCGGCGATGCGCAATCAAGTGCGCAGTGTCGGCTTGATGGAGATCGGCTTGATTGACGATCGCTTAACATTGGAGCTGATTGCTGATAATCACCATCTTCCGCCGGAACTGGTGCGATTGGCGTATCGTTGTAAAGGTGCTGAGAAGATTTGTCTGGTTTCCGATTGCTTGCGCGCAGGCGGCATGCCGATTGACGGAAAGCTGTATTCGTTGGGTTTGCTCGGCGATGAAACGGCACAGCGTTTCAAAGTAGCAGACGGTGTGGCTGTCTTGCCGGACGGCACGCGGTATGCCGGTAGTATTCAACCGCTTTCGCAAATGGTTCGCAACCTGGTTTTGGATTGTAATGTGCCGCTTGCGGATGCCGTAAGAATGGCTTCGCTCACACCGGCAACTGTCGTAAGAATGCAAGACCGTATTGGATCGATAGCGGTCGGCAAGTACGCGGACCTGTGTATTTTGGATAGCGATTTGCAAGTTGTCAACACCATGGTTAATGGTCAGTTTTTAATCTGATCGTGTCTGGAAACGGAGGTAACGTCACATGAATAACACATATTACTGCTCTCCTGAAGAGTTTTTGAAAAATAGTCGTATTCCTGTCCGTGTGATGGACGAGGCGGACATGTATGAAGAGATTGCCGAGATTATGGTGGATACGATCGTGAAAAACGAGGGTAAACAGACCTTCATCATCTGTCCGGTTGGCCCGGTTGCACAATATCCGTTGTTTGTCAAAAAAGTGAACGAGCGCAACATCAGTCTCAAAAACGTTTGGATGATCAATATGGACGAATACTTGACCGATGACGATCAGGCGATCTCACCGGACAGCCCGCTCAGTTTTGTTGGCTATATGGAGCGAAACGTATTTTCGCAGATCAAACCCGAACTTCGCATGCCGGATGAACAACACTTGTTCCCGATGCCGGGCAAGGAAAAAGAGTTCGATGCGCTGATTGAGCGTCTGGGACCTGCGGATTGCTGCTTGACGGGTGTTGGCATTAACGGCCATATTGCTTTTAATGAACCGCCGGAAGCTTCCGATCCGATTACCGATGCGGAATACGAATCCATCGGTACCCGTTGCTTGGATCTTTCGAAAGACACCATTGTGAACAACGGTTCTCGCAAAATCTTTGGTGCGCTGGATGTCATGCCGAAACGCTGCATCACCATGGGCATGCGTCAGCTGCTGGCGGCCAAAAAATTCAAGGTCTATCTGTACTGCGATTGGCAGTGGGGTATTATGCGCAAGATTGCTTTAGAACCCGCAACGCGCTTGGCGCCTGCTTCCTTCTTGCAACATCATCCGGACAGTGAGATGGTCATTACCCGCCAGCTGTTGGAAACCATGCTGTAAGAGGTTGCTGTATGAAACTGGGGATTTTGTTACGCGTGACCGAAATCAACGCGTGTGAGGAAAAATTCAAACAACTGTCCGAAATGGGCTTTGCCGCTTGTCAGTTGGTTTTTAAGCCGGCGGTATATACCAAAGAGGATGCTCAGCGTATTCGCCTGGCCGCCGATCAGTACGGTGTTGAGATTACCGCACAGTTTTGTGGGTATCACGATGAAGATACCGTGTGGGATAACTACCATGGCTTTTACACCTCCGGTTTGAACGTGCCGATTCATCGCGAATCGCGTTTGAATTATCTGTACCAAGCCGCCGACTTTGTGAGTTGGCTGGGCATCACGGATATGGTGATCCATGCGGGGTTTGTACCGAACAATCCGTTTGCACCGGAGTACGGGCTTCTCAAAACCACATTGCATCTGTTGGCAACCCATTGTCAAAAACGCGGTGTTAACGTTTTGTTGGAAACCGGTGGTGAATCGCCGGTTACCTTACTCCGCTTGATCCGTGAGCTCGGGCACGATAATGTATTTATCAATTTGGATCCTGCAAATATTCTGATGTACGGTTACGGCAATCCTGTGGACGCTGTATACACGTTCGGGCAATATGTGCGTAACATGCACGGCAAAGATGGTATGCCGCCTACCGATCCCTATAAACTCGGTGATGAGAAGCCGGTAGGCGAGGGTATGGTGGACTTCAAAACCTTGCTGTGCAACCTGCGCAAGATCGGTTATGATCGCTATATTATCATCGAACGTGAGATTACCGGCGATCAGCAAATCCAAGATATTTTGAAGGCAAAAGCCTATTTTGAATCCCTGTTGTCCGCTATGGACTAATGTGAAAAGAGGCACAGAAAACGTGAAAATCGGTTTTATTGATTACTATCTTGATGAATGGCATGCAAACAATCTTCCCACATGGCTTCGCGATGAAACCAATGGCGATATCACCGTGGCGTACGCCTACGGCAAGATCGACTCGCCGGTGGAAGGTAGCAAGACAAATGCTGAGTGGGCTAAGAAGCAGGGGGTAGAGTTACTCGGCAGCATCGAAGAGGTTGTGGAAAAAAGTGATGCCTTGGTGGTGCTTGCTCCCAGCTTCCCTGAAATGCATGAGGAACTGTGTGATGCGGCTTTGCGCAGCGGGAAACCCACCTATGTGGATAAAACGTTTGCACCGGATGCAGAGTCGGCGGCGCGCATGATTCAAAAAGCGCAACAGCACAACACCCCTATGTTTTCCACCAGCGCTTTGCGTTTTGCACCAGAACTCAAACCGATCGATCATTCAAACATCCGCATGATCGGCATGCGTGGCCCCGGTCCTTACGGTATGTATTCCATCCACCAGATCGAGCCTATCGTATCGCTTATGGGGGCAACGCCGGAACAGGTGATGTTCATTGGCACACCTGAACAACCGGGCTTGGTTATTCGATTCTCCGATAATCGCTGGGCGACTACACAGCATTTTGATTGGGAGTGTCCGTTCAATTTGTCTGTGAATTATTCGGACGGTAAAGCAAGTGCTTATGTTACGGAGTGCACCGATTTCTTTCCGCATTTTGTTAAGGAATTGGCTGATTTTTTCCGTACCGGCGATATGAAAGCACCGTATGACCAAACCGTTGCGGTTATCGCGATTCGTGCCGCCGGTTTCGAGGCGATGAAGAATCCCGGCGAATGGGTGAAAATCCCGCCTCTTCCGCAAGTGTAAATTTCTTCTATACTCACAAGAAAGGAGGTTGGCAATATGCTGCCCGCTTCGTTCATCAAAGCAACCGATGAGTATTGCGATTTTGACCATCCGGTCAATGCGCCGTTATTCCGCCGCAGCTTCACGCTGGAAAGCGTACCGACTTTAGCAACACTCACCATCTGTGGCTTAGGGTTTTATGAACTCTATGTCAATGGACAGCACATTACAAAAGGTGCGCTTGCACCGTATATTGCCAACCCCGATGATATTGCTTACTACGATTCCTACGACATCACCGCCTATTTAACCATCGGCAAAAACGCTGTCGGCGTTATGCTAGGTAACGGATTTTTCAATCCCTTCGGCGGTAAGGTTTGGAATTTTGACAAAGCCGCATGGCGCGGCCCGTTGCGAATGGCAATGTCGGTGGTAGCCGATGGTAAGGAGCTGTTCGCTGCGGATGAGAGCTTTCGTGTTGCGTCCTCACCGATCACGTTTGACGATATTCGCATTGGCACTTTTTACGACGCCACACAGGAGATCGATGGTTGGGCGTTGCCGTATTTTGATGATTCCGCTTGGGATCATGCTACACCCGCCGATGCACCGAAAGGCGAAAAGCGGTTGTGTGAAGCGGAACCGGTTGTTGTGTACCGTGAACTGCAGCCAACCTCGATTACACATTACGATGATTTTTGCTTCTGCTGCGGTACCACCCTCGCGTATCGCGATCCCATTGAGGAAACCCGCGTGCGCGATACGTGGTTGTACGATTTTGGTGAAAACAATACCGGCGTTTGTCGGTTGAAAATCCGCGGTAAACGCGGCCAAGTCGTCACGTTGCGTTTTATGGAACTGGTTGTGGACGGTTACCCGACGACCCGCACCACCCTAAACGTGGCACCCGAGCGCACATGGCATTTTGTTTATCCGCAAATGGATCGCTATACGCTAAAAGGCGACGGGGAAGAAGAGTACATCCCGCCGTTCACTTACCACGGTTTTCGTTACGTGTTGGTGGAAGGTATCACACCCGAACAGGCAACGCCTAAGCTTCTCACGTATCGCGTCATGAGCTGTGATATGCAAGATCGCGCCACCTTTACGTGCTCGGACGAACGGTTAAATCGCTTGTTTGATATGACGCGTCGGTCGGATCGTTCCAATTTCCTGTATATACCGACCGATTGCCCGCAGCGTGAGAAAAATGGCTGGACCGCTGATGCTGCGTTGTCCTCCGAACACATGTTACTCACCATGACGGCCGAGAACGCTTTTCGCGAATGGCTGCGCAACGTGTGCAAAGCGCAGCGTGAGGATGGCGCATTACCCGGCATCGTTCCAACCGGTGGCTGGGGGTTTGCGTGGGGGAACGGCCCCGCATGGGATTGTGTGTGTATTATCGTTCCGTATTATTGTTATCGCTATACCGGAGATTCCGGTATCATCACCGAGTGTGCGGATACCATTGATCGGTATTTGCATTATATCGCCGGGCGCCGTGACCATCGCGGTTTGCTGGCGGTTGGCTTGGGCGATTGGGTGCAACCGCTTTGCCCTGACCAAAAATTCTTATCCCCGCTGGAATTTACCGATAGTGCCACTACCTTAGATATGGCGCGCAAAGCGGCGTTTCTGTTCCGCGTGATCGGTGAAGAGGAAAAAGCCGCTTTTGCTGATCGGTTAGCCGATGAATTACGTGCAGCGATCCGTGAGCATCTCATCGATTCCAAAACCTGCACGGCGATCGGTAATTGCCAAACCGGCCAGGTTTTGTCGATGGTGTACAACATTTTTGAACCGGATGAAATGCAAACGGCGTTTGATCGTTTGTTGGAGTTCATTCATCAAGCAGATGATCATCTGCTGTGCGGTGTACTGGGTGCTCGCCACCTGTTCCACTTGCTTGCGCAGTACGGCAAAACCGATTTGGCGCTTCACATGATTACCCGGCCCGATGGTCCCTCGTACGGTCAATGGCTTTTGGGGGATGACACCACCTTGCGTGAGATCTTTGAAACCGAAGGCATTGAACGTCAATCCCAAAACCACCATTTTTGGGGCGATATTATCAGCTTCTTCATCCAACAGCTTGTCGGCATCAAACCCAATCCACACCTGCGTGATCGGTTTGAACTGGAACTCTCGCCCGCTATTGCGGAATCGCTGACGTTCGCCAAAGCCGAATATATCCTACCCACCGGCACGCTTACCGCCGAATGGCATCGAACAACAGACGACGGTGTTACATACACCGTAACCGTCCCGCCAAAAGCGCACGGCACGTTTATTGTCCCACACGGTTATCGAGCAGAAAACGGCGTGAAGTCCTTTGACTTTACAGCAGGGACCATTACGTACTCGCTTATGACATCCACACTTTAAGACTATTGTCATTGCAAACGAAAGGGGAGAATAACCATGAAACAACGTTATTCAGCACCGGTTATCGAACACATTGAACTTTGGGAAGATCTCTGCACTTCTATTTCGGTCACGCAGTGGGATGACCTCGTTACAGACGAAGAGTAAAACAATCGAAAAACGGTATCGCCGCTTGTTGTCGGGGGTGATTTACCCCGTTAAGCCGGACAATGTACGGCGATTCCCTGCATTTACCAATGCAAACAATTGCAATTTTTACTATAATTTAGATACGCATAACAATTTCGGCACACACGTGTGCTTATGACTCACTTTATTATGCGCATTAAACGGTATCGGTTTAGCGCTCACTATTTCGGCTGAGGGTGAGCGTATCAACCGAGAACGTGCGTTTGACATAGATATAAAGAAAAGGAGTGAAGGCTTTTATGAGATCTTTGCAAAAACACAGCAAAAAGTTCTTAAGCATCCTCAGCGTGTTGACCCTCATGTTGACCCTCGTTTGCTCGCTTGGTGTTTCAGCCGAAGACACCGCAACCCCAACCAACTTAGTTTCTACGGCTACAAAGTTCCAGTATATGGGCGTTTCTGTGCCCGACGGCTTGATTTGGGACGATACCTATAACTACGGTACTGTGACCTGGTCTTGGTATAACAAAAGCTTGTATCCCTCCAAGCTTTGTGATGGGAACACTGGCGAAGCTGCCTATGGTTATGCTCTCGCTAACGGATCTACTACCGACATTTCCACAGTTACGCGTAAGTTGTTCTGGATGGATCTTGGTGCGGTGTACAATTTGACGGATATCAACCTGTACAACACTTCGTCTAAACACGGTGTGTACGATTTTTCCGTCTACGGTTCGTCAACTGCGGTTAACGATTGTTCCACCGATTATAACTGTTCGGTTGCTGCAACCGCCATGTTGACCGAGGAAAATAAGATTGGCCATTATAAGTCAACCGAAATTTCCAAAGATTCTTTCTTGAAACTGCCCGCCGGCACTTACGCGCGGTATCTTATGATCGTTGTCAATAAGATGTATACCGACTATGGTAACGCAAACGATCCCGACTATGCCGGTAAATTCGGTGGAGATCCGTTGCCCGGTGCCGCCGATGGCTCTCGTTCTCAACAAAACTTTACTGAATTGGAAGTGTTTGGTGAGGCACCCGTCAACCTGCTGACACCCGAGAAGGTGACAGCTGGCACACAGTCATTTAAATCTTATGCTGTTCCCAATCCTACCGGTGCCAAATTATGGGATCTTAACTATCCGACAACCTACGGAACTGCAGTGGATCATTATACCAAATTAACGATAGAAGATAATCAGTACGACGATAAGCTCGTGGACGGTGATACGTCTACCTATGCTTGGAAAGAATGGGGATTGGACGGCAAAGCCGGTTACCGTTTGGTTCATTGGATCGATTTGGGCGAACTGAAATCGCTGGATTCGATGATCGTTTATACCAGATCTGCGAATACGTCGGTGTATGATTATTCGGTTTATGGTTCCGCCACGGTGTCCAATATCGATGCGTTGCTGGAGGTTGGCAACGTGATCGGTCGTTATACAAGCAATCAACAACATCCGGCAGCAATCACGGTGTTGGATGAAACAACTGCTGTGCGTTATCTGGCGGTTGTCTTTAACAAGCTTGCCACCGATCCCGGTAACTTAAACGATACGTCGGCCACGGCTTCGGATTATTATGATAATGCGGCCAACCGTTTGCCGGGCGGTGCGTATGTCAACGGTTCGTTACATTTGTCCGAAATTCAGGTGTTTGGTGAAACCGCCAACGAAGTTTCGGTTGCTCCGAAAACGGACGGTGCCACTGTTCTGGTGGATCCCACCAACGGTTTTGACATGAAATTTGTGTCTAACCTGCCGGCTGACCTGACTGTTTCGGACGGGTATACACTGAAAGAGTACGGCACGCTGGTTATTCCGTATCAGTACCTGCCTATCAGTGGCAGTACCAACGCCAAGGCCGATGCACAGCTTGTATACGGTAACCAATATGTAGCCACAGCTGCAAACGATGCAGCGGAGGTTGCTCCTGTTGCCGGTGCGGCGCTCAACGTGGAACTCAGCAATTCTGCCACCGTGTATCCCGGTGTTAAGTTTGCGGCGCGTACTTTCATGTTGTATGAAGATGCCGCGGGTAACCAAGAAATCGTGTACGGTAACATGTGTGTGCGTTCCGTGTGGAGTGTGGCACGTTCCATTGCGACTGCCATTCTCAAAGCGGAAGAAGCCGGCACTTTGGCAGCAACTTTGAAATATACTGCCAAAGTGGATGCAGACTATAAATCAGAAATGGCTGCTGTTGCCACTTCGAAGACCGACGTCACCTATGCTGACTTGTACGAGTTTATCAGTGCAAACCAGACTGCAGTTGCCGAGATTGCCGATGCACAAGCAAACGCATAAGGAAAGGGGAACTGTGATTATGAAAAAGAATTATGTTGCCCCGACCGCGGAACACGTCGGTTACAAAGAACCCCTTTGCAGTGAAGTTAACGTTAGTCAATGGGGCGACTTGGTCCCGGATGAAGAATAGGTTTTAAAAGGATGTGACGAACATGACACGGCTTATTTCGCGTATGTTCGTGCTCCTCGTTGTTTGTGTTGTCATGGTGGCGACGGCTGCTGCGTGCAGCCGTCACCCCGGCGACACCGCTACCTCTACTACCACAACCACTACGACGACCGCACCAGCCGCCGATGGCAGTACGACGGGTGCGCAGGAGGGTGCGGCAACGAATGCCGGTCAAAGCGGCGGCACGACAAACGATAAAACCACTACCACCGGTGGTGCAACCACAACCTTGTCGGCACAGATTCAGGCGCCGGATAATTGGCTGGATCTGCAGCCGGACGAAGGGGGTCGTGGTGAATTCTCGCAGAAAACAACCACAACTACCGCCAAAAGCAGTAGTACGGTTACGAATAAAACGGATACGCAGACCACATCTTCTACGACTACCACGGCAAGTACCACAAAACAAAGTGACGGGTATTTCCCGGGTGCGTGGTAAGGTGATGGATTTCGTTTTTTAACCAATGGTACCTAAGGGTGAGGAGGCCCTTAAAAAATATAAAAGGAGTGTAGAAACATGACAAAAACTCGCAAGCAAACCCTAAAGATCCTGTCCCTGATAGGAGCAATTACGTTGCTGCTTTCGTCGATGCTGGTTTTCAACGTAACCGCTGACGGTTCTGCAACACCCCCGGCACAAACCAACCTTTTGACCGAAACAACCAATTTTACTGCCTACAAGATCGCTTACGATCAAAAAATTTGGGATGATACGTACAATTACGGTGCTATCTCCAGCTATTTCTACGATAGCAGCAAACCGTTCTATCCCAAAAACTTGTGCGATGGTGATACAACCACGCTGGCGCACAATAATCAGGCATATGCAAACGTTTGGGCTGCTCCGTTCGGTGCTGATCGCCGTATCGCGTTCTGGATGGATTTGGGTGATCTGTATGATCTGAGCGAAATCAACCTGTACGCATCTGCGGCAAACGTGTGCTTCTATGACTTTACCGTGTATGCCTCCGACACGGTGAGCGCCGCTGCTACGCTGTTGGCGGATACTTATGAGTATGCACACTATACCTCCGCCACTGCGAACGCTAAATCGTCCTTGGCAATCGAATCCGACAAAAAGGTGCGTTACGTGTTGATCGTGTTCAACAAATCCGGTGCAGATCCTGGCAACAGCTCGGTTCCCAGCACAGATGCCGCTTACGCTGCTGCCGGCACGTACGGCAACAATCCGTTGCCCGGTATCACGACTCCTCGCGGCGGTATCAACATTACCGAAATTGAGATCTTTGCTGACGAAAATCAATCTCCGAACATCTTAGCGGGGAACACCAATGTTCGTTTGGCTCAGATTGCCCACGACTTGGATTGGGGCGACACCGAAGCAGATTACGATTACAAAGCTGAAGATCTGGAGATTCAGACCGGCGAATACATTGCTACTGCGGCTCCTGTTTGGACGGACGGTAAGTTTGATGCAGAGGGCGCTCACAACCCCGGCAGAAATGCTGCTGTTCACACGAAAAAACGCTATGCCTTCGTGTATGATTTAGGCGGCTATTATACTCTGAACGAAGTCGCTGTGTATCAGCTCGCAAAAACTTGTAAAGATCAGGCTCTCGGCGGCGACGGTCGTATGATCTACGGTATGTCCGTCTACGCCGGTGTGGTGGATGATGGTTCGATCCTGAACAATCGTATCGCTTACTATGAGTCCGATGCGACCGATCAAACGTCTATCAAGATGGCGGTTACTTCGGAAAAAGTGGTTCGTTATGTCATGATCGTATGGAACCTGTTGGGTAGCGACCCCGGCAACACCCGTGACGGCTTGGGCAGCCCTGTTGGCACCATCACGGCGGATAGCTTGACCGGTTGCTCTTGGGCGAACGGCGGTATTTGGTTGTCCGAAATCGAGGTCCGCGGTGAAGAAGCGGAAGATCCCACCGATACCAAACAATTCACCGATGCTGAAACCGGTATCAAAGTTGATATGATCACTTATGATAACAATGTCAAAGTGGAATCTATGGTCGTGACCAAGAAAGAACTTACCCCGGCTCAAAAGACTGTTATCGAAGAAGACGAAGGTCTGTATGCTGTGAACGGTTTGTACAACATCGTTTTCAAAGATGCCCAGGGTAACCCCGTGACCGATATGTCCGGTCGTAAATTCACCATTTCCGTTGCGATGGAACTCGGTGATGAATCGGTGTACGTTTTGGATGCTGCTGCTGTTCCCGTGTATTTGCCCACTGTGTTCGATTTGGATAACAACCTGTTAACCTACACTTGCGAAAACGGCGAATACTATTTCGATTACATCGTTGCTACTACAACTGCTCCTGAAGAAGATGACACCAATAACGACAACACCAATAACGATAATACCAATAACGATGATACCACTAATGACGACAGCGCTTCCACGGATGATAACGCTTCGGACAACAACTCTTCCGATAACGAGGGTGGCGTTGATCTGCCCGCAACCGGCGAACAGAGTGTGTTCTTCTTTGTGGCTGCCTTGTTGATCGGTGCTGCTTTTGTTACGATGAAAGTAGCTTCCCCCGCTAAGAACTAATTCTCTTTGGTACCAACAGGAGGGGGAATCCCCTCCTGTTGGTAAGCCCGTTACACGCATGAAAGGAGGATATATGTATGAACGCTAAACGTTTATTAGCGCTCTTGTTGTCTTTGATGCTGTTAATTTCGTTGACCGCTTGTGGCGATGATGCGGATGCTGACAAGGGTAGCACAACTACCACTACGACGACCGCCGCCGGCGATGATACGCAATCAACAGACGAAGCTGACGGAACAACAGATGATTCTACGCAGTCCACCACCACTGCGAAAGGTGATAAAAATACCACCACTGCAAAAGGTGATAAGAACACCACTACCGCGGCTACAACCACCAAAGGTGGCACTACAACGACCGGTAGCGGTGAAAGCACCAAAACGGTTACTATCAAGAAGGGTTCCACCCGTTTGGAATCCGGTTTAACCTTTAACAATGCGACGCTGAAGTACCCGATTGGTTTGCCGATGACGGATTCCATGAAACGTTTGGTAGCACAGTTCCAATTGAAATACAAATGTAAAATTGAAGTTTCGCAATTGGGCTTCCAGACCTACGTTCAGGATCTGGCTGCGAAGAATGCTGCCGGTGAAGTGTACGACATTATTCAGGTTGAAGGCTTCCGTTTCCCGTCTATTGTTATTACAAAACTGGTTCAGCCCATCGAAGATCTCATAACAACGGCTGACTGGTATAACTCTTCCAAAAAAGCAAACGGCGGTTTTGATGAAGAGCTGACCATGAGTTTTGTCTGGAATAACCGTCTGTATGCGGCTGTGCCGTATGCCGGTCCGTTTTCTCCGCAGATGTACACGTTGTTCTACAACAAAAAGATTTTTAAGGATAACGGCTTGGATGATCCGCGCGAGTTGTACGAAAAAGGAAAGTGGAACTGGGATACATTCTATGAGCTTGGTACCAAGCTTGTGAAAAACGGTATTTGGCTGTGTGACGGTCGTGTCCCGTGGAAAGTACTCGGTTGGAACGGCGCTACAGACATTGACCATTCCGATCCTGAAAAACCGAAGGCCAATATTACGAGTACCGCTCACATGAACGCCTATAAGTACCTCCAGAAGTTAACGTTTGGTCCGAACAAGGTTGTGGATGTTGATTTGGCAGGTACTGACGAAACTCCCAATTTGTTCTTGCAGGGCAAGACTGCGTTTTGGCATGGTTTCTATTTCGACCTGTATGAGAACTATACGCTGGGTGATGGTGCTTCGACTTCTAATGCGTTTGCCAAGAAAGTTGATAACTTAGGTATGGTACCGCCTCCGCTGGGACCGGATAATAAAGACGGACGATATGTGGTAGGTTCCTATATTTACGGTATCGGTGTCGGCGTTGGTTCTAAGAATCCCAAAGCGGCATTGGCATTTGCAAAATTCTCCGCAACGTATAAATCTACAGTGAAAGAGAAATATACTTACTCGGATGAAGATCTGGCTATCATTGCCAAAATGACGGCAGGTCCGAAGTCGTATTCTGCTGCTTCTTATTCGGATGCTTCCACTGATGTTAACACTTTGATTAACGAAATGAGCTCTAAGATTCTGCGTGGGCAGGATTATGTACAGGTTTCGAGCGCTTATAATGCTCGTATCCAGAATTGCATTGATGTTATGATCTCGCAAGGATAGGTTTTTATGTTTTCTGCGCCGAGAGGTTCGGCAGAATCTCTCGGCGCAGAAAATTTTTTACACCTTACAACAAATTTTTACTTGAATATTGCATTGGTCTGTAAGAATTACATGGAATATGAACGATGGTCTTCCTGTCGTTAATAATATAGATTTTTAATGAGAAACACGTATCGCTTTCAAAGGTCACGCTTTTTGAAAAAGAAGGGATGGGGTCAAATGAAAAACAAGTTTCTTTCGGTCTTTGTTGTGTTGCTACTGCTATGCGTTTGTTGCGTCAGTTTCCCGACTGTGCAAGTGAGTGCCGCCGGCAGTAAGGTGCTTTATGTAGCATCCGATGGAACCGGCGACGGTTTGAGCGAATCGTCGCCGATGTCGCTGTTTAAATTGAATTCTACGATGTTATACGGCGGCGATACCGTATTATTCCGCCGTGGTGACATTTTTTACGGTTCGTTTTTACCCATTACATATAATACCACTAACACGAAGAGAGTAGATGTCGGCGCTTACGGTGAGGGTGCGTTGCCGATTCTCAGTAATGCTAAAATTATCAAGTCGTCTTGGTCAAAATCCGGAAACTTTTACATGTTCAATTTAGGTGAAAACGGCAAATATGACGGCGTACAAAACAAAGATGCGAATGTTGGTTACCTGGAAGATGCTAAAGGTGTCAAACACGGTATTCGCTGCAAAGATGCAGCTTCGTGCAAAAACGAGTATGATTTTTATATCAACGGTTCCAGAATCTATGTAAAAAGCAGTAAGGATCCGTATGCTGCTTTGGGCGCGTTGACCGTTAACACGCATGCTGATTCTCTTATTCGTATTCAACCGAATATGGATTTCCATGATTTGCATATACGTGATGCCGGTTATGGTATTTGCTGGGCAAAAGGTACCGCCAAAAATAATGTTTCGATCAAGAACTGCGTGTTTGACAACATCGGCGGCTGCGTGATTGATGAAGCAAACTTTACTAAAGCCGGTAACGCCATTGAGTTGTACGATGGTGGTGTGAACGTTCAGGTGGAACGTAACGTTTTCAGAGATACGTATGATG
The DNA here is from genome assembly GCA_045541305.1 of Acutalibacteraceae bacterium. GTDB lineage: Bacteria > Bacillota > Clostridia > Oscillospirales > Acutalibacteraceae > RGIG3009. The sequence continues at coordinate 21,572 of JAZQIV010000118.1, read as the reverse complement.
TAGCATTTACTTGTCAAGGCCATGGTGGATCAAATATTAAAAACAACGACGGCATTTGGCGCAATATTACGGTTAAAGAGAACGTTTTTGTGACCAATACGCAGGCTTTGGAAATTTGGAGCGGAGCAGCCAGCTCCGGCAATGGTGTTAACAATTTGTTGTTCATCGATAATATTCTCTTAAATCAAGGTGAGGGATGGGGAACAGATGCACGTCCCGGCAAGTTGGCGGCTACCGATATTTTAGCGTACGGCTATAATTCGCCGATTTGGAAAATGACCATTTCCAACAACACCATGTTCCATAACGGTGCTCAAGGTGCTGCTTATGTTATGCCGCAAGCTTCCTTGAAATCACTGCGTGCAAAAACAACGATTGATAAGAACCACTATTATTTCTTGAACGCCAGCGTCGAGTTTGCCCGTTGGGGAGAAGCTCCTGCTTATTCGTACAGCTTTGAACAGTGGCAGCAACCGCAGTCGGTGATAGGGGAAACTTCAACAACCGTGGATGCGAACAGTAAATTCACATTAATTGGTTCACAGAATTCCAAGTATCAATCGATGTTGAAAGTGGCGAGCGAATCCTTTGATTTGAATGAGATTGTTAAAGCTGTAAAAGACACGGGTTTACATACGCCGATCGCTGTTTCAAATACAACGACAACATCCAAAAAAACCACAACTACGACTACTGCTGAAAATCGTGTTACCACTACCACTAAAGATGGCGCTTCACCCACGAAAACCGGAACGAAAACTACAGCCTCTAAAACCCAGAATGGTGAAACTCAGAGTACTTCCGATGTTGAAGTTACCCTTTCAACACAATCAAATGATGCCAATGTGACAACAACCGAAGTTAACAGCAACGTTACGCCGCGCGACGATGGCGGCAATGGTGTGTGGTTGATTGTGATTGGCGGTATTGTACTGGTAGCGGTCGCTGTGCTGGTAACTGTGTTGCTGATTCGCCGCAAACAAATGTTAGATGCACAAGAGATGGGAGAAAATGACGATGCGTAAACCTTTATTAAGCGAATTAACGTTACGTGAGAAAATCGGACAGACCGCTCTTGGTAGAGGTATGAATCACGATTTGCTGGACCTGGAAAAATATCCGTACGGTTTTGTGTGGAGTCTTGGTAACATCGAAATGGGCGTTATCAACATGAATGATGAAGCGGCCAGTGAAGAAATCACCAACCGCAAAAAATGGAATGCCTTTTTGAAGGATATGAACACGAAACTCAAAGTGCCTGTCATGGCCGCAATGGATTCCACCAACGGTATCATGAACAGCTTTAGCGAGTTTCCGTTTATCATGGACCCTGTTACCATGGGAGCAACGGATTCGGAAGAGATTGCGTACGAAGCCGGTGTGCTCCGTGCCGAGCATTTGAAATTCGTCGGCACAAACTGGCTGTGGTCGCCGGAGGTGGATCTGCCGAGCCGTTTCAGCTCCATCTGCTTGGGTCGCCGTTATTCAGATAATCCCGAGCGTTTGGTACGCATGGCGATTGCCGATATGAAGGGTATTCAATCCAAACGTTGTGCAGCAACGGCCAAGCATTTCCCCGGTCACGATCCGTTTGAATATCGCGATGCACATACAGCCGCAAATATGATGGTGCTGCCTTACGAAGAATGGAAGCAAGAACGCGGCAAGGTTTTCCAGCAAATGATCGATGCGGGTGTTGACTCGGTCATGATCGCCCACACCGCATTCCCGGCGTACGATAACAGCAAAGTGAACGGACATTATCGCCCCGCAACTGTTTCGTATAAAGTAATCACGGAACTGCTGAAAGGGGAGATGGGCTTTAAAGGTGTTGCGATCACCGACGGCATCACCATGAAGAGCCTGCTTGCCATGTTTAACGGCGATTTGAACCGTGTGTACGTGGAAGCAATCAAAGCCGGTAACGACGTTGTTTTGGCGGTTCGTGACGGATATTTTGAAGCCATTGAAGAAGCCGTCCTCAGCGGTGAGATTCCGATGGAGCGTATCGACGATGCTTGTCAACGTGTGTTGGATCTCAAAGAAAAACTCGGTGTATTTGATGATGATTATCAAATCACCAATGACAGCGATGATGAACTGGAAGACTGCATTCGTCGTACGCAAGCATTCAATAAAAAGGTTGCCGAAAAAGCAGTCACGTTGGTGTGCGATAAGAACAACCTGTTCCCGCTCAAGCAGGAAGCCATTCGCAACGTTGCTATCATCTACACGGGCCACGAAACGCTTCCGTATAAGCGGCTGGACGTGATGGCTTCCGCCTTCGAAAAACGTGGGGCAAAGGTACATTTGCAACATGGTCTGAAGGATTATATTTCCTGTGCAGAAATCGAGGAATTGGCAGCGAATAACGATTTGATCATTTATGCCGGATACATTATGCGCGGTGGTGGCGGTTTACCGTCCTTCCACGATGACCAAATCAACGTATTCCACCAAGCCTTGACGGCCGGTGCCGAAAAATCGGTCGGAGTGGGTCTTGGTTCTCCCTTTATGTACTACGATTTCTACGCAGCCTTTTCTACCTTTATCAATGCGTATAATCCCAGTCCTTTCACCATGGAGGCGATTGTTGCCGCCATGTATGGCGAGATTCCGTTCGAAGGAACACATCCTTATGAACTGTATCCGCCCGAAGTAAAACGGTACCTCGAACTCAGCGGTATTGAGCTGTAAAACAATAAGCGGGTGGATAGCCACCTTGGACTATCCACCCGCTTATTTCACTTTGCGTATTTCGATTATTGTAATCGTTTTGATAAAAAGGCTATCAGCCAAGAATCACCATTTCCAAAAGTCCGATCGACGGCCGCCCCTCCGCGATTACTTCCACGATTACACGGTTGTAGCTTTCGGTATGCTCGCCGGCGGTGATCGTGTACTCGGCATCGCCGGCACCAATAAGGCCGTTATGGGCGCTTAAATGCTGCAAATACACGCTTTTGTCACCGCCCACAGTAAAACCGTCGGGCAACACAAAACGCACGGATAAGTTGTGCGGAATGCCAAAGCGGTTAAGAAAGTGTAGCTTGACCTTTAACGACTCACCGGGATGTAAGCGAGGAAATCGATCATACGATACGGTTGCGGTTGCAAACCCCAGGTTCGTATCGAAGGAATATTCCGAGCGATTGCAAAGAGCCTTGCCGGCTGCCGGATCATCCAGCGCGGACAATCCTGTGCGGTCAATTGCGGTTTCGCTTTCTGTCAGCACAACGTTTGTTTTTTTAGCAGCAGCAACAACGGGAATCAGGTTCATCACGCGATCTGTCAGCTCGGTACATGTTTTCGGAATGTCATAGCGCGTGCCTTTATCGATGGAAATAGTGATGATCTTTTCGCCGATATAATCGCACCAATCGGCGGGCAGACCGCTTTTGCCGTGGATGATACCCAGGATAGAGCCCAACGTAGCAGCGGTGCAATCGGTATCGTCGCCGCAGTTGATGGCGGTGATCATGGATTTCTTGAAATCACCATCGCCGTATAACAAGCCCAGCAATGCAAACGAAACGTTTGCAGGTGCTTCGAACCAACCCAGATCGGTGGAATCCTCCACCAACAAATTTCGCGTGGTTTTCCAATCCAACCCTTCATCGTATGATTTGAGCAGGAGATTGACAGCGCGTGCCACGCGGCAGTTTTGCGGGATTTTTGATAACCCGATATCGATCAGCCGGCGAAGGTCGGTTTCCACAAACGCAGCGCTTTCCAAAGCAGCACAGAAGATGGCCGCAAAGGTGCCTTCGCCCATGCCGTGGTCAATGCAAGCGTCCTTAAACGCGTATTGAATCGCCACGTCCGGATTGCCGGGTGCCAAACACGCCCAGATTTCCGTGCGTATCCACGCACCGTTAGAGTGTGCCCAATCGTTGTTGCAGCTGCCACAGAGCGGCGGCTGCAGACCAATGCGCAGGTTGCTTTTGCCAATGCCGTATTCGTTCCAATGCGGCCCGATGTAGGAAATCCAGTATTCTGCCAGATCCATGGCAGACAAGCTGTACGGCCCGACGTCTTCCATGGCAGTCAGCCAAACCAGCTGCAGGTCCAGATCGTCGTTCGGCAACGGATCGCCCTTCGCAGAAGCAAAACCGCGAATATCCTGCATCTCGGTTTTTCCTTCGTACGGAGCGCCCATCGTGCCACCGATGTTTTTACCCATCCAGCAGCCTTCGATTTTATCACGCAATTCTGCACGGTTAAATTGTATCATACGGTTAACCCCCTTTTCTTTGAACATACAACAAAGGCAGGGGAGAAGACAACCGAATTTCTTTCATATATTTGACAAAATCAATCATTAGAAGGTGATTGTGTTGCATTATACTCTGGTTTCGGATAAGGTAAGTTATTATAGTCCTGTCTATTTGGGTAACACAGAGCGTTTGACTTTTACCGACAAATCGTATATGCTGAGTACCGATGCGATCACAGCCTTGCACTTCCACCGTTGCCTGGAAATTGGCATTTGCGTGAAAGGTCGCGGCACGTGTATTATCGAAAACCGTTGCTATTCCTACACGGCGGGTGACATCCAGGTTGTTTTACCGTTTCAACCGCATCTGTCCAACAGCGATGCAAACGACCCCGGGTGTTGGAAATACCTCTCGTTTGATCCGTACAAAGGGTTAGTGGAAGGGGATACAGCCCTCTGCACTTTGATCGAAAAGGACGTGCATTTCAGCGGCGTTTTTTCGCCGAGTGAGTATCCGCATCTGGCGGAAATTTTGCATCGTTGTATTGCCGAATACGAATGTGGTGAGAAACACTCACATCGCTATGCGAGTGTTTTGTTACAGCAATTGATTTTAGAATTCTCCCGTTTGCCGTTTGAGCGCGATAATGGGATTCGTACCCGCAAAAAATCGTTTGCCAAGCTGTTGCCCGCTCTGGAGTTTATATCCACGCATATCGGCGACAGCCATACGCTTACGCTTGCAAATCTCGCCAAACAAAGCTTTGTCAGTACTGCCACGTTACGGCGCTATTTCTATGCATTCACGGATATGTCTCCGCAACAATTTATATCACAAGCGCGATTAAATTTTGCGGAATACTTGTTACAACACACCGATCGCAGTATTGCGGAGATTGCGTGTGAAGCAGGATTTGACACGTTATCGTGTTTCACAAGAGCCTTTAAGCGGCAGTACGGTGTCGCCCCGTCGGTGTATCGAAAATCCGGCGAATAACCATTTCTAAGGAGGAAATCAAATGGAAAAGTATGCTTGGAAAGCTACGATTAAGGATGGTAGTTTGGAAGAATATATCCGCCGCCACGACAATCTGCCGCAGGAAATGAAAGAACTGCTGCGCGAGGCCGGTATTTGTAACTATACCATTTGGAATGTGGGCAACGAATTGTTTGGGTATTACGAATGTAAAAACGGTGTGGAATTTGCCGCGAAAACGCAAAACGATAGCCCGATTGTTGCCAAATGGGATGAGTACATGGCCGACATTCTGATTATGGAAAAAGACCCCGTTACAGGGGCGCAACCGTTGTTAAAACAAGTATTTGAGTTTGATTAACAGGAGGGCCTTATCATGCGTTACGAATTAAAAGAAATTTTGGATTTGGGTGAACAGGGTGGCTTTGCCGTCCCGGCTTTTAACGTCTATAACCTGGAAACCGTCTTGGGCGTTATGAATGCGGCGGCCGAAACCGGAGCACCTGTTATTTTCCAGATGTACAGCCGCTTGTTTGATTCGCAAAATGCACACTATGTGGCACCTATGATCCTGCAGGCAATTGATGAATTGAAAGTGCCGGCAGCGTTCCACCTGGATCATGGTGCTGGTGTTCCGGAAGTGCTGCGTGCATTCCGTTACGGCGCCACCGGTGTTATGATCGATGCATCGCAAGATCCGCTGGAAGAAAATATCGCCAAAACACGCGCCGTGGTGGAAATGGCAAAAGAAATTGGGATCACTGTGGAAGGTGAATTGGGTCACGTTGGTGCCGCCAAAGACGGTGTCAGCACCGATTACACCCGTGTTGATGAAGCGGCTCGCTTTGTGGAAGGAACGGGTGTTTCGGCTTTGGCGGTTGCCGTTGGCACAGCGCACGGTCACTACAAACAAGCGCCCGTTCTTGCCATTGATCGCATCCGCGAGTTGCACGCGGGTCAATCGGCTCATCTGGTGCTGCACGGCGGTTCCGGTGTGCCGGATGACCAGATCGCGGCTTCCATCCAAGCCGGTATCCGCAAGGTGAATTTCGGCACGGATATTTGCTTTGCTTTGTTGGATGGCATTCGCGAGGTTGACCCCGCGATCTATGCTTTGGATCTGTTTATGAAAGACCCCATCGAACGTGTGAAACGTTTTGCCGTAGACCGTATTAAACTGCTCGGTGCAGGAAAATAAAAAACAAAAAAGCCGATCCGTTTGGACCGGCTTTTTTTAGAAAATATTAAGCGTTCGTGTTGTCGCCACAGGTTTCCGAAACAATATATTTCGGCCGTGATTGAATCTCATCGTAGATTTTGGAAAGATAGTACCCGATAATACCCAGCGAGAACATGATGATACTGCTTGAAAAGAGCAACAGCAGAATAACGGTCGTAAAGCCGCCGAGTGAGTAGCCCAAAAACTTTTGGATCAGCGAGATGGCCCCCATCACGACGGCGACAAGGAACATGATAACCCCCAAAATGGTGGTCAACTGCATGGGGAAGGAGGAAAAGGACGTGATATTTGAAATGGCATATTTAACCAAAGACCACAAAGACCATTTCGATGTGCCGACCGTTCTTTCCTGAACCTCAAATTCGATCTGTGTCGTTTTGAATCCAACCCAAGAACTTAAGGCGCGGAAGAACGAGTTGCGTTCTTTCATGTTGATGATCGCCAACACAACCTTTTTATCCATCAGCTTAAAGTCAGATGCATTGCGCATATCAATCTTCGTGGTTTTGCTGATCACGCTGTAAAAAGCGTTGGCACAAAGCTTGTGAGCATACGATTCTTGTCCGCGGTCACTCTTAACGGCTTCAATCACCTCGTAGCCTTGTTGCCAAAGCGAGTACATTTCCACGATTTTCTCCGGCGGGTGCTGTAAATCACAGTCAATCACAACACTACAATCGCCTTGCGCTTTGGATAAGCCGGCGCAAATGGCGGCTTCCTTGCCGAAATTCCGCGAGAATTTTACACCCTTGACACAAGTCATGGCAGAAGCGACTTTCAAGATTTTGGCATAGGTTGTGTCTTTGGAACCGTCATCCACAAAGATGATCTCGTGGTTAATGCTCGCATCGCTTAAAATGGCATGTATGCAATCTGCTGTTTTTTCGATCATTTGCTCTTCGTTATAAGCCGGTATAACGACCGATAAAAGCCCTGTCATGTTCATCGTCCTTTTTGTGTGAATTCAATTTTTATATATGTTTATAATATACCTTTAAAATCCCGCTCTGTCAAGTTGTGCTATAAGGTCACGCCTTGACAAGAAATGGGTGGTATGCTAAACTGACAAGCAGTAGGAGTGTGGTTGAATGCAGAAAATTAACGAGTCTAAAAAGATTCTGATTTTGATTCTTTTTTGCTTTTTTATCGGTATATTACTGTGTAACATTTTTACCCCAATGGTTGCGGATGACTTCAGCTTCAATTTCAGCGCCTACAACGGTGAAAGAATGACGGAGTTTTCTCAAATATTCACGGCTCTTAAAGGGCACGCCACACATTCAAACGGTCGAGTAGTGGCGCACTTTTTTGTGTATTTGATGATCATTTTACCCAAAATGGTTTTTAACGTTGTAAACTCCTTGATGTTTGTGCTGCAGATTTTCTTGATGTATTATATCTGTAAGAAACCTGAAAAACACAACAATCTGTTGCTTGTGGCAATTTTCGGCTGTATTTGGATGTTCGAATTGGTTTTTGGGCAGGTCAACTTGTGGATTGCCGGTGCTTGCAACTATTTGTGGGCATTCGTTTTCGGCCTTTTATTTCTCTTGCCTTTTATCCTGGACTATCTGTACGACAGGCCCACCACTAAAATTTGGGTTATCGTGCTTCACTTGTTAGTGAGTGTCATTGCCGGTGCCTATTCGGAAAACGGTTCGGCCGCGTTTATCGGCATCGCGGTTCTGCTGGTATTGTTCTTGAAATTTCAGCAGAAAAAGAAATTCCGCGTGCACTACCTTGTCAGCATTGTCTTGTCGATGCTGGGATTTGTGTCGATATTTCTTTCGCCGGGCGAACGCACCAACAAAAAAGCGGAGTTCTCGTTCCAAACGTTGCGCGAGAATTTTGTGGGTGCACTGAAGGTGCTGTATGAATATCGTATTCTTTTGATAATTTTTGTTGTGCTGCTGGTGTTGGCGGTATCCATCAAAGCTTCTAAAAAGCGTATTTTCCTTTCGCTTGCCTTTGTATTGGGCGCACTTGGTGCCAATTTCATGCTCACGTTTGCGGCGTATTATCCATTGCGTTCTTCGGCGTTTACCGCGCTTCTTTTAATCTTGGCGTGCGGTACCTTGTTCGAAGAGGTTGTTTGGAGCAACTATAAGACGTTGCTGGTAACCTGCGTTGCGATCCTGTCGCTGTTTACTGTGTACCACTATATGGTGGGCTTAAACGATATTTATAACAGCAGCATCAGCGTGCAGGCCAACGAAGAATTCATTTATGAATGCAAAGAGGCGGGAAATCTTAACATCAAGGTGTCGCTTTTCTCGGTGGGGACCAAATACAATGCATTTTACGGTTCCACATATTTGCATGAGTACAATTCTTGGATCAACAAAGCCATGGCCAAATATTACGAAGTCGAATCCCTCGTTGGAAAATGGTCATAAGATAACAAAAACCGACTTTAGAAAAACAAAGAGCACCGCTAATAGGCGGTGCTCTTTGTTTTGGTGGGGGAAGGTGGATTCGAACCACCGAAGTCACTGACAACAGATTTACAGTCTGCCCCCTTTGGCCACTCGGGAATTCCCCCGCGTCAAAACGCAAGTGTTACTATACCATGGAAATAATCGATTGTCAAGCTTTCTTTTACAAAAAAATCAAGAATTTTTGAATTCTTATCTTGGTGTATGGATACTTTGTTTTCAAAATGTGGCCGAATCGCATTGCTTTTTGAAAAAGCGTGTGATAATATATAAAGAATAGAGGTGAACTGTATGTTTCAAATTGTCGGTAAAAGGGCGTTAAACGCCTTTGTTTCATTGATGGAAATTGATGCTCCGCTCATTGCTGCAAAGGGTAAAGCGGGGCAATTTGTGATTTTACGTGTGAACGAAACGGGGGAGCGTATTCCGCTGACGTTAGCGGATGAGGATCCCCAAAAAGGCACCATTACCATTATGTATCAAAAGGTGGGAAAGACCACCGCTTTGCTGGATACCTTGTCGGTTGGTGACAGTATTCTGGACGTGGTGGGTCCCTTAGGTAAAGCGACTAAGCTGGACGGCTATCGTCGTGTGGCGGTAGTTGGCGGCGGTGTGGGGTGCGCCATTGCGTACCCGGAAGCCAAAGCTTTGCACCGTTTGGGTGCTCATGTCGACATGATTGCCGGTTTCCGCAACCGTGATATCATTATGCTGGAAGAAGAGCTGGGCGCTGTCAGCGATCGGTTGTTTGTGATGACGGATGATGGATCCAACGGTAACAAGGGCTTCGTCACCGTGAAGCTGCAAGAATTGCTGGATGCCGGTGAAGCGTACGATATGGTCATTGCCATCGGACCGCTTCCAATGATGCGTGCGGTGGCGAATGTTACAAAGCCTTACGGTATCAAAACCATTGTTTCCATGAACCCGATTATGGTGGACGGCACCGGTATGTGCGGCGGATGCCGTTTAACGGTCGGTGGTCAGGTGAAATTTGCGTGTGTGGACGGACCGGAATTTGATGCCCACGAGGTGGATTGGGACGAAGCAATGCACCGTTTGGGTCAGTACAAAGAGCAAGAGCACGAATGCCATATGGCATTTACGGAAGGGCGAGAAGTGTAATGGCGATCAATCAACAAACAAATAAAACACCGATGCCGGAACAAGCACCTCATGTTCGTGCTACCAATTTTGAAGAAGTGGCACAGGGCTACACGGCTCAAATGGCTGTTTCGGAAGCGCAGCGCTGCCTGAACTGCAAAACCCGCCCCTGTGTATCCGGTTGCCCCGTGAACGTACAAATACCCGATTTTATTGCACATATAGCAAACGGTGATTTTGAAGGTGCGTATCAAGTGATTCGCGGTACAAACGCTTTGCCGGCCGTTTGTGGTCGGGTCTGCCCGCAGGAGAATCAATGTGAGTCCAAATGTGTTCGCGGAATCAAAGGAGAGCCCGTTGCGATCGGTCGTTTGGAACGCTTTGCGGCTGACTATCATATGCAACACGGTACCGGTGACTTCACGGCAGTTACCCGCAACGGCCACCGCGTGGCGGTGGTGGGCGGCGGGCCTGCCGGTTTAACGTGTGCGGGTGATTTGAATGCTTTAGGATATACGGTTACTGTGTTCGAGGCGTTTCACACAGCCGGCGGGGTGCTGATGTATGGTATTCCTGAATTCCGATTGCCGAAAACGATTGTCCGGCGCGAGATCGATTCGCTGATCGCTGCGGGTGTAGAGATCCGCACCAATATGGTGGTTGGCAAAATCGTGGACGTGGACGAATTGTTTGAGCAAGGCTATGAAGCGGTGTTCATCGGTAGCGGCGCGGGTTTGCCGAGCTTTATGGGAATCCCCGGTGAGGGCTTACTGGGCGTTATGTCTGCCAATGAATTTTTAACGCGTATCAATTTGATGAAAGGGTATCGCAAAGAATACGATACCCCTGTACCGCGTGCAAAACGTGTAGCGGTTGTCGGCGGCGGTAATGTCGCCATGGACGCAGCACGCTGCGCCAAGCGTCTGGGAGCTGAGCATGTATATATTGTGTATCGACGCGGGGAAGAGGAAATGCCCGCTCGTTTGGAAGAGATACATCACGCCAAGGAAGAAGGCATTGAATTTTTATTTCTCACTGCACCGGTAGCCGTTCATGGCGATGAACAAGGCTTTGTATCTTCGCTTGAATGTGTTACGATGGAATTGGGTGAACCGGACGAATCCGGCAGACGCCGTCCGCGTGCGGTGGAAGGCAGTAATCATCCGTTACCGGTTGACTTGGTGATTGCCGCGATCGGGAACACACCCAATCCGTTGATCCGCACGACAACCAAGGGTTTGGAAGTCACGCGGCGCGGGGGATTGGTCGTTAACGAGGAAACCATGCAGACCACGCGTGAAGGCGTTTATGCAGGTGGTGACGCGGTAACGGGTGCGGCAACCGTCATTTTGGCAATGGGCGCCGGCAAAAAAGCAGCAGCTGCTATTCATCAATATCTAATGGAAAAAGATGTCTGATTTGGTCGATTTATGCAAAACGCAGAAAAGTTTTTTACTATTTTGACGGTTTTTTCACAAAGTGAATAAAAATTTTTAAAAAAGTGTTGACTTTTCAATTTTGTGCAGTTATACTGAACCTGTTATGGTGTGTTACTCTTGAGGTGGTATCATTTTGAATGCCGTTACGAATGACTTACACAGTCTCAGTGATGAGGCATTGATTCAGTTATCGCGTGAAAGTAATGACGATGCATTCGCATGTTTGGTATCGCGCTGCACCCCTATGCTGCGTGCCTTATCCGCTCAATTCCATCGAGGTTTATTGGATTCGGAGGATTTGATTCAGGAAGGGTTGCTGGGGCTGTTATCCGCAGTTCAAACCTACACCGCCGAAAAAAACGTTACTTTTTGCACGTATGCATATGCCTGCATGCGTAACCGCATGATTTCCGCTTTGCGGCGTCGCGGGGTGGAAGCAGAGTCACTCAATCATGAGGACGAGCTTTCGGAATTGGAAGCGGTGGATGCCGATCCTGTTTCGGTCGTGGTACGGCAGGAAGAAGCGGAGCAATTGGCAAAACGATTGCGCGAGCGATTGACAGCTTTGGAATACCGCGTGTTAATGACACACCTAAACGGTTTTTCTTATCGGGAAATTGCTTCACGATTGGAAATCAGCGAAAAAGCAGTAGATAACGCACTGCAGCGTGTACGGCGCAAAATGATCGTCCACGTATGATGTTTGGTTGTAAACGGATCGTACCGTTTTCAATATGCCGGGCAGCCCAATTAGAGCGTACTTTTTTTAAGGTGCCGATCTTATTCTGTTGCATGGCAGACAATATTATAAGTGAGGTATGACACATGTACGAAGACAAGACCCTGGTTTGCAAGGAATGCGGCGCAGAATTTGTGTTCACCGCCGGTGAGCAGGAGTTCTATGCGGAAAAAGGCTTTGTGAATGAGCCCCAGCGCTGCAAGGCTTGCCGCGATGCTCGGAAAAATGCTGCGAGACCTGAAAGAGAAATGCACACCGCTATTTGCGCGAACTGCGGCAAAGAAGCGACTGTTCCTTTCAAGCCCCGTGAGGATCGCCCCGTATACTGCAGCGAGTGCTTCGCCAGCATGAGAGGCGAAAACTAATTGCAAAAAAAAGACGCTCGAAAGAGCGGCCTTTTTCTTTGCCGAAAAAGAAGCGATGTATGATATCCATACATCGCTTCTTTTTATTTGGATTCGTTCATAAACCGTGCGTATGCTTCGCGCAGCTCTTTGGAGGTTTCTTCCGGGCAGGTTGGGTTGCAATGGGCCCAGGCACCCGTTTCGCTGGAGGCGTTATATTTGATCTTATCAGCGCTGCGCATCGGCGGATAAAAGGCAATGTGGAAATGATAGTACTCCGAAGCGTCCTCGCCGTTGACGGGCTCGTTGTACATGCACATCATGTATGGGAATTTATAGCCAAACAAGCTGTCCAGCATGCCTGTCGTGCGGCGCAGTGTTTCAGCGAGCGCTGTACGCTCTGCATCGGAAAACTCGGCGATATTTGCTACATGACGGTTGCTCATGATATACACACCGTAAGGATATTCCGAGAAAAACGGTAAAAACACGGTGAAGTGCTCGTTGCGGAAGATGATACGCTGTTCAAAATCCAGTTCCGCTTTCAGCATGTCACAGAACAAGCAGGAATGTTTTTGTTCCATATGCGCCTTGGCGTTTGATAAACTGAGTTCGAGTTTTTTCGGTATAAATGAATAGCCGTAAATTTGGCCATGCGGATGCGGCATGGTAACGCCGACCACATCGCCGCGGTTTTCAAAAATGAAGACATACTTGATGCTTTCATCTTTGGAAATTTCCTCGTAACGTTCCACCCACAAATCCACCAGTTTACGGATGTGAGGTGTGGGAAGTTCCGGAAGCGTGACGGTGTGTTCCGGGGAATACAGAATTACTTCACATTTACCGTAGGCCGGAGCGGTTTCGAAGAAATCGTTGGCAACGTCATCCGGCTGCGGTGGATTTTGCGAAAGTGCGGGGAAATCGTTATCGTATTTGTATACGTCGTAATGATCCGGAACTTTACCTGATCCGGGACAGAATGGGCAATAATCTTTCGGCATTTGGGGACGGTTCTGACGATGCGACGCAATCATGACCCAATCGTTGGTTAACGGATTCTTTCTTAATTCAGCCATATGAATACCTCATTTCGCGATACAAATCCCGCCGCAAGGGCGGATGGACAGCGTGTGACAGGAATCTTTGCCGAACACAGCTTCCATGGTGTTTGTAAACTCTTCTACCAGCTCCAACGGCACAAAGTTTTGTGTGGTGCCGCCAAAACCGCCGCCGTGAACACGCCACGCACCCTTATCGGTTAGCACACGCTGTGCCAAAGCCAAAGCAAGCGAAATATCTTGTTGACGGACATTGTCGCCGGCATAAATGTTTTGCAGGTACTCAAACGAAGAGTGACCCGATTCAACAATCAATTTACGGAAGGTATCAAAATCGTTGTTTTCCAGTGCAGCCACTTCTTTGGCAACGCGTTCATTATCGCCAAGGAAGTGCAAAGCACGCAGTACCGCGCGATCGCCGTGCTTTTGACGAAGTGCAGGAATGTGTGCCAGCAGCGCTTCATAGTTGGTTTCGCGAAGGAAATCCACGCCCAAGTCATTGGAAATGGCACGCATTTCGGTTGTGATAGCCGCATACTCATGTGTGAGATCGGCGTGGTTGCCGCCCACGTCCACAATACACAGCGCGTATCCGCTGGCTGCAAAATCAAAGGGGACAGAGCGGATGATTGGTGCGTTGGTATCGGCAAAATCAATGGTGATGATGCCACCAACCGAAGAGGCCATCTGATCCATTAATCCGCTCGGTTTACCAAAATGGACGTTTTCGGCATATTGCGCGATCTTGGCGATCTCAACGGGATCAACCTCACCATTGTTATACAGATGGCTGAGGACGGTGCCTACCAGGACTTCGAACGCCGCAGAGGAGGAAAGGCCGGAGCCTTTAAGTACGTTGGACGTGGTGTAAGCACGGAAACCGCCGATTTTGAATTGGAGTTGAGCAAAACGATCTGCCACACCGCGAATCAATGCGCCGGAACGGTTGTAATCGGCCTCCTGCACCGACAGATCTGAAAGATCCACACAATCCACCGGATACCCTTCGGATTTGATTTCGATGGTTTGTTTTGCGGTAGGGGACACAACGGCAATGACGTCCAGGTTGACGCTGCCCGCCAACACACAGCCGTGGTTGTGATCGGTGTGGTTGCCACCGATCTCCGTGCGACCGGGTGCGGAAAACAGCCAAATGTCATTATCGTCGCCGTACAAGGAGACGAATTGATTGACAGCGTTGATATATCGCCCACGCTGATACGGAATGGCATTTTCGCCGTACAGCTTGCAAAAGGTAGAATCAAAAGCGCCGCCTTGCAATTGTGAGAGGATGGCTTGCGTATTGCTCATAATAAAACCTCCGTTATCACTTTTATGATCTTATTATACAAAACTTTCTTACGAAAATAAAGGATTACTTTTATCATAGGCATGGACAAATGTTGCAAAGTGTGGTAAAGTCAATGCAAAAGGTGGTGCGGTTATGGCGGAATCCAAATTTGCTTTTAAGGATACTTTGAAAGAAAATTTAGCGCTGGCGGTGTACAACACAGGATACGAGCGCTGTGTGGGTGGTCATAAATGGGGCCCTGCACTGCGGGATCATTACCTGGTGCATTACGTTCATTCCGGAACGGGATATTACACCTATAACGGCACAACCTATACGCTGCGCGAAGGGGATTTGTTTTTAATATATCCGATGAATACCGCAACCTACGTTGCCGACGAGGCTGACCCGTGGGAGTATTCATGGGTTGGCTTTAACGGTACCGAAGCACGCCGCATGCTGAGAGCCACCGGCTTTTCCAAAAGCACGCCGGTATTGCATCCGGATTCGGTTGGACGGTTGCCGGAGCTGCTTTTGAACATTTACCGTTCCAGTGGCAATACACCGGCAGCGGATGCCGATATGGCGGGGTACTTGTATCTGTTTTTGGCGGAGTTGATGCGCATCACCGGCGGCAACGATCGCTTGGCAGATGTTCAGGATTATTTGATGCAGGCGCTGCGGTACATTCAATACAATTTTGCGGGAAATATTCAGGTGAACCACATCGCCTCTTACGTTGGTATCAGCCGCAGTCAATTATATCGTGCTTTTATGGAGAAGTTTGAATTATCGCCGCATGAATACTTAAAACGTTATCGCATCAATGAAGCGTGTGCATTACTACAGCGCGCGGGCTTAACCATCAGCGAAGTGGCAAGCTCGGTTGGGTTTGCTGATCCCTTGTATTTTTCACGTGTGTTCAAAGAGGTGAAAGGTGTAACGCCTACCGCTTACCAGCAAAAACATAACCAATAAAAAAGAGAGTGCAATATGCACTCTCTTTTTTTACGTTAAAAACCGCGGGACGCGCCGCCGCCGCCAAAACTGCCGCCCCCACCGCTGAACCCGCCAAATCCGCCACCGCCACCACCACGGTGATGGAATCCTCCATGGATGGTAGGTGTGATGAAAAAGCCGGGATGGGTGTGGCGCAGCCGCTGCATAGAAAGGCTGATAATACACAGGATTACCAACAGAATCATCAAAAATATTGCCGACGGCTCGGCATCCTCTTCCACTTGCTCAATGGGAACGTAATTCGGGTCTGCCTCCATGCCGAATTCCAGATACACTTCGTTTACTAAGGCATCATAAGTAGCGGCAAGTCCGGCAGAATAGTCGTCGTGCTCAAAATAGGGAAGGGCATAGGTATCCAAAAACAAGCCGGATTGTGCATCGGTGACCGCGCCTTCCAGCCCATAGCCAACCGAAATCGCGACTTCGCGTTCTTCCATAGCGAGCAGCAGCAAAATACCGGTGTCTTTTTCGGCATCGCCGATTCCCCATTCACGGCCAAGGTACACACCAAATTGATCAATATCTTCGCCGTTGATGGTATCTAATGTGACCACTACGACCTGCGCACCTGTTTTTTCAAACAAAGCCACACCGGTGTTGAACATATCGGTTTCATCTTGCTCGTCAATGACATTGGCAAAATCGTTAACAAAAAAACGCTCGGTCGGCTGTTGCCATTGAACAGCGGCTTCGGTTTCGGTGCAGGCGGAAAAGAGAACCGTGATGAATAAAAGAAAAGAAAATAGCGCAAACACTCGTTTCATACGCTGTTAAAACTCCACGGTCGGTGCTTCGTTGTCACCGGCAGGTGCCTCGTACATCGTTTTTTTCTCGAATCCGAAAAGGGAGGCGAACATGCTTTTGGGGAATTTGCGAATGGTGGTGTTGTATTCCTTCACGGCTTCATTGTAATCCATGCGGGCGACGGCAATGCGATTCTCCGAGCTTTCCAGTTGATCTTGCAAAGCGATAAACTGTGTGCTTGCTTTCAGATCGGGATAATTCTCCACCACAACCAACAAACGGCTGAGAGCACTTTCCAGTTCGGTGTTCGCCTCCAACGTTTCTTCGGGTGTTGTGCTGGAAGCAAGCTTAGCGCGTGCTTCCGCCAAGGCGGTGAAAATAGCCGATTCGTGCGCGGCGTAACCTTTAACGGTGTTTACCAGATTGGGGATCAAATCGGCACGACGGGTGAGCATGGTGTCTACTGTGGCAAATTTTTCGTTGGCGTTTTCCTCTGCATCCACCAAGCTATTATACGTGGAAGTGGCAAAGCCGGCGATTAAACCGACAACGGCGAGGATGGCTACCACAATGATAATGGTTTTCTTGTTCATGTTGATCCCTCATTTCATTTTCGTTACGTATAGTATACCTCGACTTTCGACCGTTTTCAATACAGAAGACCGAAAAATCGTGTGCTACGCTTCGGCATATTCCGTCATGTAAAAGCGGTATACTGTTCTTAAAAGGGGTGAGCGTATGCCGATTGTTTATTTGGACATTTTGTTAGCCGTCAATTGGTTTATCGATACCCTTTTGTTATCGGCCACCGCTCGTGTTTTGCGGCTTACGCCACGCCGCTTTCGCGTGGTGCTTGGAGGATTATCGGGCGGGATAACCGCGTGTGCTCTATTCTTATTATCTCTTCCAACGCCGATATTACTCATTCTTCATGTTTTTGGCGCAGCCTTGATGACTATAATTGCATTTTCGCCAAGCGGTTGGAAAAGACTTGTTTTACGGATGACGGTTTTATATTGTTTTTCGGCATTGTTTTCCGGTGTAGTGACCGTTCTGCAATCGTTTATAAACAGCGATTTTCTTTTGGGACGCAACGGTGTGGTGTATTTTGATATTTCTCCGCTAACCTTGGCGCTTTTGGCGTCGGTTAGCTATGGCTTTTCCTGCTTATACGAGTATATCACACGAAAGCGCGCGCCGGAAGGACATGAGCTTGAACTGTGCATTCGCGATCAAAACGGAACCTGCGCTTGTCGGGCTTTCTACGACACGGGCTTGCAGGTTACGGAGCCCTTCTCGGGGAGCCCGGTGGTGATCGTTGAACGTGAAAAAATGCGGTGCTGTATTTCTTCGGAGCTGTTTGAAACACTTTGCCGTTTGGATTCCGCAACCGATGTCGTCACAAAAAATCGCGTTCGCATGGTGCCATACCATGCGATGGGTACGGATGGCTTGCTGCCGGCTTTTATACCGCAAAAGGTTGAACTTCGTTCTGCAAACGGTGACACGACCGATATCAGCGGAACCTATGTGGCGCTATCCGATGGTTTGTTGCGCGGTGAATACGATGCTTTGGTTGGAAGTGATAGCTTACGAAAGGGTTGATGGGATATGGATTGGATTTATCGGGTAATCGCCGCCGTGGCAAGGCGTTTATCTTTACACTTGAATTTTCTTGGCGACGGCGTATTTTACATAAACGGCGCAGACACGTTGCCGTCGCCGCTCACGGCGCAGGAGGAGCGCGAGGTTCTTGCGCTGGCGGCTGAGGGTGACGAAGAAGCGCGGGATCTTCTGATTACCCATAATTTACGGTTGGTGGTGTATATCGCCCGCAAATTTGAAAATTCCGGTGTGGGAATCGAAGATCTGATTTCCATTGGTACAATAGGGCTGATTAAGGCGGTAAAAACCTTTTGCCCCGAAAAAAACATAAAATTGGCAACCTATTCCTCGCGATGCATTGAAAATGAGATTCTCATGTATTTGCGAAAGAATACCCAAACACGAACGGAGGTTTCCATTGATGAACCGCTTAACGTGGATTGGGACGGCAACGAACTTTTGCTGTCCGATATTCTCGGCAGTGATCCCGATATTGTGAATCGCGGGGTGGAGCAGGAAGCGGAACGAGATGTGTTGTTAGAGTGCGTTTCCAAGCTGTCTGCTCGCGAGCAAACCATCATGCGGTTACGGTTCGGTATCGGTACCGAACAAGAACACACGCAAAAAGAGGTGGCGGATATGCTGGGAATCTCACAATCCTACATCTCGCGGTTGGAAAAGAAAATTATCAAGCGCTTGCGCAAGGATATGGAGCGCGTGAATTTATAGTTGCTTTTTGATTCGTTCCAGCGCACCTTTTTCCAAACGCGAAACCTGCGCTTGTGAAATGCCGATTTCGGCTGATACCTCAATTTGTGTCATGCCTTTGAAGAAGCGTAGGTTCAAAATACGTTTTTCCCGATCGCTGAGGTTGCGGATGGCTTCTTTCAAAGCAATTTCATCCAGCCAGCTTTTGTCATCGCTGCCGTCACCGATCTGATCCATCACGTAAATGGTATCGCCGCCGTCGGAATAAATCGGCTCATATAATGAAACGGGGTCTACGATGGATTCCAAAGCAAGCACAACGTCTTCTTTGGGCAAAGACAGCTCTTTGGCGATTTCTTCAATGGTAGGCTCTCGGTTCATGTTGTTTGTCAGTTTTTCTTTGACCTGCATAGCTTTGTAGGCGGTGTCGCGCATACTGCGGCTGATGCGAATGGCGTTGTTATCCCGCAGATAACGGCGAATTTCACCGATGATCATGGGAACGGCATAGGTGGAAAAACGCACGTTTTGGGAAATGTCAAAGTTATCGATGGATTTAATCAGACCGATGCATCCCACCTGAAAGAGATCGTCTAAATTTTCGCCGCGCTGCGTGAAACGCTGGATCACGCTGAGCACCAAACGCAGGTTGCCGTTCACCAGCTCCTCACGTGCAGAACGGTCGCCGGCTTGTGTGCGCTTGAGAAGTTCGATCTTTTCACGTTCTGTCAGTACCTTTAAGGTTGATGTGTTGACACCGCAAATCTCCACTTTATTGTACAAAAACCGCTCACTCCTTGCTTGCTGTGCAAACAGTATTGTCGGTTTTTTGGTTCTACATACACGCATTTTTGAAAAGTACGTTGAATACATTGTGACAAAGGGGGAGAAGAATATGCTTTGCAGAATTACGGACATGCACAACAAAGAAGTCATAAACGTTTGCGACGGCACACGGTTGGGACACGTGGATGACGTGGAGTTCGACACGTGCTCCGCGCAATTGATTTCGTTGGTGATTTACGGTAAATCCGGCTTTTTGGGATTGTTTTGGCGCGAAGACGATATTGTAATCGAATGGAAGGAAATTGAGGTGATAGGGGAACATACCATTTTGGTGAATCGACCGGTATGTTCTTGCCCGACTGATTCCTTCCGAAAACGCCGTAAAAGCAGCATTTTGAGCGGAATTTTCGGTAATACATAAAAAATAAAAAAATTTTAAAAAACACTTGCTATTTATAAGGCGTTGTGGTACAATATCACGGCAAAATGCATACGGGTATCCTTTGGCTTCGGTGGTGTCACGATTTTGTGATTCCGAAGATGCGGTCAAAAAATCTTTCAATCTTGACCGACAGATCCCGTAGAGGTGAAAACCAAGGAGGAAATCGAATGTCAGTCGTATCCATGAAACAGCTGCTGGAAGCCGGTGTCCATTTCGGTCACCAAACCCGCCGCTGGAACCCCAAAATGGCACAGTACATCTTTACTGAGCGCAATGGTATTTATATCATTGACCTGCAGAAAACTGTGCGCAAACTCGAGGAAGCTTACATGTTCATCCGCGAGTTGTCTGCTGAAGGCAAAACCGTGTTGTTTGTCGGTACCAAAAAGCAGGCTCAAGATTCCATTGCTGAAGAAGCTGTCCGCGCCGGTGCTTATTTTGTTAACGCACGTTGGCTGGGCGGCATGCTCACCAACTTCCGCACGATCCGCGGTCGTATCGCTCGCTTGAACCAACTCAAAGCGATGTCGGAAGACGGCACGTTCGATCTGTTGCCGAAGAAGGAAGTTATCAAACTCAACCATGAAATTGAGAAGCTCGAGAAATTCCTCGGCGGTATCAAAGAAATGGACAAGATCCCCGGCGCTTTGTTTATCGTGGACCCCCGCAAAGAGAAGATCGCTGTTGCCGAAGCGAAGAAGCTCGGTATTCCGATCGTTGCAATCGTGGACACCAACTGCGATCCCGATGATGTGGATTACGTCATCCCGGGTAACGACGATGCCATCCGTGCTGTTAAACTGATCGCCGGCGCTATGGCAAGCGCGATCATCGAAGGTCGCCAGGGCGAACAGGCTGCTGCCGAGGAAACCGCTGAAGAAGCGACCGAGGAAGTTGCTGCCGAAGCTCCCGCTGCCGAATAATCACAGGAGGTATACAAGCTATGGCTTTTACTGCTCAAGACGTTAAGAAACTGCGCGATATGACCAACGTCGGTATGATGGACTGCAAAAAAGCATTGACCGAGACCGACGGCGATATGGATAAGGCCGTTGACTGGCTGCGTGAAAAGGGCCTTGCAAAGGCTGCCAAAAAAGCAGACCGCGTTGCTGCTATGGGCGTTGCGTATGCAACGGTCGTTAACGGTGTTGGTGTTGTGATCGAAGTCAACGCTGAGACCGACTTTGCTGCGAAAACCGATGCTTTCACCGATTTGGTGAAGAATCTGGCTGAAGCGGTTGCTACCCAGAATCCTGCTGATGTGGAAGCTCTTAAAGCTTGCACGTATCCGAACTCCAACCTCACGGTTGCCGAAATCATGCAGGAAAAGGTTATGTCCATTGGCGAGAACATGCAGATCCGCCGTTTTGCCCGTTTCCCCGAAAACACTTCCGTTGCTTACGTCCACGCGGGCGGTACGCA